>ONVD01000046.1 GCA_900321185.1 uncultured Eubacteriales bacterium
CAAGGAGGCACAAAAAAAACAAGAGTGTGAGACTCCTGTTAAGTGGTGGTGGAAATAAATGGACTCGAACCATCGACCCCCACCTTATCAGGGTGGTGCTCTAACCAACTGAGCTATATTTCCATAAAATAGATGAGATTGCAAACACAATCTCAATTGGTGGAGATAGTCGGATTCGAACCGACGACCCCCTGCTTGCAGGGCAGGTGCTCTAGCCAGCTGAGCTATACCCCCAAAATATGTTCACTGAATGTGACTTATACATAATATCATTATTTTGTGTTATTGTCAACAAAAAATCTAAAAAAAGTCAAAAAATTTAGTGTCAAATATTTTTGGTAATATTAATCTACGATTTAACCTAGATTATAATTGACAGATTGTCTGGGGTGTGTTACATTATTGCTTAATAATAACACTCGAGGTGAATTATGGAGATAAAAATCGCTGGATATGAGATAGCAGGCAACAGGACGGACTGTACTACAGAGCGTTTTACCAACGAAGACTTAAAGAGCATAGTAGGCAAGATTGCTAGTATTTGTTATACAGACAAGACGTATGATGAATTTTTTGCAGAAAATACAAACAAGTCTGTAAAGCGTACAGATAATTTGTTAAGGAATGGGCACCATAGTCCATTTGACCAAGTTTATTTTACACTATATCTAAAAAACGCTAGTAAGATTACATTTATGGCACTCAATGGTGAACGATGTTATTCTGCCGAAGAGAGTTCGGATAGATATAGGCCCATGCAGTTATCTAGAAATGAACAACAAGATTTTGACGACTTGACTCAACTTTATCTTGGTAAAATTAAGGAGATAACTCCAAATCCTTGCAAATATATTGAGCGTAGGGCCGAAAAGATTGCACTAGAGAATGCAAGGTATTGTATGCCAACGGACATGCACTACAAAGACATGTTTTACACTGTATCCCTAAGGCAACTAAACTATTTGTACAACTGGGCAAAAGATTTTAAGATAGAAGATTACCCAAGGGTATGTAAAAATATGCAATCTGACCTTGCCGACTTTACTAAATTTGTAGAAGATAATGGTTTACAAATGTCGACACTAAAAGACCATTTTGACAGAGGCTTTTCATTTTTTAGAAACAAAATGCCTATACAAAATGAATACGGCTACCATTATACTCTGAATTATCCTTGCACTATTGCTTGCGCTGGACAAATGGAGAGACATAGATTTTTGGACTGTCATTTTAGTTTACCAAATAATACAGACAACCTAACGTTTTACATACCAGATATGTTAAAAAACGATTCAAAACGAATTAGTGAAGTGCAAGCTATTTATGATAAATACCGTGAAAGGCATCCACAAGGCAGTCTTGGCGTAATGACTGAAAGTGCTAATATTAATGATTTTGTGCGTGTGCTATACGAACGAGATTGTGCCATGGCGCAGTATGAGATAAACAAAGTGGTACAACGCAATTTAAATACTTATTTAAACGGGCTAAAACAACGCAATCAAGACATTGCTCGTCTCGTGAGAAGTGCTGGATACCAAGATGATGCACACAGAGCATATCTACGGGACAAACAAGCTGAAAACATTGAGTGTGCAAAGATTTTGGAACACTACAAAAACAAACAATATTGTCAAGCCAACGGGCATTGTAAGGGCGCAAGTTGTGGATGGGACGAAGGTAGAGATTTTGAATTGCGCAGATATTAATATTATGAGATAATGTTATATACACATTATCTTTTTTGTTGTGTCATTGTATATTTTTGATTGATTTTGGGTAGACTGTTCTAAAATACTAGTGAGGTGATTTTATGTCTTTTAACCCATTCAACGAAGAAGGTATGCCTATTGACAAAATGTTCATCAATTGGAGCAAGATGTATCCGCATAGTTATGATAAACACACAGTAGACCCTTACACACGTTTACGTGTAATTTTGCTTAACGGCGCTGAGTACGAAGCCAACTGGTTTATGCATGAGTTTAACCGTAATTGCAATAATAACGATATACGTAGAGATTTGGCGTTTATTAGGCGTACCGAAAAACAACAGCAAATGCGAATTAGTGACCTAAAGCCTATAGACGAGGATATTCTTGAAACAACCATAGGTTACGAACAATTGGCGGTTGACCTAACAGCCACGCTTGCAAAAATGGAACCAGACCCTTATGTAAAAGCAACTCTAGATTTTGCTCTGCTAGAGGACTTTGACCATTTGTATAGATATTCTGATTTGTTAGAATTTGACTCTAATGTACACGCAGAAACGATTGTAGGCCGTTACACCGAGATTATGCCAGCGCGACCAACTATATCCGAGCATCGCTATCCACGAGACGATATTCGTTATAGTCTAGACTTTAACAAGGCTGACCTGTTAACTAAACTAAACACTAACATTATTACCGCTGCCGAGCAACAAACTATGAATTATTATATGAATATCGGGTGTTTTTACAAAAATGACTATGGTCGTCAATTGTTCCAAGAGATAGGTATGATTGAAGAACAGCATGTATCTAGTTATGGCAGTCTATTGGATACAAATTGTACATGGCTTGAAAACTTAGTTATGCACGAATATACAGAATGCTATTTGTACTATAGTTGCATGACATATGAGACGGACCCAAAGATAAAAGATATGTGGAAGCAACATCTTGAGCAAGAAATAACACATTTACACTTGGCAAGTGAAATGTTAAAAAAATATGAACATAAAGAATGGCAACAAATGTTTGTTAATGGCGCAGATTTTCCAACATTATTAAATATACAGCCACAAGTAGATTATGTACGTGATATAATTAAAACTACTGTTAACAACACTGGTAAGTGCGAAGACTTTGTAGATGTTAACGACTTGCCACCAGATTATGCGTTTTTTGAATACCAACACATAATCAACGGCACAGGCAAAGATACGCCTAGTCACAAAGTTATTCAACAAAAAATAGATAGAGATGGGCAAGATTATCGCTTTATGGTAGATGAACACCCAATCAAAGAACTGCAAAGCCGTGACAAAGACAATACCAAATTAGGTAGAGTACAGACAAAAAAGAAATAAAATAAAGACGTGCATTTTGACTAAATTTGGTCAAGATGCTTTTTTGTTTATGTTTTAGTTAAATATGAGAATTTTAGCGTTTTTTAATTTGACAAAAAAATTGTTATTTTGTATCATAATAGAGATATTTATATTTTTAGTTAAGCAGATTTTTAAGGAGGCTTTTATGGAAAAGGTTGATACAAAACAAGAGTTTTTGGAACTTTTTCAACAAAATATACATAGAGACGGCGCAAAAGAATTGCTAGATTGGTTGGTTAAGACTGATTTTTTTACTGCTCCAGCCAGTACTAGATTTCACTCCAACTACGAGGGCGGTTTGTGTATTCACAGCATTAATGTTTACAAGAGATTAAAAAAATTGGTAGATACAGAATACGGTGACAAACGCTCTGAGGTGATAAGCGATGAGAGTATTGCAGTGATTGGCTTGTTACATGATATTTGCAAGGTCAACAATTACAAACAAGAGGTGCGCAATACAAAAGTAGACGGCGCATGGGTGCAAAAGCCAGTATATACAGTCGATGACAAGTTGCCTTTTGGTCATGGTGAAAAGTCTGTTTATATGATAAGTGGATTTATGAAACTCTCACGTGAAGAAGCAATGGCAATCAACTGGCATATGGGTGGATTTGATGCAAGGGTGATAGGTGGAGCATCTTGGATGATGTCTGAGGCGTACTACCAATATCCAATAGCGACGTTGTGCCACATTGCAGACTTTATGGCAACATATTTAGACGAAAAGCCTGTCGAATAAGGTCGATACATTGAGGTTGATTGTAAATTTTTTGTATAGATTTTGGTTAAACTAGTATTAAATAACAAAATATTACCAATTGTTAAAAAGGAGGGAAGATATGTCTTTTAAAAAATCAGGTACTAACAAATCAAGTGCTGGTTTTTGGTTGACATTAGGTGTATGCGTTTTGTGCCTTTTTGTTGTTGCGCTGTCCTTTGTGTTGATTCCAAAGAACGAGACACAAAATGACAAGATGTTGGACACTACACTCACAAACCTTACTAATCAACCATTGGTGAACAAAAAAGGCTGGAACGCTTCGGTTTTATCTGACCTAAGAGATGCTAGTCAGCGCTATGGTGATAATGTTGCGCTAGGTAATGCTAATGGTGTGCAAGGTGTTTTGGTCTCTTTTGGTGGCTACACATGGGAAGTGGTATACATTCAAGATAATGTCATCACTCTTTATGCTTGTGACAGTGTGGCTACAATGGTTTTTGACGCGCAAGATTTGGATTATGCCAAAAGTAATGTCAGAGCATATCTTAACGATGAGTTTTATCCGCAATTATTAAAGAATATTGGCTTTGCACAATTTGATGATTATGTGGTAGCTACTGGTGGCATTATGCCTAATTATCAAATACATGGGATGCAAAACGTAGAATTACTTACCACTGACAATCTATTGATACAAAACAACGACATATCTACCCAAGACAAAGTTTGGTTGCCAAGCGCTTATGAGGTAGGTGGCTTTTTGAATGGCGACAATGCCTCTACTGAGCGTGTTAATAGTTTTAATCTAGAGATTGTATCTAGTAAGAACGTAAGTACTGGACTATGGAATTTGTCTAGTACATGTCGTATGCTGGATACCAGTGCATGTTTACGTTCTACTACTACTAATGGTGTGGTTTATATAGGTACAGATGGCAATCTGCTAAGTGGCGATTTGACCCAAACCTTTAGTATTCGCCCTGCTTTAAATATTATGATACCACAAAAAGCAGAGGACACAGGTAATCTAATCTCCAATTCGGTCAATTTAGCAATTACGGGATTGGGGACACAATCTAATCCTTACACTATATCTACGGTGTCTGATTTACTAACATTGTCTAGCAATGTACTACAAGGTAATACGTATACAGGTAAATATATAGTTTTGAACAATGATATAGACTTGTCAGGAGTGACTGTGTGGACTCCAATTGGTTTGTACAACAAAGGTACGGACTCAAAACCTTTTAGTGGGATATTTGATGGGCAAGGTTATGTTGTGCGTCACGCATCTAGTGCCAACTCTGGACTAGTGGGGTTGTTTGGTTATGTCAGTGGCGGCACTATTAAAAACGTAGCAGTTTCAAATACAAATTGGTCTACCGCTGGAGATTATGCTGGTGGTGTAGTTAGTGTTATGGATAATGGAGCGACTCTAAGCGAGAGCTACAACAATAGTTCTGTTAGTGGTGCAAAATATGTTGGTGGACTGACGGGGTATATAAATAATGCTACTATAATAAATGTTTATAACACTGGTGCTGTGGCTGGGAGCGATGCTGTTGGAGGCTTGGTAGGTCAAATATCCAGCGCTACCATAACCAACGCTTACAATATTGGTACAGTGAGTTCTAATAACGATGTTTTGGGAAGTGCTGGGACAGATTTTGGTGTGTCTAATACTTACTATACGAGCACTCAAACTCAATCTTATGGTACAAATTGTGATAGTTTAGATAGTTTACGCAGTGCGTCTACGTTTGTAGGATTTGACTTTTATTCTAGTACAAATTTAACTGGTGTATGGTTTAAGTCAAATATTCTAAATGACGGGTTTCCAACGCTAAAGATATTTGTAAAGCAAGTTGAGATAAAGCTGTACTCTAGTAATAATTCGGCTGGGGATTATTACGTAACTTTAGCAGACGCTAACACAAAATACAAATCTACCATATCTACGTTAGGTACAAACGCTACATTTGTAGCACAATGTAGCAGTGGATATAGGTTCTTGGGGTGGTACACAATAATATTGTCTACTAGTGGTGCTCCAGTGCTTGGTTCGGATGAGGCTGTACTGGTCAACGACGAGGCTCAATTTACAGAAGTTTTGACTGATTATGTCTATCTTGAGGCACGTTTTGTTAAGACGTATAATGTGAGTATCAGCACTTTATATAGTGACTTTAGTACCAGTTACACCAACAATGATGCAGTCAGCGTGTCTTCGCAAGGAGTGAGCAATGGTAGTCAATATGACGTTAATGCTATATTGACTATAACAGTAAAGACAGATATTCAAGAGTTAAGTTTTGTAGGATTGGGCTACAAGACTAGTGCTACATCCACCACTTACACATCTATTGGTACGGATTTAAACAATAATTATGGATATTGGACTAGTGTAACACAAAATGCAGATAGCATTGTGTACGTATTGACTGTAGGAGACGTAGATGCATTTACCACCGATGAGTTTGATATCCAAGTTCACTTTGAACGCCAATTGCAGTTAACTTTGGGCACTACGACTAACGGTACTGACCATACTCCAAGTGCGAGCGTTCAGTTTGGAGCAAATGGTGCACAAATTACTGCTAGTACTACAACAGTTAGCGATGTCTTTGTTTACAACATAACAGGTGGGCTAAGATTGTCTGTAGACTACACTAATGCAAGTGTCGACGGTGTGGCAATCTACAATCTTGACCATTGGACCTTAACTATTGATGGAGTTGATACTACGTTAGATTCTGATACGACTAGCATCAACATTGCTTCATGCATTCCTATAACAACTGATAATGACGATATTTTTGATATTACTCTTATAGCCAACTTTTTGTTGAATACACATACAGTCAGCGCAAACGTGGCACTTGGCACTGATTTGGCGTCTAATGATAGTGGAGTAAATAAACTTGCTAGTATCTATATTTTAGTCGGTTCGGGTGTTGATGTGAATAGCATTACTTCGGAACATCAAAGCATTTCTGTTGCATATGGCGCTTTGGTAAGTATTTGTTTTGTACCAAATTATGCATATGGTTATGAATATTTATCTCTTGCCGTGAACGGAGAGGACGTTACTCCAGCACAGAATGACGATGGAGTTTACTATTATGACTTGACTGTAGGCACGTCTGCTGTGATAGGTGAGATAAAAGTTAAATATATATTAATAAACATCCAACCATCTGTTGCAATGCTAAATAATGACGCTTACACTACCATTACAGATAATGTAAGTTGCGCTCCTACACAATTTACAAACATTGATTTTTATACGGACATCAGTGCCTTGCAACTTAATATGGCAACTACCGACAACTTTTATATGTGTTATGGATTAAAACAACTAGAGGCATCTTTTGATAATGGCACAACTTTTGTTTTAGTAAAAACATATGGCAATGAGGTTGCAAAAGCTCAGTATACGTTGTTTAATAGTGGGACTTTGGCTAGTCTTTTGTATCAACAAGCCAATACTGCGCTAAGCCCAACTACAAACACAGTTTTGTTGCGTGTTGTTATTTATCCTGTGAATACAACTTTGAATATAGTTGCTTATTACAAAGGCACATCTAGTGTTGTAGATGCTTCGGCATATACCTTGGAGTTGTCCAAAGACAATCAAATAACCTCCAATTTAACGGCACAACAATATAGTTATATATTGGGTTCAAATGTTACTATTAATACAACCGCCTCAAATCTAGGGCATAAGGTTTTGGGTTATGGTACAAGTGCAAATATGAGTACAGGATTTTTTGGTACTCAAGACTCGGATAATTATAAAAACACAAGTACTTACACATATACAATTACGCAAGATACTACGTTGTATGTGTACTTTGAACTGAGGACATTTAGTGTGGCATTTGAGTCTGATGCCAACACTTTGGCAAGTAGTAGTGCAACCTTACAATCTCAAGGTATAACAGCACGAGATTTGTCTAAGACTGGCAATTTGACATTAAGTTTTGATAAAGATTCGACTACAACATCAACCATTAAAATGGATTATGGTCACACTTTAGCGTTTGGTGCTAATTCAACTACAACTATATCTAGTATAGATTTGGTGTTAATGTCTATTGTTGTTCAAGATGTAGCGACAGGAACACAATTAGCACAATATGGGGCGACAACACTTGAGCATACATTTGTGATGCTAGAAGGTAGTGAACAAAACATTTATGATAGCATCAAAATTATGTTTACATACAACTACAAACAGACTGTTTACATAAAGATTGCTAGTAGCGTTACTGATACATCGCAATTGAATGGTGCAACAATTCAATTTAACAACCAAGATATTGTAGGCAACAGTACATCTGTAAAACTTAATGATAACGTCATTAACCAAGCTCAAACTAACACCAATGGTTATGGCGTTAGCCTAGTTGCAGATAGTGATGGTACAAAATATACAGCACTATTCTTGATGAATATTTCGTACAAAGTGACAATTAGTGGTACAAGCACAAGCAGTACACAGTTTGAGCTTGAGCTAAAGAATGGTGAACCAGTAACATTTATCATTAACGAAGTAAAATTTGACAACAATGCAGTCAATATTAGTGGATATTTTGTATTTAGTTAGGTAGGAGGAAAGGATAATGTACAACAAACTTTATCGCAACGGGCAATTGATTGATTTGCATATACACACACAATATTCAGATGGTATGTATTCGGTCAAAGAGTTGCTCAATTTTGCCGAAAGGCGGGGTATCGAGGTGTTGGCGTTTACTGACCATGATGTATTGGATGCAAATTTTGAAGTACGAGATATGGGTGCAAGGTCAACTATTTATGGTGGCAAAACAATCAACGGTTGCGAAATTGCAGTTACTTTTGAGGGTAATAAATACGAGATTTTGGCGTACGACTTTGACTTGGACACTTTAGCTAAGTGGGAAAACTTAAATCGAGATTATCAACTAACACTTGAAAAAGAACGTCTAAAATCACTAGTGAGGATAGGTGAGCGCCTGGGCTTTAAAATTACCAAGGGACTCCAATTTGACCCGAGATACCGCACAGCTCAAAAGACCTTTTTTAATGACTTATCCAAATATCCCGAAAATCAAAAGTTGTACGATCATTATGGTATAAAAAAAAGTGCTAACTTTTACAGAGACTTTGTCGTAAAACCTGGTGCATTGTTTTATTGCCATGATATTATGGAACAGATTCCTTCTATACAAACAGCGTGTCAAAAAGTGCATGATGCTGGGGGAGTGGTGACATTTGCACATGCGTTTAAGGTATATGATGAACCAAATCCAAAGGCGCTAATCAAGCGTTTAGCAAGTTTGAATGTCTTGGATGGCTTTGAATGTGTGCACAAAAAGTTCACAAAAGAAAACTGCCTATGGTTGAGTAATTTTTGTGACAAAAATAAATTGCTAAAGACTGGTGGTAGTGACTTTCATGGTGACGGCTTTAAGATTGACGGCAAACGTTTTGCCCCAGAATATTTGGGGTATGTACAAAATGCCAATCTCGAAGTAGTGTTTCCTTTGGAAAAATAAAATAGGAGGGCATTATGCCTACAAAATTAAAACAAACCAAAAAGATTTGGATATTGTTTTTGACACTGTGTACAGCACTGTGCTTTTTTGGCATAATTTTTGCAACTAGAAATGTACAATCTAACCAGGCCAATGCCGTCGAGACACCAACCGAACTAATTGACCTCAATGACGACACTGTACTCAGTCAATCATTTACTGGGGATAGTTTTAGCACGATAGATAGTATTAGTTCGTACAATGCTACGACCAACCCATATGCTATAAACAGTGTGAATGATTTGTTAAGACTGGCGTACTTGGTTAATGTGCAAAAGGATACGACCTATGCAAGGGCCAGTTATCAACTGACGACTCATCTAGATTTGTCTATGTACAACTGGGCACCTATTGGCGGGTTGTCCAGTACAGTAGATTCGGATGCAATTCCTTTTTCGGGAACATTTAATGGTAATGGATATTCCATCTATGGATTAACAATACAGAGATATTATGTGTCATCTAACGAAACAGTTGCCACATCTACAACGCAACCAGATGATGATTACATTTGGGATAATACTACTGCTGGGTTGTTTGGTGCTGTTTGCTATACTACATATGAAAGCGGAGAAAACACATTGCAAGCCAAGCCAGTTATTAAACTATTAGGTATGGCTAACACAAACATTCACACAAACGCTTATTATGTAGGTGCTGTTGTAGGATATCTGTGTGGTAACATAGATGATACAAATATCAAAATTAGTGGCACTACTGTTATGGATGCTACAGCGTCTTGTGTTGTTCAAGAATGCTATAACAATGGTGCGGTACATGGTGCAATGTACATTGGTGGTATAGCGGGATTGGTAGCGGATGGTGCAGTGTTGTTTAACTGTCTAAACACACAATCTGCGACTTTAGAGTTGTCAGACGTGACCTATGGCACTGACAATGCTACTGGCAAAATTGCTATTTATGGCATACGAACAGATGCAAATGTGGGTGGCCTTGCTGGTGGTGCTCTTGAGAATACTACCAGCAATGTAATAAGTAATTCCATCAATACCGCTACTGTAGCAAAATTGGGCAATGGTAATAACGTGGGTGGCATTGTGGGGTACTTCAAGTCATCAAAGGCGTCTTACACTCGTAATGCTTATTATGAGGATGCGGTCTATACGACAGATGTAAATACTGCGGGCGCTCGCAGAGATATTACTGGAATCAAACGCTATACATCATACAATAGTTATTGGTCTATTACTCGTATGGGTAGTACCGAATATTTACCATATTCTAGGGGTTCAGACCCAGATGCAATTTGGCATATAGGGGCTATGGTAAATGGTGGATTGCCATACTTGACACGTGTAAATATTTTGGCTAGGGTGGAACTAAATGTTGAGGCTATTGATAATGTAGTTCCTGCAAGTGTAAATTTTTATGGTTATGATACCAACGGTGTAAAACAAGCGGGCACCAATTGGTATACACCAATTATAAAGAGTGGGAACGTATTTTATATCGAGCAAGGTAAGAGTGTTGGTATAGAAACATCTGCTACTACCGAAAATTCTGGTAAATATGAGTTTGTAGAATGGAGTGTGAACACTCTGCAAAGTAATGTTAGTGATTTTGGCACTAATACAATGACTGCGGATATATTATTCTTGTCAACCGATAGTATTTTAACAGCGGTCTATCAGTACAAGTGCTACACCATAACTCTTGCTACAAATGACTCAAAGCAAGGTAATGTTGTATCTCAAGATTCGCAATCTAGTGATGCAGATAGCATTGATTGGGCAAATATAACATTTAGCACGGATTCTTGTATTAGTGTTAGGGTAGGTAATGTTTTGCGTCTTGTGGCACGTCCTAATGCAGGTTTTGCTTTACAATCAGTTGTTTCTAGCAATAGTGGGGAACTAACATTTGACAACAATCAACTAGATATTGTAGTAAATAGTGATGACAACATTGTATTTACTTTTATTGCAAAAAAATATCAAGTAACGTTAGATTCTAGCAATAGTGATATTGCCAATGTTACTTTTAGTATAGACGGAGTAGGCTCGATGACTAGTGGCACAGCTAGTTATGGTGCAGTAGTCACTATTAATATCGACGAATCCAGCCTAGCGACAAATTATTATTTGGATAATTTTACAATATCTGCGGATGGCCTAGCACTAACTACTTTGGGTCGCGGTGTTAATACATTCGTAATCCAAGACTTTGATAATTATGTCGTGGGTGTAGTATTTACAAAACAAACATACTCTGTCACTATTGTGCAATCTACAGATAAATATTCTGTTAGTTTTATTGAGCCCGCAACAACAGCAGTGCAATATAATGTTGACTTTGATGCAGAGTTTAGCGTAAAAGTTGACAACATAGCTACAGGATACCAGTTTGAGGGGTGGCTAGTCTCGTATGCAGGTGCAGACGACGAAACGTGGAATACAGATAACGCGATACTTACAAAGGTAGGTTTGAGTGGAGATTTAACTTTAACTCCGAAAGTAACGGTCAAAACTTTTGTTGTAAATATTGAGGCAAATGATAATGGAGCGGTAGATAACAATGGCGGACAAAATATTGCTTATGGCGAAACAGTGACAGTTAATGCTCTACCTAATACAGGCTATCAATTTGTCGAGTGGGTAGATAGTAATAATTCTCCATTGAGCCAAAATTCTTGTTATATTTTTGTTGTAGAGGATAATACAACTATCTATGCTACATTCAAGTTGTCGACTTATAATTTGACATTTGATTGTTATGCAGACGATGGCACAACTTTTGGTGATGGTTGTGTTGTGTTGTCGGATGACAATACAACGTATACATATGGCAGTACCGCAAACTTTTCTGCAACTTGCCCAGTAGGATATTCTTTTGATAGATGGGAACTTAACACTAACTTAACTGAAGGTAGTTATCAACTCAATGTAGACGGTACAGGAGTTATTAACTCAATAGACAAAAATATTAGTTTGACAGCATATTTTAAATTGGATACATACAAAGTTACATTTAATATCAATGACTTAAGATACGGTGACTTCCGCTTTAACTACAATGGTTGGACGTATTTTAGCCGAACATACGCCAGCACCGAGTACAAATATGCTTATAAAGACACATTGCAAGTGATTGTGCTCAATCAAAATGAAACATCATATCCAGACGTTGCCAAAAATTTTGCATTTAGTTATTGGAGAATAAATGGTCAGCCATATTCTACTGGTACAACTCTAAACATCTCAGTAACAAAGGACATGAATATCCAGGCTATTTACAAACCAGTAGATTATAAAATCACTATAACCAAAAATTATGAAAATGGAGCAACAATCAACGGCCTATCAAATGATTATTATACTTATGGTTCAAATTTGACATTGTCTGCAATAATTCATTCTGGCTATGAGTTTAATGGATGGTATTTGTATGATAGCATTTCTCGCTCTTATAGATTGCTATCAAAAGAGGTGGATTGTGCTCTAAATGTAGATTCTGCTAAAACAGTTTTGTGCTCGTTATCCAAAGTTGGGAACGTTATTTCAAACGTCAATGACAATAATGCTGGTTCTGTGTCGGGTGCTGGCACTTACAAAGTGGGTAGTGTTATCACGTTAACTGCTCATCCAAATGATGGTTTTGCATTTAGTTGTTGGAAGCAAAATGGTAAAGAGGTCTCAAGTCAATCGTCGCTGACAACTACCATAACTGACGAAGCACAAAGTTTTGATGCGATATTTGTACCACAATTTAAGATTGCAGTCGTTGCCAATGACCAAAGTTATGGTTCGGTCAATATTGTGAGTGACAATACTACAGGTGACATTGTGCAATTGATAGCTGTTGCAAATAATAATTGTAGTTTTGTTGGGTGGTCATATAATAACGAAATCATCAGTACTGACGAGGTATATGCTTTAAATTTGAGTGGTGATCTGGCTCTTGAGGCGGTTTTTCAACGAGACTTTAACTGGGGCGTAGTTATCATAATCGTCGGATGTGTGTTGTTTGCTATTTTACTACTTGTGGTTGTTATTCAATATATAAAAGCAAAAGAGGCAGAACCACTAAAGACTAGATTTATCCTAAAGAATATGGACGACAAAAATCTACTCACACATAAAAAATCTAAATCCAAAAAAGGTAAGATATCTAGTGTGCCAGTTCGCAAAATAAACGCAAGTGATATCGAGCCAATTCCTGTTCGTAAGACATATACAACACAAAAGACTTATAAAAAAGAAGACTCAACAAACAAAAAAACTAAATAAAAAAGATATTTTGGATACAAAATAAGAGTAGTGATACTCTTATTTTTAGTTACAAACAACCATTGTGCAAAACAGTGAATTTTTTGCATAAAATGATTGCTTTTGTAATGAGTTAATGCTACAATAAAACCAAGGAAGTGATGTTATGTTATATATCGCCAGTGACCATGCTGGTTTTACTCGCAAAGAGATGCTCAAAAAATACCTAGGCAAACTTGGTGTAGAGTTTGTTGACTTGGGTACAGATAGTACTGAGAGTGTAGATTTTCCGATTTACGCCAAAAAATTAGTCTCTAAGGTACTAACATCTACTGACAACAAGGGTATTTTAATTTGTGGCAGTGGCATAGGTATGTCAATTTGTGCCAACCGCTACAAAGGTATAAGGGCAGGTCTTTGCACTAGCGCAAAACTTGCTAAATTGGCACGCCAACACAATGATATCAATGTTTTGGTACTGAGGGGGAGATTTGGCACAGATATATCTGCTCGCCATATGGTCAGGGAATTTTTGCGGACACAGGCTTTTGACGGTAAATATGCAAAACGTATGCAAATGATAGATAGTTAAGAGACTATCTATTTTTTGTTCAGATTTCAAAATTCGTAAAATTTTGCGTGATAAAAATGAAAAACATTCACACAATACTATCAACATGGAGATAGTATGTGGGAAATAACAATAAAATCAAATTTTGAACATCAAGACATGCTTACATATTTACAGACAAAATTATATCAAAAATTTGGTGACAAAGTAGTTTTGGGTAGATATACGGGCTGTACGCCGTGCTTGTCAATTGCAACGCGTGACGAGTCACAAAATAAAGTGTGGGGATATCTACAGAAACTATTGTGCGATGTCTTTTGTGAAATGTTTAAATATGAGTTTCTTGCGGAGCATATCATGTTTGTTAGTCCAGACAATGAATATTTTCAGCCATTCATCAAAGTGTACACCTATTTTGATTTGGAGTTGGAACGTTCTTTGGCGTACCGTATGTTGCAGTGCATGCCAACCATTAACCTTGAGAGTTACTTAAACTTTAGGTTACATTCATTAAAGAGCAAGTGGCAAGATTTATGTGATATTACCAACAACAATAGCACCGCTTTTTTGTCTAGTGAGACTTTTTTGAGTTTACTTAAATTTTTGATAGAAAATCTAGATTACAAAGTCGACAATGTCATTGTATCGCCACAAGATAACTGCTTGTTATATGTCGATATAGAGACTAACGAGCAGGTTTTTAGACAATTGGACTCTAGCGAAATGCAAGTCATCTGTACTCTTATTGACCTTGCTCCGCGTAAAATCATCATGCATAGCAACCCAACAATGCACGGTCTACAGCAATTGATTGTGGATTTGTTTGACACACGTGTGCAGATAAAATAACAAATTTTTTTGCAAAATTTATGATATAAAACTTGACAATGTTACGAAATCTTTGTAAAATATAATCTATCAATAGTATAACGAATGGGACAAGTAGAGTTATGCACACTGTCATGAGAGAATGTCACCTTTGGCTGTGAGTGACTGATAAGCGCACAATCCGAAACTACCCATACGCTACTGCGCATACTCTGGCGTGACTGGAGTAAAGAGTGGCTGTGCTTACAGCAAAAAAGGTGGAACCGCGGGTAAAACTCGTCCTTTGTACAATACAAGGGGCGAGTTTTGTTTTGTCCCTTACAAAAGGAGTTAAAACATGCAAATTAAATTAAAAGACAATAGTATTTTGGATGTGCAAAACAACGCTACGGTACGTGATGTCGCACAAAAAATCAGTGAGGGGTTGGCACGCAATGCAGTGGCTGGATGTGTAAATGGCAAAATGGTGCAGTTGTCTAGCCCTGTTAAAGATGGAGATGTGGTAGAAGTTATCACTCTAAAAGATGAGCGTGGTATGGAGGTTTTTCGTCACTCTACAGCACACATTATGGCACTTGCTGTAAAGCGTTTGTATCCTAATGCAAAGATTAGTATTGGACCTGCACTAAAAGATGGTTTTTATTACGATTTTGATTTCGAAAAACCAATTAGTGCAGATGACTTACCAAAGATAGAAGAAGAAATGGGTAAGATAATCAAATCTGGTATTAAGTTCGAACGTGCCGAAATAACTAGAGAACAAGGTTTAAAAATTTTTGGTGACCTCAACGAAACTTATAAAGTAGAGATACTTTCTGATATTCCTGAGGGTGAGACTATCTCAACCTATCGTTTGGGCGAATATATCGACCTTTGTCGTGGGCCACATCTCGAAGACATCTCAATCATCAAAGCATTTAAGTTGCAATCAGTAACTGGTGCTTATTGGAGAGGTGATGAGCACAACAAAATGTTAACCCGTATCTATGGTACTTGCTTCCCTAAAAAATCAGAGTTGGATGAGTACCTAGACAGGTTAGAGCAAGCCAAACTTCGTGACCACCGCAAAATTGGACGTGAACAAGAATTGTTCTTTATCTCTCCATATGCACCTGGTATGCCATTCTTTATGCCACACGGTATGACAGTACTCAATTTGTTGCAGAGCTTTTGGAGAGAGATTCACCGCAAGGCTGGTTATCAAGAGATTAGCACACCTATGGCTATGTCGCGTGAATTATGGGAAAAATCAGGTCACTGGGCACACTACAGAGACAATATGTATACATTTACTATTCCAGGAGATGAACAAGAGTTTGCTATCAAACCTATGAACTGCCCGGGTGGAATACTGTATTACAAAGAGAATATGCACTCTTACAAAGAGTTACCTTTGCGTGTCGCAGAATTGGGGAAAGTTCACCGCCACGAGGCGAGTGGTACTTTGCATGGTCTATTCCGTGTACGTTGTTTTACGCAAGATGATGCACACTTGTTTATGCGTCCTGACCAAGTGGTAGATGAGATTGAAGGTATTTTGAAACTTGTAGAGCAAGTATATTCAGTATTTGGTCTCAAGTATTTTATTGAATTATCCACAATGCCAGAAGACCATATGGGTTCACTCGAGGATTGGGCGACCGCCGAGGGGTATCTCAAGGAAGCAATGAATCGTTTGGGTTTAAAGTACATTCTTAACGAAGGTGATGGCGCATTCTATGGACCAAAACTAGATATTCATATAGAGGATGCAATTGGTAGAACGTGGCAGTGTGGAACAGTACAACTAGATATGCAGTTGCCAAAACGTTTTGAACTAGAATACATTGACGAAAATGGTGACAAAAAAGAGCCTGTTATGTTACACAGAGTAATATTTGGTAGTATTGAGAGATTTTTTGGTATCCTGATTGAAAACTTTGCAGGTGCTTTGCCTTTGTGGTTAAGTCCTGTACAAGTAAAAGTCATGTCACTGACAGACCGTACAGCAAGTGATGCTACAGATTTGGTAGACAAACTCAATGCAATGGGTTTGCGTGCTGAGGCGGATAATCGCAATGAAAAGATTGGGTACAAGATTCGCGAAGCACAACTACACAAGATACCATATATGGTGGTTATTGGTGACAAAGAACACGAAACAGGCAATATCTCTGTTCGTCATCGTAAAAAAGGCGATATGGGCAGTATGTCCGTTGATGACTTTATCAAACTTGTTAAACAACAAAACGACACAAAAGCCTTGGATTAACACAAAAGTTATCAAAAGTACTTGACAAAATTAACAAAATATCATATACTAGTACTGTTACAAAGAAGTAGCACTCACTGCTCACCAGTCAAGTTTACTTAGATTTGGTAAATATTAACCTAGTATATGGGTTTTTGTAAGTGGGTAGATTGCTATCCACTTCTTTTGTATCAAAATCAGTCTATGGGGGATTTAATTATTAAGGATTTAATGATTAATGAGCAAATCAATGCACGCGAAGTGCGTTTGCTCGGCGAGAATGGCGAACAACTTGGTATAGTGCCACTTGCCCAAGCATTGGAACAAGCAAAAGAACAAGGTAAAGATTTGGTAAACATTAACCCAAACGCTAAGCCGTCTGTTTGCAAAATTATGGACTATGGAAAATACAAGTTCATCGTTCAAAAACGCGAAAAAGAGGCCAAGAAAAAGCAAAAGGTTGCCGAAGTTAAGGATATGAAACTCAGTATCAATATTGAGGAGCATGACATGTTGTTTAAGGTTAAGGCTGTACAAAAGTTTTTGCGTGCTGGCGACAAGGTAAGAGTCTTTATCAAGGTTCATGGCCGTATGGCAAACTTTGCGCATTTTGGTATTGACAACATGAACAAGTTTTACGAAATGGTCAAAGATGATGCTAACATGGATCAGGCTCCGTTGCTATCTGGCTCAATGATAACTATGGTGCTTTCTCCAAAGACAACAAAATAAATCAAAACGAGGAGTAATTATTATGCCAAAAATGAAATCACACAGTTCTGCAAAAAAGCGTTTTAGGTCTAACGCTAGTGGCAGTACTATTAAACGTGGATGCCAAAACACAAGACATAACACAGGCAAAAGAAGTTCAGGAAGGATGAGACGTTTGACCAGTGGAAGCACAGTTAGTAAGTCTGACAGTGCTAAGATTGCCAACGCAATAAAATAATAGAGGAGAGTAACTAACTATGAGAATTAAAAATGGTAAGCACGCAATAAAAAAGAGAAACACAATTCTTAAAAAAGCAAAGGGCTATTTTGGTGCTAAGTCCAAACAATTTAAGGCTGCCAAAGAGCAAGTTATGCGTAGTGGCAATTATGCATTCAAGGGGCGCAAGCTCGAAAAACGCGACATGCGTTCATTGTGGATTGCCCGTATCAACGCTGGATGTCGTCAAAACGACATTAACTACAGCAATTTTATGCATGGTCTAAAACTAGCAGGTGTTGACCTTAACCGAAAGGTATTAGCTGATTTAGCTGTTAACGACCCAACAGCATTTACTGCCGTTGTTGAACAAGCCAAAAAAGCAATAGCAAAATAATAATTTTTGCAGTTTTCTCCCACTAGATAACAATCTTTAAGAGAAAACTGTTTTTATTAGGAGTGAAATATGCGCTACACAATCACAAGTCGACAAAACCCTCACATTGTAGATATATTCAAATTAAAACAAAAGAAGTATCGCGACGAAATGGGGTTGGTAGTTTTGGAGGGTGAGCGTATAATTCGTGACGCGTTAGGACAGAAAATTCAGCCTCAATGTATGGTGGTTTGTGAAGACAACTTAACAAAATTTGAGTATATTCTAAAAGATCTTGAATGTGATGTTTACGTTACAAGCAAGAGTGTTTTTAATACTTTAAGTAATACTCAAAACTCACAAGGTTTGTTGGCTATCGTACATTTTGTCCCAAGTCCTTTTGCTATGCCTACACAAAATTTTTTGGTTTTGGACGGTGTGCAAGACCCAGGCAATATGGGGACAATTATCCGTACAGCTGTTGCCTTAGGCTACGCAACTATTTATTTGTATAACTGCGTAGATATTCGTAACGACAAAGTTTTGCGCTCTACTATGGGCACAATATTTAAGGCAAAACTAATTGAGGTAGACATAGATATGTTACAACAAGTTGCTAGTGTTGCTCAATTAATTGTTGCAGATATGCATGGCACTGACCTAAAGGACATATTGTTAAATGGATTATTTGGGATAGTGCTAGGCAGTGAGGCAAATGGAGTCTCAGATGAAGTATCTAGGCTGGCTACACATACAGTGTGCATACCAATGCAAAATAATGTAGAGTCACTCAATGTCGCTGTGGCTGGTGCTTTATTGATGTATGGGCTCAAATCGGAGTGACTTTTTTGGACAATTGACCATCAAAACACTTGACTAAAAGGTAGTTTTTTGGTAGATTTATACATATTTTTGGAAGGAGATTTAATTATGTCAGGTCATAGTAAATGGGCAACGACCCACAGAGACAAAGAAAAGACAGACCAACAACGTGGCAAGATATTTACCAAGATTGGTCGTGAAATTGCAATTGCAGTCAAACAGGGCGGTCCTGACCCCGATAGCAACCCACGTCTTGCTACAGCTATCGAAAAAGCAAAGGCAAACAACATGCCCAACGACAACATTACACGTAGTATCAAAAAAGCATCTGGTGAACTTAATGCTGTAAACTACGAAGAGATGGTTTATGAGGGATATGGCCCAGGTGGCAGTGCTTTTATGTTGGACGTACTTACAGATAACAAGAATCGTGCTGCGGCAGATATTCGTCACTTGTTTGACCGCGCTGGTGGTAGCCTTGGTGGTCCTGGGAGTGTAGCATATATGTTCAATCGTAAGGCAGTTATTAACGTACAATCTGACACCAAGACCGAAGATGACGCTATGAATATCGTACTTGAGCACGGTGGTGATGATATGGTAACAGACGAAGGTGGTTATTACACAGTATATGCTGAGCCAACGCAACTTAATGAACTCAAAAAAGCATTTGAGGCAGACGGATTCAAGATAGAATCTGCAGGACTAGAGATGGTACCTACTACACTCATTAGTCTTGATGACTCCAAGTACAATGCGTTTTTAAAATTAGTAGACAATCTAGAAGAGTCTGACGATGTACAAAATGTTTATCACAACGTTGCATTACGTGAAGACGAAGACGATGGCGAAGATTAATTAACAAAAGCGTTCTTTATTGAACGCTTTTTTGTTTTATCGAAAATATAGTTGGTAATACTTATTTTATGTTCGAACTATACATTTTGTTTGTCTGTCTATGTGCGTTTTTTGTTTGTCTATTGCCCAAAAAGAAGAAAACTAAACTATTTAGCACCAAAAGAATCAAACTAATCAAACATGGTTTTTTATTTTGTAAAAATTTGGTCTTTATAAACGACAAAAATGCTCATTTTTATGCAGAATTTGGAGGGCGCTTTTTCATTGTTTTTAGTCCAAAATCACGTATTGAGTGCCAAATAATAACAGGGAATACTATGCACATATTTAACGCAAACATTAGATTTATTAGTGCTAACTATTCGCAAAATATGAGTGCATACTATTACATTGACCGACTGCATAGTATTGCCAACGGACAAGACATAAGTGTCAAGATTAGTTTTATCAATTGCCAATACGAATGGCTACCCAAAACACAAACAATAAGAGTGATTGTAGATAATCAGGCATATAGTTTAAGTTTGCATGGAGTTAACCGCCCTCAAGCCAAAGAGCATACATTAGTTTTTTGTGCTAATAATTTGGATATAGATTATTCTAGTTTTGGCTTTGTACTACCAACTGATATGCAAAGGCGGATGTTTTTAAGTAAGTATTTTGGCTTTTTTGATACTTTAAAATGGCAAAACAAGCAACAATTTTATATGGTGTTTTTGGATAAAGATTCATTACAAAAACGATATTTTTTGAGATTGCTGGCTGATGATAACAAGGCAATTAGCAATATGTTTGAGATCAATTATTTTGATTACAACTTACAGTCGCTGACGAGTTTTTGTGTATTAACTAAAGGCAATAAGATAAAGATAGATTTATCTAGTTTACACGATGGTAAGGTGGTAGACCTAAAGATACACAAAACATACCTATGTGTATTATTTATGGAAACAGGTTACAAGGTTTATCTCAAGTTCGGCAAAATTATTATCCATGCTTTTGTTGGTTGTGTGTTAGGAGTATGTTATCTCTTTGTACAATTGCAGGGGGCTTGTGCATTAGATATTTTACCTTTTAGTTTGATGTTTGATATAGGTCTACTTACTCAACGTACAATAACGTGCCTAAAAGTTCCGTTTAACCCTATCCTAAGCGCCTTTAATGAAACACGTACATTAACTTTATTAGATATTATTGATAGACTGAATATTCAAGTTCTTTTGTATTCTCACTTAGATTGCACCAAGTTGTTAGATCATCTTTATTTACAAAACCTTAGTGCCGACACACAGTTTAGAATGGCTAATTTAATATTGTCTAAGTGTCTAGTCTCTGGACAAGCGTTAACATCATACAAGGCAAAGCGTTTTATCTTACAACCTCTCAAACATCTTGATTGCTTTAAAAAAAGTGAAGTTTTTTGCTATCTAAATAAACTGCGTAAAATAGTTAACAGCAATTATCTAATCAGATTGTTGGAGCGACTAATACCTATATTCGAGACGTTAGATTATCATAATTTTGAGTATGTATTTTGTTATGTATTAGGAGTAAAGATTGAAGAGCATCATATATCGCTACAATCACCCAAAATTTCGTTTTCTATGGTGTTAAACTATAACGGTCAAAAGATAGTCTTAAAGTCTGGCAATAAAGACGCTGTTATAATAAATGGAGTAGAGTATATTGGCAAAAATGGAATAGATTTGGTAAACTCAAGTTTTAAAAACGCTGTATTGCAATGTTCTATAAATAATCTAGACAACGCTTAAATAATTGCCAAACAATGCGATATGTGTTAAAATAAACGATACGAGGTTAAAATGGATTTTTTTAGTGAACAAGCAAAGCAAAAAGCCCCACTTTACGAGCGTATGCGTCCTAATACATTAGATGAGTTTATTGGACAGGAGCATTTGGTGAGTCCCAACTCACTACTTAGCCGTGCCATTCGTTCGGACATGCTGGGCAGTTGTATATTTTATGGACCGCCAGGCACTGGTAAAACAACACTTGCAAATATCATTGCTAACACCACAAAATCACGATTTGTTAAACTAAACGCTGTATCTAGTGGTGTGGCAGACGCAAAAAAAGTTATTGACGAAGCAAGACAAAACTTTTTGATGTATGGGCAGAGCACATATCTCTTACTGGATGAGTGCCACCGTTGGAATAAAGCGCAGTCCGACAGTGTCTTGTCGGCTATCGAGGAGGGGTGTATCATTTTTATTGGTTCTACTACCGAAAACCCCTTTGTGTCAATGACTCGCGCTATTGTCTCTCGTTGCCGTGTGTTTGAGTTTAAGCCACTCTCAAAAGAGAATATCAAGACTGCTCTAAAACGTGCGCTCAACGATAAAGAACGCGGTTTTGGGACACTCAATATCAATTTGACAGATGATGCCATAGAACATTTCGCTTGGGCAAGTAATGGCGACCTTAGATGTGCATTGAGTGCCTTAGAATTAGCGGTTAAAACCACTCCATTAGACAAAAATGGCGTTATAGTGATTGACAAAAATGTTGCGAGTGAGTCTATTCAACGCAAGGTACTTTCGACTGACGAGAACATGTATTATGACATGTTGTCAGCATTTTGTAAGAGTATTAGGGGGAGCGATGCAGAAGCAGGACTATATTGGGCAAATAGACTAATCAGTGCTGGTTGTGACCCATTACTGATTGCACGCCGTCTAATTGCACATTGTAGCGAAGATATCGGTATGGCGGATAGTAATGCGCTGTTGTTAGCTATATCTGCATTAATTTCTCTACAAAATTTAGGTATGCCAGAGGGTAATCTTGCGCTTAGCCACGCTATCATTTATGCTTGCGAAGCGCCCAAGTCAAATAGTGTGGTAGTAGCGATGAACAAGGCTCAATATGACGTAGAGCACTTTGGTACAGACACAGTACCTAATCACTTAAAAAATCATCCAGTACTAGACAAGCAAGAGCTGTACAAATACCCCCACGATTATGGCGGGTACGTCTATCAGCAGTATTTACCAGATGCTATCAAAGACCACGTGTATTACATACCTAGTCAAAACGGACGTGAAAAGGGTCTTGTACGTAAAAAGGTAAAAAAATAACTAAAGTTGCTAATTTTTGTTTTTAATACTAATTTATTTGACAAAAATGCAGAATTTTGGTATAACCAATAAAAATTAAATAAAGTGAGGTTTTAAAATGGAATTAAAAAAGATTGAAGCCCTAAAAGGCACACAGACAGAAAAGAACTTAATGACTGCTTTTGCAGGTGAGAGCCAGGCTCGCAACAAATATGACTATTTTGCTAGCATTGCAAAAAAAGAAGGTTATGTACAAATTGCTAACTATTTTACAGAGACCGCTCTTAACGAAAAAGAGCATGCCAAGATTTGGTTTAAGCTCTTTCACGGTATGGGTAATACAAAGCAATGCCTAGAGTGGGCAAAAGAAGGCGAAAACTACGAATGGACAACCATGTACGAAGATTTTGCAAAGATTGCCGACGAAGAGGGCTTTACGGAGATTGCGGAGTTGTTTAGAGGTGTGGCATCTATCGAAAAACATCACGAAGAGCGTTTTCAGGACCTACTAAATAATCTTGAGCAAGGCAAGACGTTTGAGCGCACAGAAGAGTGCGAGTGGGTTTGCCTCAACTGTGGTTTCCACTATTTTGGTAAAACTGCACCACAACAATGCCCAATTTGTCAACACCCTCAATCATACTTTGCTTTGATTAAAAAAGACTATTAATATTAAAGTTTACATATGTTTTTTAGAGAGAATATGTCGAATGAACATATTTTCTTTTTTTGTTGTCAAAATAATGCAACCTTTGTCGAATGATAATTTACTGCCAAAAAAGATTTGGATTTGTCAAAAAAATAGTATAAAATCTGTCATATCAAAATTTTGGAGGTAAAAATTATGGATATGGTGAACAATCAGCATGTCAGCATAAAATCTACTGCAAAGCAAGCCAAACATAGGCTGACGAGTGGTTATTGGAATGACATTCGACAAAAACGAGATGAATATTTTGACAAAGTAGATTACATAGACCGTGAAAAACTTCAAAAAGCTTATTCACACCGTATAGAACGTCGATTAATATGCGAGTCCACCAAAGACCCAGATGCGGTGCTTTACAAAAAGGTATGCAAACTACAGTCACAAGATACTTTTGTACTAAACCCAATTAGTCACTTAATTAATCACGATGAATATGACAAGTTGGGTGAAACAGACAAACAACTTTATCTAATGAAACTAACAAAAAAATATAACGAATTGTTGCATAGATACAACAAAGAACAAAAAGAGAATATGGTGCGTTACCAACTTAACTAATTTTGGGACAAAGGGGCTTTTTGCCTCTTTTTTGCTTGCCAAAATAGTCAAATGTTGCTATGATTTTGATATCTTATACAAAAGGACAAAAAAATGGAAATTATAGATAGTCTCAATCAAGAACAACGCGCTCCAGTTTTGCAGACCGAAGGCGCTGTACTAGTTACTGCTGGTGCTGGTAGTGGCAAAACTAGGCTGTTGACACACCGCATAGCGTATCTAATTTGCGAAAAAAAAGTGAACCCACGTAATATATTGGCAATAACTTTTACCAACAAAGCAGCCAACGAAATGAAGACAAGGGTTGAACGTATGGTGCCAAATGCACAAGATGTGTGGATATCTACATTTCATAGTATGTGTGTTAAAATTTTGCGCCACAACATAAGCAAACTCGATGGTTACGACTCAAATTTTAGTATTTACACAGATACCGAAAAAGACAAGGTACTCAAGCTTATCTGTGCTGAGTTTGGTATCTTTGATGATAGTACAAAAAAGAACTTACTATTCCATATATCTAATATTAAGAACAGCAATATGTCACTTGATGCGTACATTAAGAATAACTTAGGAATTGTGGACCCAGACTTGTTTGGTGACGTTTACAAAAAATACAACGAAACACTGCACAAGTGCAATGCGTTAGATTTTGATGACTTGTTAATCAAAACCTACGAATTGTTGCATGATTTTGACGATGTTAGAACATATTACCAAAATTTGTTTAGATATATCCATGTTGATGAGTTTCAGGATACTAACACGGTGCAGTATGACATAGCTAGTATTCTTGCGCGTAAATGGGGCAATATCCTAGTTGTGGGTGATGAAGACCAATGTATCTATGGTTGGCGTGGTGCTAACATAGAGAATATTATCAATTTTAAACGTGATTTTCCAAATGTCAAAGTATTTAAACTAGAGCAAAACTATCGCTCTACAAAAAAGATTTTGGATAAAGCTAACCAAGTGATAGCAAATAACGAACAACGCCTAAAAAAGACTTTGTGGACTGACAACGAGTCTGGAGCGGATGTGTGTTGTTATATTGCAGACAGTGACCGTAATGAAGCTGAGTATGTCACTAGGACTATACATTCTTTAGTCAAAGAGGACGGATACAGTTACAAAGATATAGCTATACTAATGAGATACAATGCTCCATCTAGGCTGTTTGAAGAGAGCCTTTTGCAGTACAACATACCTTACAAAATGTTAGGTGGCTTTAAGTTTTTTGAACGTGTGGAGATAAAAAATATAATTGCATATATTCGTGCCATAGTAAATCAAAAAGATAACGAAAGTTTGTTACGTATAATCAACTACCCAAAACGAGGTATTGGGGATAGTGTAATTAACGAGCTACGTAGTTTAGTCGTTTCTGAGAGTTATATTGATGGTATAAAACATTTAGAAAATTATTCTTTTAGCCCAAGTGTAGCAAAAAAACTAGCGTTATTTAGACAAGTATATCTGAATCTGGAAGAACATTCACAAACACAAGACGTTAAAGACTTTGTTAAATACCTTGTTGATACAATTAACTTTGTAGGACAATATGACCCAAATGATGAAGAAGACTACAATAAGATACAGAATATTGAGCAGTTTTTGGCAAGTGTTAATGACTTTGTAAACAATAACCCAGAGGCTACTTTGTCAGATTACCTAGAGTCAATTACTTTGGTTAGTGATATAGATACTCTAGAAGATGATAACAATAGTGTACTTATTAGTACTGTACATGCAGTAAAGGGGCTGGAGTTTAAGGTGGTCTTTATTGTAGCACTCGAAAATGGTATGTTCCCAATCATTCGTGCAGGTGATAGGCCAAGTGATATCGAGGAAGAACGAAGATTGATGTATGTTGCTATTACTCGTGCTCAAGAGAGGCTATTCTTGACAATGGCAAGGCGTAGATATCTATACAATCAAATTAAATATCAAGACATGAGCCCTTTTTTGGAAGAAATGGGTTTTGCTAATAACAGTTATGGATTTAACTCTAGATTTGAGGATTATCATAGGTCATATGGTGCGAATAAAGATTTGTATACAACTCAACCAACTGTCAAAGATAATACTAGCATCCAAGACATGTTTAAGTCTAAGATTCAATCTCAAAAAAAAGACTTGTCAATGTATACAATGGGTACAAAGGTATTGCACCCAAAGTTTGGTGTCGGTGTTATCATTGATGACTCACACCTTAACGACAATAGCACTGTTACAATCAACTTTGACATTGTGGGCAACAAGACACTTAGTCTTGATTATGCACCACTTCAAATATTAAAAAAATAGGAGTAAACAATGTTAGATAATAAGACCAAGCAAGAGATAGAGGCACTTGTTAAAGATTTGAATAAATACAACTATTACTATCATGTGTTAGACAAACCGATTATATCTGACGGAGAGTATGACAAGTTGTACTATCATCTAGTCGACTTAGAAAAGCAAACAGGATACGTTTTGCCAGACAGTCCAACGCAACGAGTGGGTGACGAGGTTAAAGAAGGTTTTTCAAAAGTTCATCACGAAAAGCAACTTTTTAGTCTAGACAAAGCGCAAAATTTTGAAGAGTTACAACATTGGTATGACGGAGTCGTGCAAAAATTTCCAGATTCAACATTTACTATAGAATACAAGTTTGACGGGCTTAGGTTGGCACTCACTTACGAGGGCGGTTTGTTAAAAATAGGTGCTACTCGAGGTAATGGATTGGTTGGTGAAGATGTGACTGCCCAAGTCAAGACTATCCGTAGTGTCCCTTTGTCTATACCCTTTAAAGGTAAGATAATAATAGAGGGTGAAGGTATTATGCTAATTAGCGAACTTGACAAATACAATCTAAAGTCCGATGATGGTCTAAAGAATGCTCGAAATGCTGTTGCTGGTGCTATTAGAAATCTTGACCCCAAAGTGACAGCTAGCCGTAATCTTGACTTTTTTGCTTATGGAGTGCCATATATTGAAAATAAACAGTTTGCCACCCAGGTAGAGTTACGGCAGTTTTTGATGGACAATCACTTTTTGGTTGGTAACTTTTTTGAAGTGCGAAAAGATATCAAAGATATAGAAGATGTGGTTAGTCACATAGGAAATATACGCAACTCCATAGACATTTTGATTGACGGAGCAGTCGTCAAACTAAACGAAATACCAAATCGCGAAAAGTTGGGATACACTATTCGTTTTCCAAAATGGGCACTGGCATACAAATTCCCACCACTAGAGGTTACTACGACTTTACGTAAAGTTATTTGGCAAGTTGGTAGGACAGGCAAACTGACGCCACTAGCGGTATTAGACCCAGTTGATATTGCAGGAGCAACAGTCAAGCGTGCTACATTGAACAATTGGGACGATATTCAGCGTAAAAAAGTAAAGATAAATGCTCGCGTGTTCTTGCGTCGTAGCAACGAAGTAATTCCAGAAATATTAGGCGTTGCCCAACAAGATGACAGTTGTGTGGAGATAACCAAACCTACAGTTTGTCCAAGTTGCCATACGCCACTAGTACAAGACGGAGTAAATATTTATTGTCCAAATATTTATAAATGTCCCGAACAACTAAAGGAACGTATAATACACTTTTGCTCACGCGACGCTATGAATATAGAAGGTATACGAGACAAGACAATTGATGAAATGTACGACAAACTAGATATCAAAACTGTAGCAGACCTATATACCCTAAACGAAGAAAAGTTATTAAAGTTAGATAAATTTAAAGATAAAAAAGCAAATAATATAGTGCAGTCATTAAAAAAGTCCAAACAGGCAAACTATCCTAACTTTATCTTTGCATTAGGTATTGATAATGTGGGTATAAAGACCGCAAAGGACTTGGCAAAAAATTTTAAGACATTTGACGAGTTACGGCATGCCAATGTAGAAAGCCTTAGCCAAATCAAGGATATAGGTCTAATAGTTGCACAAAGCATTGTCGATTATTTTAAGGATGAATACAACAAAGAGATTATAGATAAATTGTTTAGTTGTGGAGTACAAATCGTATATCCAACAAAGAGTGCCTCGTCTAAGTTTGATAATATGACGTTTGTTTTGACAGGAACGTTACCAACGCTTACACGTGCAGAGGCAACTAAAATGATAGAGGATAACGGTGGACGTGTATCCACATCTGTTAGCAAACAAACTACTTATGTCCTACTTGGTGAAGATGCTGGCTCAAAACTAGCTAAAGCAATGGCACTGGGTGTAAAGACTATTAGCGAAGAAGAGTTTTTAGCAATGCTAAAATGATTGACAGATTTTGAAGTGTGTGGTAGAGTTTAGTCAGATTGGATATAAGGAGATAACAAATGGACTTTAGTATAAAAGATGCTGAAAAGTTAGCAAAATTATCAAGGCTAGAATTTACTGATGATGAATTACAGCAATTTTCAAAAGAGTTTGATTCAATTTTACAACAAGTTTCTCTTATTAATACTGTAGATGTATCAAATATTGAGTTAAAAGAAGATGAGCAAATAGATATTACCAAGTTACGACAAGACACTGTATGCGACACTTTTACACAAGAGCAAGTTATACAAAATGCTCCAGAGAAAAAAGATGGAGCATTCTTAGTGCCTTTGACGGTAGAGTAGGAGGAAATAATGAATTATTTGGATATGGACTTGTGTGAAGTTGTGGAACTTGTAAAGCAAAAAAAAGTAACAAGCGAAGAGCTTACACGTGAGTGCTTGGATAGAATAAAGCAAACAGAGTCACTAAATGCACTAAATTGCGTATATGCAGATGAGGCATTAAAGCGAGCTAGAGAGATAGACCAACGTATCAGGCGAGGCGAAGACGTAGGAGTGCTTGGTGGTGTGCCAATCGTGATAAAAGATAATATAAACATGCTAGATACAAAGACCACTTGCTCCAGTAAGTTTTTGGAGAACTATGTATCTCCATATAACGCTACTGTTGTACAAAAGCTTTTAGACTCGGGGGCGGTTGTTATTGCAAAAGCCAACATGGACGAATTTGCAATGGGTAGTAGTAACGAAAATTCTGCGTTTGGTCCTGTCAAAAATCCGATTGACCCAACACGAGTACCAGGTGGCTCGAGTGGAGGGTCGGCTTGTACGGTGGCTAGTCATCAATGTTTTGGCGCATTAGGCACTGACACTGGTGGCTCAATTCGAGAGCCTGCAAGTTTTTGTGGAGTGGTTGGTCTCAAGCCTACATATGGTCGTGTATCAAGGTATGGCGTCGTTGCTTTTGCGAGCAGTCTTGACCAAGTAGGACCTCTTACGCGTAGTGTTAGAGACAGTGCGTTGTTACTTAGTGTGATTTCTGGTGCTGACCAACATGATATGACTACTGCTCAGACACCTGTGGACAGTTATCTAACTGATATAGATAAAGGTGTTAAAGGTATTAAGATTGGCGTACCAAAACAATTCTTTACAGATAAATTAAACAAAGAAGTAAGAGATGCTCTAGACCAAGCGTTAGAGACATACAAAACAATGGGTGCAACAATTGTCCCAGTGGACTTAAAATCTGTAGATACGGCATTGGCAGTCTATTACATCATATCTAGTGCCGAGGCTGCCAGCAATCTAGCAAGATTTGATGGTATAAAATACGGCAGACGTGCTAATGACTACAAGGATTTGGTTGACCTCTATTACAAATCACGCACCCAAGGGTTTGGCAAAGAGGTAAAACGTCGCATTATGCTGGGTAACTATGTTTTGTCTAGTGGTTACTTTGATGCATTTTACAACAAAGCAAAACGTGTACAAAAAGTAATTAGGCAAGAATTTTTGGATGCATTCAAACAATGTGATGTAATATTAGCACCGACAACGGCAACAGTTGCGTTTAAATTAGGGGAAAAGTCACAAGACCCAGTGGCAATGTATCTATCAGATATATTTACTGTCCCTGTTAATATTGCTGGCATACCATCTATGAGTTTACCTTGTGGTAAAAATGTTGAAGGTTTGCCAATTGGTATGCAAATTATGGCAAAACATTTTGACGAAAAGACGATATTTAGAGTAGCGAATGCGTTTGAACAAGCAAAAAAGGAGGCACTATAATGGCAGAATACGAAGCAGTGATTGGACTAGAAGTCCACAGCGAATTAAATACAAAGACGAAATGCTTTTGTGCCTGCAAAAACGAATTTGGTGCTGAGCCAAATACCCATTGTTGCCCTGTGTGTATAGGCTTGCCAGGTGCTTTGCCTGTACTAAATCAAGAGGCACTAAAAAAAGCGATAACAATGGGACTTGCGGTTGGCTGTACAATTAACAATTATTCTGTATTTGAACGAAAAAACTACTATTATCCAGATTTGCCGAAAGCCTACCAAATATCTCAAATGGTACACCCTATATGTTTGGGTGGGCATATTGATATCAACATTAATGGTAAGCCTAAGACTATACGTCTAAATCATATACATCTAGAAGAAGATGCTGGTAAATTAATACATGACAATGATGGCACAATGGTAGACTACAATCGTGGAGGAGTGCCACTTATTGAAATGGTTTCCGAGCCTGATATGAACAGTGCCGAAGAGGCGGTTGCTTTTTTAGAAAAGATTAGACAGATTTTACTATACACAGGCGTAAGCAATGCTAGGATGCAAGAAGGTAACATTCGTTGTGATGTAAATGTATCTGTACACCAAAAAGGTACTCCGCTTGGTACTCGTGCAGAACTCAAAAATATTAATTCATTCCGTGCCGTTGAACGCTCTATAAAATACGAAGTAGACAGACAGATTGACGTAATAGAAAGTGGTGGCAAGGTTGTGCAAGAAACTCGACGTTGGGATGATGACAAAGGTCAGACATTCACAATGCGTACAAAAGAAGACAGTCAAGATTATCGCTATTTTCCTGACCCTGATATTTTGCCAATACATGTTAGCGACGAATATGTGGCAAACATAAGGGCAACACTACCAAAATTACCTGAGCAACGCAAACAAGACTATATGCAAATAGGGTTAAACGAACAAGATGCCGACTTGTTAGTGTCTAACAAAGTGTTCTCAGATTATTTTGATGCTGTTTGTGCTATTTATAACGAACCAAAGTTTGTATGCAACTGGATAACAAGTGAAGTATTTAAACGTCTAAATACTGAGGAAGACGAAGATATTAATATCCCAGTCTGCGCCAATAACCTAGCGAAATTATTAAAGATGTACAAAGATGGTGTGATTAATCAAGCAGGTGCTAGGCAGGTGTTTGATGAAATTTGGATTCATGATTCTGACCCAGTAGAGATTGTAGACAAGCAGGGGTTAAAGCAACTTAGCGATACTTCGGCACTAGAAGACGTGCTCAAAAAGATTATGGTAGATAACCCTGATGCTGTTGAAAGTTTCAAAAATGGTAATACAAAATTGGCTAGCTTTTTTGTAGGACAAGTTATGAAAGCTACAAAAGGAAAAGCGAACCCCAAGATAATAAACGAATTATTGTCAAAATTAATGTAAAAAAGAGGTAATAATTATGGAAGACCGTTTTAGTATGATGGAACCACCTATTGATGAATTGGTGAAAATCGTAGGTAATAAGTTTTTGCTCACAAGTTTAATTTCGGCTAGAGCCAAGGAGATTAGTAATCAATATTTCTTAGGCGAACCATCTGATAGTGACCCAAAAGTTATTTCTATTGCGACTCGTGAGATTTATGAAGGGAAAGTAAAACCTAATAAAACCATGTAAGGTAGGGAACAATGATTGCCGAGGTGATTGTTGATATCGCCAACTCTAATGTTGACAAAGTGTTTGATTATCTAGCTAAAGATGATACTAAACTTGGTAGTCGTGTAAGTATTCCTTTTGGAAAACGCACCATAGAGGGATACGTAATAGGATTAAAAACTACTAGTGATGTGCCAGCGGATAAACTAAAAAAAATAGGTGATTGCATAGATGATTATCCAGTGCTTACTCAAGAGTTGATAGATTTGGGTGATTTTATGTGTGCAACGAATCATTTGAGGCGCGTCGATTGTATGCGCCTTTTTGTGCCTAGCCAATTACGTTCTCAAAAAACAAAGCCTTTGTTGATAAATTACGTCAAAACTTCGGATACTTTTGACAAACAAGCACTTTTACAAGATGTTCGTGCCAATGCTACAAAACAGCGACAACTGATTGAATATTTGGAACCAACCAAAGAATATGCTCATGCGGAGTTATGCAAAAAGTTTGGGGCAAACAATATCTCCAAACTGTTAAGTATGGGTAGTCTTGTGACTTTGCAGAGGCACAAATTACGTAAACCTTATGTAGTAGACAAACTTGACAAGAGAGTGACGTTGACTGATAGTCAACAAAAGGTTGTGGATGATATTTTGTCTAATAGGCAAGGTGTACATCTAATCTTTGGAGTAACAGGTAGTGGTAAAACCGAGGTCTACATGCATATTATTGCTCAAATCATTAGCGAGGGCAAGACTGCAATATTGCTAGTACCAGAGATATCTCTTACTCCACAAGTAATGGGCAATTTTAAGGCACGTTTTGGTGATAATGTTGCTTTGTTGCATAGTGGTTTGAGTGATGGCGAAAGATTTGATGAATGGCAACGTATACGTGAAGGCGATGTCAAGATTGTGATAGGGGCGCGCAGTGCAATATTTGCACCATTAAAAAACATAGGTGCTATCATTTTGGATGAAGAGCATGACCCTAGTTACAAGTCTGAAAGTAACCCAAGATATCTCACGCATGATGTTGCTAAATTTCGTGCAGAATACAATCATTGTCCGTTGATTTTGGGTAGTGCTACGCCGTCATTAGAGAGTTTTTATAAGGCGAAACAGCAAGAGTATTTTTTACACGAATTACCTGTAAGAGCAAACAATAAGGCAATGCCTACCATACAGGTTGTAAATATGTGTGACGAAGTATTAAACGGTAATACTGGTATGTTTTCGCAACAGCTTCTAAATGACTTAACTTCTTGTGTTAGCAATAACAATCAAGCAATGTTATTTATCAACAGACGTGGGCACAGTAGTTATATGATTTGTCGCGAATGTGGTTATATTCCCAAGTGCGAAGATTGTGATGTATCATTAGTGTATCACAGTGAAGATAATCAATTAAAATGCCATTACTGCAACAAACGTTACAAAGCTCTAACCAATTGCCCTAATTGTGGTAGTAGTTATATTCGTTATGGTACTATGGGTACACAAAGGGTAGTGGCAGAGTTACGTAAAATTTTTCCCAATGTCAAAATTTTGCGTATGGATAATGATACCACATCCACCAAAAACGCTCTAACAACATTGTTAACAGAATTTGCTAACACCAAACCCTGTATTTTGGTGGGGACCCAAATGATAGCAAAAGGGCATGATTTTCCAGATGTTACACTTGTGGGTGTAATGAACGCAGATATGAGTTTGCATTATAGCGATTTTCGTAGCCCCGAGCGTACATTTGAGCTAATCACTCAGGTGGCGGGTCGTGCTGGACGTGCAGACAAGGCGGGTAAAGTTGTTATTCAGACATATACACCTAGGCACTATATCTACAGATTCGTTGCAAACTACAATTACGAAGGTTTTTATAACAAAGAGATTAACTTGCGCCAAGTAACGTCGTTTCCTCCATTCGCAAAAATCTTTCGCATTTTAATCTCAGGTGAAGACGAGGATAAGGTTAAGACCACAACAAAGGTAATTTTTGATAAAATAAAAGCTATCAAAAAGATGTTCTCTAGTGAGTTTTTGTATTATGAAGCGATGAAGTCACCTATAGGTCGCATTGAAAAAAAGTTTAGATATCAAATTTTAATGCGCATAAAACCTACTTATCAAGCGAAGATAGAAAAAGATGTCTACCAAATTGTAGATGACATTCACCCCAACGGTATACAGCTTTTTATTGAAGTTAACCCGTCAAATTTGTCATAGTATATTGCATAAATATACACATTCTTGAATAAATATAGGAGAATACTAAAATTATTGGTCAAGTTTTTAAAGGCGTAGCTGGTAAGTATCAAGTATACGCAAACAGTCAGATTTTTGATAATGTGAGTGCTCGCAAAAAGTTAAGGTATGCAAAATTATTTGTTGGCGACTATGTTGATTTTGATGCTGAACATAATGTGATAAATAGTGTATACGAGCGTAAAAATAGCATTATACGTCCACCACTTGCTAATGTAGACAAGATGTTTGTGGTGATTGCTCCCAGACCTATACCAGACTTTATGCTGGTAGATAAGTTGATTGTACAATGTATACAAAACAATATAGAACCTATCTTAATAATTAACAAAGTCGATATTGCTAGCAAAGAGTTTTTACAAGATGTGCATACACAATACGAGCAAGCACTTAAAATTATTGAATGTGTAGCGCTAAATAATGAAGGACTGGAAATTTTATCCAAAGAATTAAGTGACAGTTTGTCTATATTTGTAGGACAGTCGGCGGTTGGTAAGAGTAGTCTTATTAATATGCTAGTACCTAATGCATTACGCACCATTGGCGAATTATCCAACAAAACTGCACGTGGCAAAAACTGCACACGTGAGTCGCAAATATATGTGTTGGATAATGGTGCTAGGATTGCTGATACCACAGGGTTTAGTCTACTAGAATTAAAAGATATCTCCAAAGAGCAATTAAGCGATTGTTATGCAGAGATAAAAAAGTTTAGTGTAGATTGTGCTTTCAATACTTGCAATCACATAGGTGAATCCGAAAAGATTTGTGCCGTAAAACGAGCAGTTGCAGACGGTAAGATACCTCAAAAACGTTTTTTACGTTACACGCAGTTGTTCAATGAGATAAAGCAACAGGAGGAAAAAAGATATGGCTAAAGTTTTGGTAGCGCCAAGCACGTTAGCGTGTCCATTGGTCGAAATGACAGATTATTTGCAAGTGCTAAAGACCGCAAATGCGGATTGGTTGCATTGTGATATTATGGATGGAAAGTTCGTACCAAACAAAACTTTTGATGACATCACTTTGTCGTTAATAACAAAAAAAACGGACTTGTACATAGATGTACATCTTATGGTCGAAAGGCCACGATTACTGCTTTCTAGATATATTCGTGCAGGAGCACAGGGCATATCTATACATTACGAAGCATTTAAAAGTAGGTTGGAGCTTATTGATACGCTAAAAATTATGCGCAACCTTGGACTAAAGGTGGGCTTAGCTATAAAACCTAACACGACTATTAACGAAGTATCAACCTTGCTCTCGCTAATAGATGTCTTGTTAATTATGTCAGTTGAACCTGGGTTTGGTGGGCAAAAGTTCATATTGGGCACACTCACTAAGATTATGGAAGCAAAGCGCATGCGTGAGGAAAAAGGCTTGCATTATCTTATCGAGGTTGACGGTGGTATTAATATTGATAACGCTAGAGCAGTTGTGGGCGCTGGTGCTGACGTTATGGTATGCGGTAGCGCGTTGTACAAAGCTGAAAATCGTATTGAGTATGTAGCAAAACTTAAAGGTTAGTGACAAAATAACCTATAGCATCATATATAACAAACAAGGCGGTGAATATGACGATTGTTTGTTTTAGAGCGCCAAAGTTCTTAAAGGCGTTGTTCAAACTGATATTTTATAAACAGTTAGTAAAATAAAAAATCACCAGTATGTCTGGTGTTTTTTTTGTATTAAGGTAAATTTTGTGATAGTTATTGTAGTCATTAGATGTTTTTTATGTGTTCGTTTTGTAAAATAAAAAAGCACAATCTATTTGACTGTGCTTGATATCAAAAACTGCAAACATTATGCATCTTCTTGCTTCATTTTCTTTAAGCATCCAGTGCAGACTTTCATCTTAGACTTACGTCCATTCTCGTCTGTAACAGTAATGTTTTGCAAGTTTGGCAATCTCTCATATGAGTTACGACCACGAATACCTTGGTTATCACGTTTGATTTTGTTGCCATTCATCTTGGTCTTGCCACAAATATCACATATTCTGCTCATGGTACACCCCCTGTGTGTTATCAATAGTGTATTGTATTGTACCATTATTTTAAAAATTTTGCAACCCTTTTAGTGAAATATTTATGATATAACTTAATTTTTTTTTAAAAAACATATCATTTTACTTGTTTAAATTTAAAATATCTAGTATAATATATCCATGCTTTTAAACAAAGGGGAATGATTGTGAGGTCTTATGGCAGTTACGACTAATAATGCTTATGGTAAGATTTTTGTATCTGATGATGCTATTGCCGCAGTTGCGGCATCTGCAGCCCTAGAGTGCTATGGTGTTGTAGAATTGGTACCCAAAAAATTTTCCGATTACACGTCTGATTTATTCAAAAAGCACGCTTTGGGTACAGGTGTAAAAGTCATCACAAGTGCCAACCGTATTATGATAGATTTGTATGTTAACCTTAAATACGGGGTTTCGATAAGTGCCGTAGCTGATTCTCTTAAAAAAGCTGTCAAGTATCGCGTAGAGGAGTTTTCCGGAATGATAGTAGATACTGTAAATGTGAATGTAATAGGCGTGAGAGTGTAAGCTCTTTATGCTAGTTTTTGTTTTATAAATTTTGTTTTAATAGTAGGTGGATTAAGTTATGCAGAAGAGTATAAATGGTGCAACATTTAGAAAAATGGTTATGGTCGCAAACAAAATATTGGATAGCAACCAAAAATATATAGATAGTCTTAACGTGTTTCCTGTTCCTGATGGTGATACAGGTAAAAACATGTCAATGACGTTTAAGTCCGCAAGCACAGCGGTCAATGAATGTGCAAACAACAATTTTGATACTTTGGGCGAAGCCTTGGGAAAAGGTGCTTTGCGTGGTGCTAGAGGCAACTCTGGTGTAATCTTGTCACAAATATTGCGCGGTATGTCCAACGAGATTATTTTGCAAACCGAGCTTACTACAAAAAGTTTTGCCAAAGCCATGAAGAATGGGGCACAAATGGCGTATAAGGCTGTGACCATTCCAAAAGAAGGTACTATTCTCACAGTTATTCGTGTTATGGCTGATGTAGCAGAAAGTTCTGCCAAAAAGCATGCTGACTTTGAGAGTTTTTTTGAAGAAGTTCTTAATGCAGGTGAGCAAGCTTTGGCACAGACGCCTGAGTTGTTACCTGTACTTAAGGCCGCTGGTGTTGTGGATGCTGGTGGTAGGGGGTTACTTGTTATTTTTACAGGGCTTTACAAAGGGTTAACTAGTGACGAAGACTTTAATTTTGAGATTAAGCCTGATGATACGGCAATTCAAATACAAAAGAATGAAGAGTTCCACGTTAATTACCAAAGTTTGGCGGAGATTCAATTTGGTTACTGTACAGAGTTTATGATTATTCAAATGAAGCCAAAGACAACCGAATCAGACATTGATAAGTTGCGTGAAAAACTTATGCAAATAGGCGATTGCGTTATTTGTATTGGTGACTTGTCACTTGTTAAGGTACACGTCCACACTAACGAACCTAATAGAGCGTTAGGTTACGCACTAGAACTAGGTGAGATTTGGAATGTCAAGATTGACAATATGGTTCAACAAAACCGTGAATTAAAAGAAAAGCAATTAAAAGAAACACAGAATACCAAACCTTTTGGGTTGGTTGCAGTGGCATCTGGTAAGGGCATTGCAGATGTATTTAAAGATTTGGGTGCTGACGAGGTTATCGAAGGTGGCCAAACTATGAACCCAAGTGCTGACGATATTGCTAAGGCGGTTGACCGTGTTCCTAGTGAACATGTGTTTGTCTTCCCAAACAACAAGAATATTATTCTCGCTGCTGAGCAGGCGCAAAATCTGACCAAAAAATTTATCCACGTTATTCCTTCGGTATCTATTCCAGAAGGTATAAGCGGGATGTTAGCTTTTAATAGTGATGGCACTGTCGAAGAGAATATCGAGGCCATGAAAGCCAGTATGGAAAACGTGTCAAGTGGTGCGGTTACATATGCTGTACGAAAGACAAGTATAGACGGATTGAATGTCGAAAAAGATGATATTATCGGTCTAACAGACAGTAAGATTGTCGCAAATGGTAAAGATATTAACGATACGACAGCCAGTCTTGTTGAAACTATGATTAGCGATGACAAAGTCAACATTACGTTGTTTTATGGTAACGACCTTAAGGAAGAGGTTGCCAACGCTTTAAAAGAAACATTAGAAAAGAAATATCCAGATTGTGAGATTACTGTCATCAATGGTGGGCAACCTGTTTACTATTACCTAATTAGTCTAGAATAGTCTGTTTCCAGTTTTTACCGAACAATATTTTGTATTATATATTTTATTCTCCATACAATATACATGCAAGCCGACTTGCAATAACAAATGGAGGTAAAACCTTTGAAACAATCTAGTACAAAGCGAACCTGTAAAGATAGTGATAGTAATGGCAAAAAAGCCAAAAAAGACGGAAATTGCGAGTGCAACTCAGCGAGTGAAATGTGTAGCAAGACAAAATCGCCCAAAAAGCCTACGTCAAGTACGCGTGCATCTCGCGCTTGCGCAAGTCGCGATTCAAAATCGTCACACAAGTCTACCACAACTAAAAGTTGTTCGTAAAGGAGTATGCTTGCATCAAAGGACAATCTGCGGATTGTCCTTTTTTATAAAATCACCAAGTTTATAAAAAATCTCACAAATCACACTTGAAATATATAAATAATTATGTTATACTCTAAAAAGAGGGTAAATAAAATATAATGGAGATGATAATATGACGAAGAAAGAAAAGATTAAAGCAGTGGTAGAGTCTACCAATGATCAACTTACGCTTACAAACATTTCTTACAAAAGAGAACCTAAAAAAGATGCTCCAGCAGTCAAGGTAAAAGAAAAAGATTACGAAAAACAGGAAATGTCGGATTTTAAGCAGAGGTCATATATAAATTTTCCTCCAAAAAATGCTAAGGGTACAAAGATTAGAGTTAACAATACGGCAAATAGTGAAACAAAAGACCCACAAATGGCAGATTATAGAGAGAGTTCTCGTAAGCGTTTGCCAAAGAAAGATGGCGCTCCTAAAATGGGTGAGAAAAAATATATTATTGATGCTACAACCCAAGATGATAGGTGCACTTTGAACAAAAAATAAAGACAAACCAACTTTATGTTGGTTGTTTTTTATTTTTATCTAAAAAATGTTTGTATTTTTTTAAGTTTTGTGTTAGTATGTATCTAAGGGGGTGC
>ONVD01000025.1 GCA_900321185.1 uncultured Eubacteriales bacterium
CAAAAAGGTGTATAATATTTTGGGGGATTATCCCGAAACGATTGTAAATTGGATAGTTCCTAGGATGATAAAAAACGAAAAGAATGACAAACAAATTTTATGGTTATCCAATGGTAGGGCATTTTGGAGATTTTTGACAGCTGGCTTTTCTAAACGAGATTTTTTTAAAACAGAAGACACAAAAAAATAAATTTAAAAGTAAATTAAGCGAGTTTATATACTTTTGAAATGAGCAAATAAAAAAGAATCTAACAATTTTTATGTTAGGTTCTTTTTATATTACAAACTTCAAATGGGTTAACAAAACCAAAACAGTCATGTAAAAAGAAATACGAAACAGTTATCTCTAAATGTTTCGTATTTTTCTCTTTTGGCGGAGAGAGCGAGATTTGGACTCGCGCTACGGTATAGCCGTACTAACACCTTAGCAGGGTGCCCCCTTGGACCACTTGGGTATCTCTCCATAATCGTTGTTTTGTTAAAGATTGTTGCTATGTAGTGAGTTGTTTGTCAGTGTAATAATGCACACACAAATATTTTAACTGGCATATTGGTTACAACAAGTCAATAGATGTATAATTCTTTAACTTTTTTGTGTGTATTTTGTCGTTGTTAAGTGGTGCATTTTGGCTGGTCGAATATTAAATGCACTACACAAACTCACTCCAGCCCTACAATGATTAACAAAACTAGTATAACAAAAGTTGGGGCATAAGTCAATAGATTTGAGGATATTTTTTATTTTTATTCTCTTTTGGCAATTTCGTCATTTTTTAGATATTTTCTTAATGTATATATTAATTTTGTCTAAAAATTTTTAAAGTCTCTAAAAACAAATTTTGTAAATTTATTTTTGTTTTGCTTACTTTGAGTCAAGTCTGTACTAAAAAACCTTACGCCTTGTTCTGGTTATACAAAATTTGGGAACGGCATTGGTGTTTATTCTTTGTTTTTAATGTTAAAATTTTTGACTTTTATCCACAATTTTGAATCAGTGCAGTCTTTAAAATTTTAGTTATATTCTAATAGATTTTAAATTTTTACCTACTGATGTACTTATTTTTGTTAAAAACTGAAAAATAATTTAAATTTTTGTGGTAAATCACTTGACAATGGGGGGGGGGGGCGGAGAGTATAATTTAAAGAGTGAGAAGGGACAGAAAATCTTGAGTTTTGCACAATAAAGATAACGACAAAAAATATTTTTTTGCAAAAAAGTAAGTGTTAAAAATCTTGCAAATTGAAGGCGAAAAAAATATCCTCTAGTACAGTAAAATTTGGAATGAGCTAGACCATATTATTTGCACGTAAAATACACTTAAGGCAATGCGTACAAAAATGTATAAGATATGAGGCTATCTAAATTTTTGTTTTACTGCCAAATTGCATTTTAATATGTTGCAGGTATTATACATGCAGGCTTGGGGTTACGGTAAAAACCGTTCTCGCAAAGATAAAAAAGGAGAACAAAAATGCAAAAGACAAATGCATTAAAAAGAACATTCTTTTACTTAATTCTTACTTTGACAGCCTTTGCCACAATGTTTATGTTTACCGCGTGTGATTTTGGCAACAATGTTCCAGACAATAACAAAGAGCAAACAGATGACAGTGGCGACACCGGTAGTACCGATGACAATAACCAAACCGTGACACACACAAAAGCAGAAGTTAAAACAGCTCTAGAGAATTCTGCGACTACACTAAAGAATACTACAGACGCTACTTATGTAGACAAAGATGGCAAAACACAAGATGCAACATCTAATCTGCAGAGTTTATCTAGTGAGATTGAGAAGCTTTGTCAATATTGGCATAATGGTGAACTTGACACAGTTTACAAAATTCACGTAGACCAAAACCATTATTCTAGTATCGAAACAGATGTCGTCTTAGAAATTAACAACACTAACAACGAGATAACTCTTTCTCAAGGTCTTTTTGGAACTGACCGTTATACTGGCGGAAATGTTTATTCTTTGGATTATGATTTTACCACGCAAAAATTGAATTCTGTTAGTTTGGAAGACGTTTTTGACATTGGTGGAGTAGGAGGTGCAACGATATACAAAGCTCAATACAACTGTAGTACAAAAGTTTACTCAAGGACTGATATCGAGGACAAAACATCTAGCGAGTACAAACGAATTTATAACCAGCGTGCAGAGTTTGCGTCTCAGTTAGAAGATGTAAGTATTGACTTGCCTATTAACACTATTTTCAATGTATTTAGTTGGGCTCACTCTGCCATTAAGAGTGCACTAGATACCGAGTCTCCAGATGAAAACTTGAAAAAATTGGATAGTTATGCAATTGAAGGTTTTGGATATAACGACGAGTCAATAAAGTCAATTTTTGATATTTATTGCTCTTGTTTATATAACGTGAGCACGATACCTTATACTCTTGATGAACAGCAACAAATTTACACATCGAGCAAAGATTTGAATTTGTTTATAAACAAAACTGTTAGCGCAGTAAAACCAAGCGGTCGTGCTATTATGACAGATGATTCAATTACTTTGCAAGTATATTGCAAAGATACAGTCGAATATTTTGCCACAGTGCAAATAAGTTTTGACAAACAAAATAAAACTGGTTCATCCATTAATTACAACTGTGCGACTGTACATACATTAAGTTCAGATGGAAGTAGGATAATAACGACTGATACAATAACTTTTGACCCAACAACTGGTGAGGTTAATACTGCTAGTGCCGATGATGATGTAAGAGCAAGTTTTGATGAATTTAAGGCAGAATTGGCTAAAACGGCTTAATCATCTACAAACAAAATTAAAAACATACATTCACAAAATTAAAAACACTTATTTACATTCCCAAGGGTAAATCTCTTGGGTTTTTTGTTAAAAATTGATTTAATAACTTTTTAGCAGGTTTTTACACTAATGCCAAGTTGATTTTTTGCTTGTGCATTGTTTTGTAAAATATTGTTGTGGGATTGATAAAACAAAAAAGAGCATAGTATTGCTATGTTCTTTTTTTGTCGTATTATTGTTTTTGGAATTGACCGTTACGTTTGCGGACGCTAAGTGAACCATTCTTTTTGCCTGCCAAACTCTTTGCTACTGCCAAAGCCTCAGCCTTGGTAGCACAACGCTTGCTGGCGCGAGTGCTACCCTCAAATTTAACAACCCAGTTTTGTGCCTCTTTGTCATATGTTACGTCATATTTGGTTGTATTGTTTGATGATGCTTTAGCGGTTTTGGTTGCGGGTTTTGTTTTGGTTGCTGAATATGATTTTTTTGCTTTTGTAGATTTGGTGCTAGAGTTGGATGTAGAACCACTGTCGGTCGTTTTTTGGGGTCTACCGCGTTTGTTTTGTGCTGAAGTATGTGCAGTTTTTGTTTGTGAGTCAACGTCTGTAGCCTTTTGTGTTTGGGCTGTGCCTTGTGCTTTACTTTCGGTTATTGTCTGTTCTTTTGCCTCTGTTTTGCTGTCTTGTTTGGTAGAAGGTTGCTGGTCTACTGTTGACTTGGCTTCTTTTTTGTTCGTACTTTTACCTTTGCTTTGTTTTACTCCCAAAACAATGACTACGATTAACAGTATTATTGCCAAGATTGTTAATACGAACAACCACCAATAATCTCCTAAAAACTCTCCAAAATTTTGGTATTCGCCAAGTAAAAAACCGATGTTTTGCATAAGTTTAACTCCTTTTGCGTTATATTTTTTGACACTATGATTATACTAGTTTGTGATAAATTTTTCAAGTATTTTTTGCAAATTCTGACAATAATTTTGCTTTTTAAACTTTGTTAAGAATATTTTTGCTCAAATAGGCTTTATTTGTTTTGAAAAAACAAAGCAAAAATGTATAATATATCTAAGGTTTTTGTGAGAGGTGAAATATGAAAAAACTTTGGTTAAACGTTATTGGATGTTTAGCATTGCTGTGTTGTGGATTGGGCTTTGTTGGGTGTGATACCACCCAAACTGAGATAAAGGCGCTGTCTATTGACAAGACTCCAGATATCCTAACTTACACTGTTGGTCAAGATTTAAATCTTAGTGGTGGCACATTGCGTGTTACGTATATGGACGACTCGGTTAAGATTGTGCCTATGACGTTGGCGACCCCTAACCTAACTACCTTTACCACAGCTACAAATGACCAAATAATAGTGCTGAGTTACATGGGGCAGACTACAAAGTTTGGTGTAAGTGTACAAAAAGGCACGCTTGAGCCAAAGTTTTATAACTCCACAACCACGGATGAAAGTATTCCTGTGATTTCTACAAAATACACAGGTGATGCAGTTACCTTTGATAAATTTCTTAATACCGCGTCGTTGCCTACTGAAAATATAGATACAACCTACATGTACAAAATGTCCAATCTAGACAGTGCGGAATATTCCTCTGATGCGCCAATCAACGCAGGCGAATACGATGTACAAATATCTTTTACAAACTCCAAAAACTACAATGACTTGATTTGCTATTGTAAACTTAATATTGCCCGATCTGATTTAAAAGATTTGGTACTGAGTGGCAATTCACTAGACTACAATTACAAGCAAATTCCTAATACATATGGTTCGGATATAGATTTGGCAACGTATTGGACTCAATCTGATGGCTATCTTGGGCGTGCTCCTTTGCCAGAAAATATTCGTGCACAACTAGAGTACAGTTACCGCCCAATATCTGATTCCGCTTACAACGTTATTTCTCCTAATATTGTAACTAACGAATACAATCTAAATCTAAATGTTGGTGAATACAAGGTAAGAGTGCGTATATCTGGCAACAGCAATATCAATGACGAAACCATAGTTGAGTTTGATTACACTGTCACAAAGCGTACATTAGTTAGAGGGGAAGATTATGACCTCTATATATCTGACGGCGAAAGTGAAACAAAACTAGCAACCGACACAACGATTACATTTGACAATACCAAAACTTATACTTTAGTTTTGCATTCTAATGTAGGTGAGTTAACTTTGCAGTCTGGCACGACGTATTACATAGGCAACAGTACAACTGCATACACTAGCATTAATCAATCTGGTAGTTATACCGCGGTGTTTAGCATTGTGGGTAATAACAATTACCAAGATGTAGGACGCGAAAGTATAACCTTCGTAATGCAATAACAAAAAAAACTCGTGAGCCAAAAGGTTGGCGAGTTTTTTGTTCTATTCAATAAACAAAAAGACACTATTTGTTGGATAGCGCCTTTTTGTTTTTTTTAGTTATTCAGCATCTGTTACAGAAGTTTGTGTATCCGTGTCGCTAGTTTGGTTAGCAGTGTCTGCATCACTTGATGTACTGGTCTCCAAAGTGTAAGCCTCGTTGTTCTTTGTGATTGTACCCGTGTAGGTTAGGTCACTTGCTGTCAATGTTGCTTTGTACTCTGTAGTGCTGTCTTCGTAAATGTAGATTGCGCGGTCAGTTTTACGTTGTACATAAATTGCAGATTTAGTTAACTCTAACTCGGCAGAGTAGGCATAAGCCGTTGGATATCTGTTGCCA
>ONVD01000005.1 GCA_900321185.1 uncultured Eubacteriales bacterium
AGGGTGGAGAGCGTCTACATGGTTATGATATTGTAGGTTCACACATTAAAAATTATGACTCAATGCTGATGTTGTCTCACTTTAAAGGGCACCTAATGGGTGGCTTTGGTGGAGCATTAAAGAATATGAGTATTGGCGTTGCTTCGCAAAATAGTAAAGCATGGATACATTCATCTGGACACACTGCCGTACCAGATGAGTTGTGGAACTTTACTAGTGACCAAGATGGATTTTTGGAGAGTATGGCAGAGGCCTGCAAGGCTGTTATGACGTTCTTTAAGCCTGAAAACATGGCTTTTGTAAGCGTTGCTAACAACTTGTCTATTGACTGTGACTGTGACTCCAATCCACATGCCCCCGAAATGGCGGACATTGGTATTTTTGCTTCGCTTGACCCAGTGGCGCTTGACCAATGCTGTTATGATGCCATTATCAACTCTAGCGACGCTGGCAAACAATCTCTAATCAATCGTATGAATGAGAGACATGCTATCCATACGGTAGAGCAAGCGGAAAAGTTGGGTCTAGGTAACAGAAAATACGAAATTGTAGATATAGACAAATAAGGTTGCACAATCAAAAAGAGAAGTTTTAGCAAACTTCTCTTTAAATTAGATAATAATTAATATATAATGAAGAAGGTAAAAAATAATGAAAAGTTTAGTAATTTATTTTTCTCACACGGGAGACAACTATTTTGGTGGACATATCCAAAACATTACTAAAGGTAACACCGAGATAGTGGCGGAGTACATCCAAGAATTTACAGGGGCAGATTTGTTCAAAGTAGAAGGGGTCAAACCTTATCCAACAGATTACCAAGAGTGTTGCGATGTTGCGTTAAATGAGAAGAACAGCAACGCTCGTCCAGAGATTAAAAAAAATTTATCCAGCATTGATGATTATGATATTATCTATATTGGTAGTCCTGTTTGGTGGGGTTATCCACCTATGCCATTACTTACACAACTAGAAAAATTGGATTTTAGTGGCAAGATTGTCAAGCCTTTTACTACCCACGAGGGCTCGGGGTTGGGAAGTGTAATGTCAGTTTACAAACAAGTTTGTAAAGGTGCAGACATTAAGCCTGGGCTTGCGATTAAAGGCAGTGCGGTAAAAAACTCTAAAAAATCTGTGGAAAACTGGATAAAACAGTAATAACAATCGAGTCAAATGTTTGACTGGTGTTTTGAAGTTTGCCAAATCCATTATGCGCTGACTGAATAGCATAAATTGGAACAAAGATTACAATTTGACAAAAAAAACAACGAATGTGCATGCCAAATAATTTAATCTAATGTAGCAAGATTTGTAAAAACTGCTGTGGTTATGAGATAAAGATTGCAAAACTTACAACATTTTTAATTTGTCGGAAGATGTGAATAATTCGCTTGACATTTAGTACTATTTTCTTTATTATAAATATTTATAGTACAATATGTAGAGGTACAAATGAGATATAGACAAATATTTTTTCAAGATTTTATGGATAATCAAGAATATTTTTACCGTCAAATTCCATTAGCACAGAACTCAGATTTTGCTTACATAAATGATATATACAAATATTATGAATCAATATTAGAACATGACAAGAGAGCGTTTATATCTATATGTGAAGAAAAAGGTGAGATAATTGGTTGCGCCTTATTTCGCTATTATTCTGAGGTCGGAAAATTTTTTGTAATAAATGTAAATACTCGTAAAGATTACCAGCATTCTAGTAAAAAAGTGGCTACAAATGTAGTGTCTGCTGGATTGAAAAGATTTTTTGATGGCATTGGTGATGAGATTTATTTGTGGGTACATCCCACAAATATACCTGCTATCAAGGCTTATGAAAAAAATGGTTTTAAAAAAGTGGATGTCTCATTAGATAAACTAAGTTTTTATGACAATATAAAGAATGAAACTGTGTATAGATGTAGTACATTAGATTTTTTAAAAACATTGTCCCAAGAAAAAATTAAGGAAGATAAAAAGATAGTTAATTTAAGTTGACTAATCAACATAAATAAGTTATTATCTTCCATAATATATTTTTGGAGTATATATGACAGACCAAAAGATAAAGTTAAAAGACATATCTCCAGATGAATTGGTGATAAAGTTAAAAAAATTAATAAAAAAGATAGAGTTGACCCAAAAGCATGTTTATCATCAGGGCATCACGCCTGCGCAAGTGCGCGTTATCTTCCCAATATTTAAGACAGGGCGAGGATATTCTATGCAAGAACTAAGCGAAATAGGTGGCATAGACAAAGCTCTTGTTTCGCGCGTGGTTGCGGATTTGGAGAGAAAAGATATAGTTAGGCGTGATAACAAAAAATCCGATGTGGCTGAGCGCAATTGTAAGATTTTGCTGACAACCAAAGGGGAGCAGATAAACAAAAATCTAAAGCAAAACTTTGCAAAAGTACGAGAGTCTTTTGGTATATGCAACATAACAAGGTCAGAAATGGAGCAATTTGTCAACACTCTCAATGTTCTTATTGGTGATGATATTGAGAATAAAAAAGATATCTAAATTGCGTTAGATATCTTTTTGTTTAGTCTTTTTGAGTTGATTCGTTCAATATTTTTGCATGCAATATTAGTTTAACTGATTCGCGTTTTGCTTTACACAATGGGCACTCGTCCCAAGGCTCGGTGCCAGTTGCCATGTATCCACAGTCACCACAAATCCAAGTGACAGGTTTGTCTTTTTTGTAGAGCGTTCCGTCACGCATTTGTTCGTACAACTCTGTGAATATCTGCCTGTGATAGTCCTCAACATTTTTGGTCATTTCAAATAGATGTGCAATATCTTCAAAGCCTTCTTGTCGTGCCGTATCTGCAAACTCCGTGTATATCTCAGCCTCTTTTGCCTCGTCTTCGCTAGCTAGTCTTAGGTTGTCCATTAGGTCCCATTTTTCGCGGAAGGGGAAGCCTGCACAAATATCTATATTGTCTACTGTTTCGTCTTTACTACCATCTTGAATAAATGTGTAAAACATTCGTGCATGATTAAATTCTTGATAAATAATCTCGTCAATAATATCTGCGATGTTTTTGTAACCGTTGTATCTAGCGCCGTATTCAATAAACTCGTACCTTGTGCGTGCTTGACATTCGCTAGCGTATGCACGTGCTAGGTTAATCTCTGTCTGTGTACCTTTTAGTTTCATAGTTTTGACTCCTTTTTTTGATTATATGCTTATTATTTGTCTCTTACATTTTTTTATTCTTGCAAAATTTAATAAAGCTATTTTTGTTGTTTTACATTGTATTAAGTTTTGTAACAAAAAGTTTAAATTTGACATTATTACACAAAATAATTTACAAAGTTGTCAAAAGTTACGCAAAATATTTGTCTTTTGTGTAATAATTTGGTACAATGTGTTTGTATTAGTTAGGAGGTGGGTATGTCAAAAAATATTGATGACAACAGTGTTCACAAGCACGGATACATCAATGACGAACAAGAACAGTTTGACACTGTCAATGTTACTTATGACCCCAACGCTCCAAAGCGTAAGTTTAGTAGTGCTGTGCTAGAGGAAAATCTTGCCGCCTCAGATATTACAAAAGCTAGTTTTAAAATGCGTGATTACAAACACAAAATCTATCAAGAGTTCCTCAATGACTGTAGTCTTGCTCAAATAGGCACTTCACCTTGGTCGACATTCCTAAATGTCATTAATGTTATTATTGTTTCTATAGTATTACTTATCTCAGTTTCGCTATCTATCGGAATGCTAGCAGGATTGCGTCCAGATGTCGTGATTACTGATTCTATGGAGCCAAACATTCCAGTTAAAAGTTTGGTAATTGTCGCGCCAGTTTCGTGGGATGACATTCAAGTAGGTGACCATATTAGTTATTACCGTAATGAGAGTGGACAATTAGTCAACTACATCCACCGCGTATCCGCAAAGGGTAATGATTACCTTGTTATGGTTGGCGAAAACCCCAACACCGCATTTTTGCGTCATGTCGTATCCAAGGACTCTGTCCAAGGGCGAGAACTACTTGTTATCCCTTATATAGGTGGAATGTTTGTTTGGGTCAAAAATAACGCTATTTTGACTTTTATGATATTGTTTACTTTGGTCGTGGGCTTGATGCTTGGACGCAAAATTATCGATGAAACACACGTCAACAATGCGTTTGCAGATTACGTCAAACGTCGTGTAGATTTTGAGACACAAATGCAAAAAATGGCGACACAAGAGGCTGTCGTGCAAAAGAAACGCACCCTAGACTCGTTGATGAAACGGGAATATTGAGGCTGGGGTGAGTGATATGAAAAACTTGTTTACTATTCGAAGTGTTGGGGCTGTTTCTGTTTGTACTTTGCTGATAGCTTTGTGTTTTGCAGTTGGTGTTAGTTTAGCATATTTTGCAGATTCTTTTAGCATACAGCAAGATTATGACGTTGCGGTTATGTCTTCGCAAGTATACGAGTCTTCGTTGGGCACTAACACAGTAGAGATAGGTACACAGTACACCTCGCAAAGTACCATAGCATCTGGCACAAGCAAAACCCTAACTATCCAAAATACCAGCAATCTAAAAACAGACGATACGGTCGCGAATAAAGTACTCTTGCGTGTGAGTTTTGGTGTCAAAGTCGGTACTAGTGATACAAATACTACAGATTATACTTTTGATTTGGTTGATAGCACTACTTACACAACAGTGAATAGTCAAACTAACGCAGGATTTACAGGGATAGAGAATGGCTGGTATTATTACAATGCGCCACTACTTAAGGGGCAGTATGCACCATTTGCTACTTTTAGTAACACGGGTACAAATGCTATACATGTACAGTTGACTATTGAGGTCGTGCAAGCATCTCTAGATGTTGCACAAAATTATTGGAAGTATCTAGCACATGCTGATTCGAACTATTTGGGTGATACAACATTTGACGGCATAACTATGGATACAAATAATAAAAACAGCTTGTTGGTTTTTGTTCCAAAAGGTACTTCTGGTTGGCAACAAGCAACTTCGTCAAATTCATTGGATGCTTCATATACAACGGGGGCGGAAAGTGCTACTGTTTCACTGTTAAACGCGGGAAGTGATAATAGTTGTTTACGAATTTACAACAATAGCACAACTCCGATTATTTTGGCTTTGCGTATCTCTATACAGTCTACAGTTACATCTACTACGGCTTCGAGTTGGCCTACAGATACCACCCTCAATCTAAACTTTGCCAATGGTAATTCTAATTGGATAGACATTAGAGACAACTACTCGGATTTCGCCTTTGATGCTAACCTTACCGGCAAGTTTAGTGCTTTTGTTTATGACCAATTGGTTATGCCAGGAGAGAGTGTCTATGCTCTAGACAAGACTATTTCGATTAGCACTACCGACACTACATCGAGCGATACTTACAATTTCCATATAGTTTGTGAAATTATGGGTTACAGTGCCAGCGAATCTAACTATGTCGACAAGTATTTGTCCAAGGACGGCTACACGATTGATGACGCAGGCAGTACCAACCAAAATAGCGTGACTGTACGAACTGACCGTGTACCACTATTTTATGATTATTCGTACACGGACGCTGACGACCCACTGTATTCAACAGAACTAGCATCCAACGGTGAATATGCTAAATACACAAATAGCGCGAATTTTTATTCGCAATACGCCATTTGGTATAACAAAATCTCACCACAACTAAGTGCGTAAATAACAAAAGGAGCGAGTGATGAAAAAGCAAATCACAAAAGCAAGTTCAGTGTTGCTGTCAATAGCCCTCGTGCTGTTGATAAGCTTTTCTGTTGGTGTTGCTTTTTGTGCTTTTTTTGACTATCGCTCTGGCTCTAGCGGAGTGCATACCATCAACAAACTCGGATATGTAGAGGTAACCGCCATTACAGACTCTCAGCCTATTTATCCAGGAGCAACATTTGATGCGTCTTTTACTATCCAAAATAGTGTAAAGGACGGCTATGGCACGTTGCCAATAGTTGTTGAAAGTATAGCAGTGCAAAAAGTAGAGGCGGAATTTTATGACGGCACAACTAATCACGAGTTGGCTACGGGCTCAGACGGGGTAGTCAACTATATTCTTAATACTACTGGCGTTCTAAATACCGTTATCAAGTCTAACCAAACTGCAACTATAAACTTTACACTCACTATTAAACCAAGTGCAACTTTTGCCGAGGCATCTAATGCCACTATTGATGAGGAAAATACAGATTATTTACTTAACAAAACCAAAAGGTTGATAGTCACGTTTAGCTTGCAAATAGAAGAGGACCACACTATCACTGGCTAGTGAAGTTGCTGACGTACTAAAATTGTTATGTTGCAAAAATAAAGTATCCATTCCTCATTGCTGCCGAAACTTATATGTTCTATAGGTGACCCTGAATATTTGGCGGTATCAATTAGTCAACACCGACTCAAATTGTATATAAATTAGAGTGCAAGATAGATAGTGTTAATATCTTAGGTTGGAGGTTGTAGATACCTAATACTCTATTGCAAGATATAAGACAACTGTAGTAAAAAGATATCAAAAATATAGACAAAAGGACTGCCAAATGTTTAGTAGTCCTTTTTATTACAAAAAAGAAAATATGTTTATTTTATAACTTAAAAATTTTAAAAAATATGCAAAAAAATGCATAAAATC
>ONVD01000027.1 GCA_900321185.1 uncultured Eubacteriales bacterium
CATAATGAATTAATTTCGCAGTGGTTAGGAGACATCAACGAAAACACCATGATTTGTGTTTATCACGGTAAAGATATTCACGAGCCTTTTCATCGCCAAGACTTTTTCTTTTTTAATTTTGCATATCACAATAGTTACAAAGTGCAAAATGCGCAATCTGGCGCTACCTTGCTAATCAATGAGAACGACTGTTATGTCGGACAACCGTATAGTGGTTATGCCATATTAAATAACAATCAAGAAGTTACCATTATTGGCGTACTTATTAAAAAGGAAGTATTTTTTGACGAATATCTAGGAGTGTTGGCACAAGATTCGGATATCTTGAGATTTTTTTTAGAACCGCAAAATAACAAATTTTCAAATGAATATCTCAAACTGCATTTTGACAAAGATTCACCAATTTGGCATCTATTAAAAATTATGGTCATAGAATACGCTAACAAAAAAGTAGACACGCAGAATATACTCAAGCCATTAATCTTAGCCCTCACTATGTTTATTGCACGTAAATACCACGAAAAAAGCGAAAAAACAACACAAAATACACTTTCTGACAAAATATTGACATACCTAGGCAATAATTCCATCTACACCTTAAAAGAAATAGCGTCAACATTCGGCTATCATCCCAATTACATATCCAAGGTAATTCATGATGACACTGGCAAAACCTTTTCATACTTTGTACTCAAAAATCGCATGGAAAAAGCGTATATGCTACTCAAAAATACTAATCTATCTGTCGAGCGTATAGCAGAAATACTAAACTACACTAATACAAGTGACTTTTACAAGGCATTCAAAAAATACTATGGACACTCTCCAAGAGAACAGGTAAATATCTAAAATCACATTAGGTAACCCTAGACAAGTAAAAAAGAATCCAACATCATTTCAAAGTGGATTCTTTTATTTTGAGTTCAAAAATATAGATAATACCAAGGGTTATGCAAGCACATTTTTGTATCCACTATTTGTCTAATGGTTTGACCATATCTGCAAACCACTCGACCATCTTTGGGTCATAGTGCGAGAAAAACAAACTAGCATTTGTATCCAAGTCATCAATTTGCTTCATTTCGTTGTCTGTTAACTTAAAGTCCAAAATGTTAAAATTCTCTTGCATACGTTCTTTGTGAGTAGATTTTGGAATGACGACAACATCATTTTGCAACTCCCAACGCAAGATGACTTGAGCAACTGTTTTGTTGTGAGATTTTGCAATTTTGTCTAGAGTTTCGTTGTCAAATAATCCATTGCGTTTTTCGCCCAAAGGTGCCCAAGCCTCATGGACTACATTGTATTTAGTCAACCATTTGTGCGCCGCTTTTTGTGCATTAAATGGATTGGTTTCAATTTGGTTGACCATAGGCTTTGTGCGTGCAAATCTGCAAATATCTACTAGTCTATCTGGCCCAAAGTTGCTGACACCTATTGCCTTAATTTTGTCTTGGTCATATTCGTCCTTTGCTTCGCCATATGCACATGTATTGTAGTCGTCCGAATATGGCACTGCCCGCTCAATACGTGCTACGTCAAAATTAAATTCTTTGTTTACTTTTTCTACCAAATTTTTGGTATTGTTGGAATATGAAAAATATAATATTAACGTCTTCATTATCTTTATTCTCCTTTTTGTTGACGCAATAGCAATTATTGTGTTATTATTTTACAACCCGTGAGTAACTCACGGGCAAGCGTTTTATACAACTTTTTTAAAAATTTTCTACTAGGAGGCAAAAATGTATACAATGCAAGAATGTTGCAAATTAACAGGACTGAGTTACGACACTCTCAAATATGATTGCAACGAAGGGCTCATCCCAAACGTAAATCGTGACAAATTTAACAACTACCGCATATTTGACGACAATGATATCAACTGGATAAACAGCCTAAAATGCCTTAAAAAATGTGGCTTTTCGCTAAAAGAAATGCGTATTTATCTAGACCTTTGTATGCAAGGGCCATCTACTATACAACAACGCAAACAAATACTATTAAGACAACGATCCGAGGTCGAAAAACAAATAACATCTCTAAACGACACATTAGACTACATAGACCGCAAAAACGCTCTTTATGACAAGTTTCTATCTGGCGAATTAGAATATTATTCGTATCTAACCAAATCTAGCAACTCCCAATAATTGACCAACCTCTTTGCGATGCAATTATACTTGTAGTTGTTAGTCGGTATTAAGGTGGGCAAGGATATCTTTGAGGTCTTCGTTAAAAAGGATGGTCTTGTCTCGTATCTCGTCTGGACAAACGGCATAATCTTTGTTAATGCGAATTAAGTTAGCGTCTTTGTCAAAGTAAGTCATTCTCTCAAATGGGTATTTGATAATTGTTGGGGTGTTGTAGCCTACACCGATTTCTACCAAAACGAGTTTTTTGTTTTTAGTTTTATCCACAAAATCTTGGTAGGCCTTTGCATGAGCATACCAACCGTCATCTTGTACAAAGTTATCATCTGAACGCAAGTTCATGGTCATTGGCTTGCCACAAACGGGACATGTTGGTATTAGGTTTGTAGGTATACGCATATTTTTTTGCTGTTGTACCATTTGCAAGATTAATTCTTTGTTGTCGTAGGTTTTGTTGTGGCAAGGCACTGAGCATTGAAAAAGCCCAAAGTCACCTTGCATGTAATACAATCTAGTTTTATCAAAACCTGCAATTTGAAATTGGTGGTCAACGTTAGTGGTAACGACAAAATAATCTTTGTCTCTTACTAAGTCAAAGAGTGATACATAGATAGGATTTGGCTGAGTACTTAGATATCTGTTAACATATACATATCTGCTCCAAAAAGCCCATTGCTCTTCGGGGGTAGCAAATGGATAAAACCCACCTGAGTACATATCTTTAATGCCGTATTTATCCCCAAAATCTTTAAAATATTTGTCAAAAGTCTTGCCAGAATACTCAAAGCCACCAGCGGTCGAAAGTCCTGCGCCAGCGCCAACAATAACAAAATCTGCGTTGTTTATTAGTTTTTTTGCATCAGCAATGCGTGTTAAATAATCTTTGTTCATACAATCCCCTATCCTGATCTTTAAATACATCGAAAATTATTTTTATATTATATTTATTTGCCTGTTGCCACACTCGTGTGGTATCTACTGCAATTTTGCATGCTTGGTCATTTGGAAAAGCGTAAAGTCCCGTAAAGATACAACAAAATGCTATACTATCTAGGTTTAATTGTTTGGCTTTATCTAATGCGTTAGTATAACAATATGCTAGGTCTTGCTTGTTTTGTTCGGTTAGTTTACCAAACACTTGCGGACCAGCGACATGAAAGATAAATTTACATGGCAAGTTGTAACCCTTTGTAACTTTGACTGGTTGTTGGGCATAATCTTTTTGAGATTTTAATGCGCGCAACTCGTTGCGTATCTCAAAACCACCAC
>ONVD01000028.1 GCA_900321185.1 uncultured Eubacteriales bacterium
GTTTTTGATATAGAAAAAGCCCGTGATTATCGGGCTTTTAGAATGCATGAGCACTGGACTTTGTGTTTTGTTATATTCCTTGGTAAGCCCCAAGGTCTAACTTTCACAACTTAATATTTTTTTATCTGCTTATGTGGCTCAGTCGGTAGAGCACCACCTTGGTAAGGCGGAGGTCACGGGTCCGAGTCCCGTCATCAGCTCCAGTTAAACAGTGCTTTTGCACTGTTTTTTTGTTGCTTTGCAACAAAGGATGCCAGCGCATCCAACTGGCGCTGGTTGCTTCCGCAATCACCTCCAGTTTCCTCTACTTTACACCGTTTTCTGTCGCCCCACAACAAAGGATGCCACCGCATCCAACTGGCGCTGGTTGCTTCCGCAATCACCTCCATTAAAACGTCCATTTTATAGGCTTTTTTTGCCAAAATTTTGTCAAAAAGTATTTGCACATAAATTGCACACAAAAAAGACCGACAATTCCCCTCAAAACTGTCAATCTTTTTCTCTTTAAATTTCCACACTAAATCGCCCTAGTTTTACCTAAAACAGTGTTATTGCATACGCAATTTATTTAATTAAATTTACTGTATCAAAGCTGTTAGGCTTTTTATTTTTAGAGGTTTTATTCAATACATCTATACTCTCTTTTTTGTTAACTGTGATTTCTGTTCAAACAACAAAGCAATAAATCCAGCCAAAACCAAAGCCATCGATGACCATGATAAAAAGCATGTTTTATTCATTCTTTACTATCCAAGCAATTTTTATAAGCCAAAGAATTTACGCTTTGTAAGCATATTGATACACATAAAAAACTTAAAAACTCATCACTTTATATTAGAGGTTTTATCCTTGTATTAATTATCGAAGTAATTCACAAAAAACATTTAATGTTTACATATTTTGTTGATGTTTTAAACAAAATATTAATGATAATATTTGACAAAATTCGCGTAAGTATGGTATAAGTAGATTATGTTATTCGATTTACAACACATTTTGTTTATGGTGTTTTCCACTATTACAATAGTTGCAATGCTTATTTGTTGTTACTTTTTTGTAAAAAAAGACAAAGGCAAAAGCATGGTGTTACAGATTGCTGCAGTGTTGACCGTCATCATACACTACAGTAGTTTGTATGTCGATTTTTTCTCTACAGGCAGTGCCGAAATATCTGATAATATGCTCTTACCTATCTATCCTTGCAATGTAGCAATGTGGCTCTTGCTAATTGTGGCGTTTTACAAAAACAAACAATCCAAAGTTTTTAGTGTGCTTGCTGAATTTGCGTTTTACTTGGGCGTAGTTGGTGGCATAATTGGCATAATGTTTAACGAAATTTATGCTAATAATCCCCACCTTGCAGATTGGGATACACTTAAAGGTTTACTTTCGCACAGTGTTATGTTGTTTGGATGTCTCTACTTGCTTGTCGGTGGTTTCATCAAAATACGAGTCAAGAATGTCTTAAGTGTGCTGTATGGGTTGATTGGGCTTATTTTGTTAGGGTGGATTGTCATTGGTATATATAGCCTTGCTGGTCTAGATCCACCAAACACTATGTACTTGCTAGCAAGACCTTTTGATGACTACCCTTGGATAAACACTGCCACCATTGGTATCGCTGGGTTGTTAGTAGTCTTTACAATATCTGCAATTTATGAACAGATAGCTCTACCAAAGGAAGATAGGTGGTACAGTCTCATGCGGGCATACCGCAAGAGAAATGAAGATAATAGGAGGAACAAAAAATGAGTTTAAGAGAAATAATGCAAGCAATTTTTAACAACAGCCACGATGATTTTTGCGAAATAACCGCGTTTTCTGGTTGGCACTTTATGTACGTAATAATCATTCTGGGGCTAACCATTGGCATGGCGTTTGTGTTTAGGCATAAGTCCGAAAAAGTTAAAACTACCAATCTAAATGTGCTAGCCTATTGTGTTATTGGTGTATATATTTTGGACTTCTTCATTATGCCGTTCTCTCAAGGCAAAATAGATATCGACAAACTGCCTTTCCATTTTTGCACTTTAATTGGCTGTCTTATCCCATTTGCACAATTCAACAAAAAGTTTGAGCCTATCAAGGACGTAATTGCATGTTTGGCGATTGTTACATCGCTAATGTACATCACCTACCCAGGCTCTGCACTTGGTAGCATATCTACATTTAGTTACAAAGTTATCCAAACATTCTTGTTCCATGGGCTTGTATTGGCTTGGGGTTTTTTGAGCCTAGCCACTGGTGGAGTCAAGCTTAAATGGAAAACAATTTGGAAAGAAGCAATCGCTGTGGCAGTAATTATGTTGTGGGCTTGCTTTGGCAACTTCGCTTACAATGGTATCCCAGATGGACATTATTACGACTGGTGCTTTATTACAGGTTCTACCTTTGATTTTGTACCTGCTTGGGTTGTACCTATTGCTGTATACGTGGCTGTATTTGGCATGTGCGCACTTATCTTCTTGATTTACAACATAACTGTTAAAATTATGCACAACCACAACAATAAAAAACTTGCTGTTACAACTACTAGTGAAGATGTTGTTGCCATTACCACAAAAGCCAACGTAAGACAAAATGATAAGGGTCAAAGTGCAAGCAGTGAGGACGTTAGCAAAATCTCATCTACAGACAACAAAGACAGTACAAAGAGAGACGCAACAACATCAAGTGAACAAAGTCTTGAAGTCACAAACGTAGAGATAATACAAAAAGACAACAAAGTACACAAAACCAATGGCAAAAAGCCAAGCACAAAAAGCAAAAAATAACCAATAAGTGAACAATTAAAAATCTTACTTTAAATAAAAAGTATCTAACATTTATTAAAGGATAATCTCAACCGATTAACATCATATACAATAAACTGACAGTATAAAAAATCGTCCAAACGTGTTAATATTAAATATTTTAATAACGTTAAAATTATACAAAAAATACACTCTATAGTTAGAGTGTATTTTGTTTGTTATATTAATTATTTCTTGAGGTCCTTAATCATATCTGCAACATTAAACTTACGCATAATGTCGTTAAGTTTCTTCTCATTTTCTTCTTTTTGCAGTTTAAGTCTCCTAGACCTGAGCAACAACAATACAATTACAATAACTAGAACTAGTATTGCAACACCACCACCTATAATACCATACATTAATGTTGGGCTCATTATGGTCTCGATGTCGCTATCCAAAGTTAATTCGCCGCCGCTCTAAAAAACTAAGTACGCAAAAGTTTGTGTAATCTTTTAGGGCTTGTGCAATACTCTCAAAACATTGCACGTGTTTCTCTAAATCAAAACCGCCACCAAAAAACACTGGGTCATAACGCCAACCTACAGCATTTTTGCCAACTTTTTTGGATAACTCAATAAACGACTGA
>ONVD01000030.1 GCA_900321185.1 uncultured Eubacteriales bacterium
GCCAGCAAAAAATTAACTAATTTTGTCAAAAAGGCTTGATTTTTACTGTATTTTGCACTAAAATGTAATTTACACTAAGATTAGGAGAAAATTTATGAGCAATAAAGTTAAAGGATTTTTTGCTGATTTCAAAAAATTTATAACCCGTGGTAATGTCCTAGATATGGCCGTCGGCGTCATCGTAGGCGGTGCATTTACTGCAATAGTGACGGCGTTGACAAACAATATCTTAAAACCTTTAATCAACTGGCTAATTGCCGCTATTTCGGGCGGACAAGGGCTTGAGGCATACACTTTTTTGAGAAAAACTTATGACACAAGTGGAAATGTAGATATGTCTGCATCCATATATATTGACTGGGGTGCATTCATCTCCGCTATTATTAACTTTTTGCTTGTTGCATTCATTTTGTTCTCTATTCTCAAAGCAATTATGAGTGCCGAAGGGTTCTTGCAAAAGAGTCACAAAGAGCACCCAACAAAAGAAGAACGTAAGCAACTCAAAGCGCAAGGTGTTAATATGAAAGACCACAAAGAAGTTATCAAGGCAACAGCCGAGTTAAGGGCACAAAACGCACCAAAACCTACAGAGCCAAAACCTACACAAGAAGAGTTGTTAACACAAATTTTGATTGAGTTAAAAAAGCAAAACAAATCACAAGAAACACTCGATAACGAATTGGTAAAAAACAACGACACTCAAGAAAACAAATAACCTTAACAAATAGAATAGATATCTAAAAATAGGTATCTATTTTTTAAATTCTAGTAATCTTGAATACTGTGTTATCATGTCTGTTAGAGTGGATGATTGCAAACTCTAAATAGACACGCAATTAGCATTGGATACGTATCTTTTAATGCCACAATAAGTGTATCTTGATAATTTAAGACAAAAAAATTGTACCTAAAGTCATTACCAAAAAATTTAATTTTACTTTTCATTTTATACTATTGACAGGATACCACCCTTGTGATAATATATAAAATATATTAAAAACTTAGGAGGAATTATGGCAAGAAGAACATCAAATCCAAACAATTGGAAAAAATACAAAGGTATGGACCGTTTTAACGGAGGTTTAAAAATGAGAGCGGTGCATACAGAAATGACTAACAACCGTCACCTTGTCAAAGCGCCTGTTGAAACTGACTATCATAAAATACTTATTAACAATCTCCCCAAGTATCGTCATAAACAAAAATTGGCTAAAGATATACCGAGCCCTTTTAACACTATAGAAAAAACATACAACCAAGCAATGTTAATCGATTCTGCAGGTTTGAGTTTATCCCCATCGTATACAATGTCTAACCTGCCTGACTACCACCCTAACGATAAAACTGACAAGTGCAATTTTGCTTTTGGTCACAATAGAGAAGAAATAAAACAAAATTTGGCAGATATGCTTAATACACCAAAAATAATCATAAGTGCCAACGTGGGTCATAGCAAAATAGACGCACACATAAAAACTCTAGACGGACATATCCTAGTTAAAACTTTTGACGATAATATCCTGAGTTTTTATGCTATTGCTCCGACAATAGATAGACTTGTATTACCGGAACTCTTTCGTTTGGACATTATAGTATCACCAGATAGACGATTCTTTAGAATAACTGGTTCGACCATCGTTGGAGGATTGCAAGAGGGAGATTGCCCACTTTTACAAATAAACAGCCCAAATAAGTATTCAGAAAATGAAATGTGCCGAAGTTATGTTTCTCGTTCGGAATATACAGGATATCATCCACGTAACACCGAAAGTTCTGATTCTCTTTATCACTCAATCACTGAACTACCTGACATCCAGACATTTGAACAAGCGTGTGACTACATGTTCAAAAACTTTAACATTCAATCTACATGTGGAGCAATACATTCTAGCACAAAAATATTAGATATTATTAAATCTGTTCAAAACAATAAGTTAGAACTTTCTCCTATCGATAGTTCAATGATAACAGAATTTATCGACATGTATGAGCAAGGTTTATTGGGAGACAAATATAGCAACCAACCATACTTGCAAAACAAAAGCACCACTAGCAACGTTGAGAACGAGAGTAATGAGAATAATGATGGCGACGATGATATTCCTAGTGACGGAATGTTACCAAGGCGTTAAAAAAAAGATAGTGCATTTGCACTATCCTTTTTTGTTTATCTATTTAATATTTTTTGTCAATGTTCTAACATTATGTTTTTTGCTATTTTCTTGAGTAAAATGCATATTATGTGACATTTCGTGTAATACTAGCGTATTTTTCATAAGTTCGGCGATAGTCATTGGCCCTACACCACCAGGCACAGGAGTAATAAATGACGCCTTGTCTTTTACATGTTCAAAGTCCACATCACCTACTAGACCTTTGTCTGTACGATTGATGCCCACGTCGATTACCACCGCACCCTCCTTAACCATATCTTTAGTTATAAAGTTTGGTTTGCCCACAGCCACCACTAAAATATCTGCATTTTTGGTAACTTCTGCCAAATTTGTCGTTTTTGAATGGCAAATCGTAACTGTAGCATCATGTTGTTCAAGTAATGTTGCCACCGTTTTGCCAACCAACAAACTCCTTCCTACCACGACAGCATGTTTGCCATGCATACCCACATGGTAATACTTTAACATATCTATAATACCAATCGCTGTGCAAGGTGCTACTGCATATTGTCCTGCAAAAACCTTGCCTAAGTTTGTGACAGTCAAACTATCTACATCTTTGCTAGGTGAAATAAGGTTGATAAGTGCAGTTTCATCCAAATGTTTTGGCAAAGGTAGTTGCAACAATATGCCTGAGACATTTTTGTCTTCATTGAGCGCAATCAATGTCTCTGCAACTTCTCTTTGTGTAGCGTTATCTGGCAAGTATTTAATGACTGAATTAAACCCAACATATTTACATGCTTTTTCTTTGTTGCCAACGTAAATCTTGCTAGCGGGATTATCCCCAACCATTACACATGCAAGCGTAGGCACTGTTACATCGTTAGAGACATATTGTTCATTTATTCTGTCGGCAATTTTATCTTTAATTGCACGTGACACCAATTTACCATCAAGTATACTCATGTTTTTATTATATAACAAATCTAAAATTTTGTCAAGATTAAGTATTTAAAAAATGTTCTACAGTATTATTTTAGTCTAACAAAAATCTTCATGCCATCGTCTTTATTTTTGCATGTAGTTCAAATGATGCTAAATTATCATCATAAAATCATTATGTAACAAACTTTCATAGACTTGTTCGATACCAAGCAGTGCGTTTATTCATATTATCTAGAGAACTTGTACTACTATTTTGAATAAATCGATAAATATTTATTTCTCAAGCGAACCGCGTAATTTGTTGTATTCTTTATCTTCAACTGGTTAGAGCCACTCGGTCATATCTCCGTCACTTGGTATTGATAATTAGCAATACTTTTACTAAACTCAATTAAATATTTCATACCTACACAAAATACAAAAAATACGGAATGCTCCGTATTTTGGTTATTTTTTCATTTTTTTGTCGACATAATCTGCAATTGCACCAACTGTTGTCAAAGACTTTGCGTCTTCATCTGGTACGCTAATGTGGAACTCGTCCTCCAAAGCAATCAACATCTCTACTACATCCAACGAATCTGCATGCAAGTCCTCGACAATACGACTATCCCTACTAATAGTAGCCTTGTCTATGTTCAATTGTTGTGCCAATAATTCAATAACTCTGTCTGATGTCATATATTACTCCTTTATGCTATATTAACTAGTTCGTAAGAATTAGTATAGCACAAAGTTTGGTGGTTGTAAAGTAAATTTAAGTTATACAACATAACAAAATTTATTTATTTTCCAAATCTAAATAAATACTTGGGTCGACATTTTCGTCATCTAACCAAACTTCCAAATGCAAGTGTGCACCATCACCAGCTTCACTTTTGGCTGTTTTACCTACTTTGCCTATTACAGTGCCTTTTTTGACTGTGTCGCCAACCTTTACTGGTACATCGTTTTGCAATGATGCATAAACAACTATCATACCGTTACCCACATCGAGTTTGACTACATTGCCCATGAGATAACTGTACGAAACCTCTTTGATAGTGCCGTCCATAACCGCATACACGTCTGTGCCCTCATCCGCCAAAAAGTCTATTGCTTTGTGTGCTTGCCATTGATTGAGTGTTTTGTTGTATTGCAGTGCGGAATTACTATATTCCTTAAACACATTAGCACTAGCAACTGGCACAGCAAAGTTTATCTCTTCTACACTACTAGGTTGTGTAGGCTCGGTGTCGCCCGTATCCAAACTTACTTTATTTTGTTGAGTAGCAATAGACAGTGAGACGATAGTAATTAGCACTACAAGTGCCAACGCTAGCACAAACCAATATCCATATTTTTTGATAAATACTAAAAACCTTGTTGAACTTTTCATTTTGTAAACCTCCTTGATGACAATGATTGACAATAATTTGTAATTTAAACATAATACTTAAAAATTTTTAATAACCTCCCAATATAGCGGGAAACCCAACACTTATCATACTGTCAGTTTGAGATATCTGCACATTATAAACCTTGCCTTCAACCGTCATTGCGTACATTATCTTTGGTGAATAAGCAATTATATCCAAATTATTGTTTTGACAATAGAGTATATCTAGCGAAAAAAGTAGATTCTGTACATCTTGCTTATTACCATTAAAACAAAAACTCTCACCATACAGACAATCTTTATTGAGAGCATGTTGGACTAACTTTGCCTTGGATATGTCACAACTCACAATATACCCATTACCATTTTTGACTGTATGAGTGATTTTACTTTGATAATTTTGTGATGTATAAAAATAATAAACTCCGTCAAAGTTTTGTGCATAATTGTAAGCAAGCGGTAGACAAAATGTGCATAGTACTGTGCATAATACCAGCAAAAATACTAAAAATCTATTCATTTGAGCACCTTTTTTGATTTTAATAAAAGTATTGCCCTATTGACATGAGATAAACAAAAAAAATAAATCATAACTTGTTGTATGTAAAATAACATTATCCGAAGCAGTATTTTTGTAATTATGTAGCGGAACTAATTATCTCAAAAAACTAAAACTACTTACCGATAGTAAATAACAAATAAAAAATCCTTAAATAAAGTCAAACATATTCAAACTACCCAGTACTACAATCATTTTGGCGTCTATAAACAAAAAGTAAAGTTAAATACATTTTAAGATAGTAAAAAAAGAATCTAATATTTTTTATATTAGATATCTTTTTATATTAATTACTATATATAGATTAAGATCTATTTACAATTTATTTTATCTTGAATGTAGTAGTACCATCTTTATTATCGCAGAGTTCTACGCCTAGAGCCAAGATTTGTTGCTTTAGCGCATCTGCTTTTGTATAATCTTTGGCTTGACGGCATTTGTTACGTTCATCAATCAACTGCTTTACTTGTTGCTCTAGTTGACTATCGTCTTGTGTTGGTCGGCTATACAAAAAGTCAAAACATTTGAATACTTTATCAATTTTTGCAAAATACTCTGTTATCTCTATCACATTTTGTTCATTGTATATATGTGTAGCAATAATTATATTAGCTTGTTTAACAAAATCATATATACATGCAATTGCATTTGGTGTATTAAAATCATCATCCATCTCACGCTCAAAGTTTTGTCTTAACTCTTCTAAATTAGTGTGCAGTTTAGTGTTGTATGTCGAGCCAATATTATTCTTGAGTGCACTGAACATATTCTCGATACGCTCTAGCCCTGCGTTGGTTGAATCTAAAGCGCCATCTGATATATTCATTGGTGAATTATATTTACCATTAACAAAGAACCAACGCAAGTTTACTGCTCCCCATTTTTTGATAGCGTCATCTACTGTTATATAGTTATTGAGAGATTTACTCATTTTTACACCATCACGCAACAGCAATCCTGTGTGCACCCAATATTTAACGGGTTGTTCACCATAAAGAGCATAACTTTGAGCAATTTCATTCTCATGGTGAGGAAAAGCAAGTTCCAACGCCCCGCCATGAATGTCAAATGTTTGCCCTAGGTACTTTGTGGACATAACAGTACATTCTATATGCCAGCCAGGATATCCAACACCCCAAGGGCTATTCCATTTTAACACGCTGTTAGTACGCGCTTTTTTCCAAACTGCAAAGTCATTAGGGTTATGCTTTTTATCATCTATCGAAAGTCTTGCACCCGCCTCTAGTTTTTGTAATGTATTACCGCTTAGCATACCGTAATTTTTGATTTTACTAACATCGCAAAATACATCACCATCTATTTCGTATGCATATCCACGGTCTATCATTTTTTGCACAGCCTCAATAATCTCCACAATGTGCATAGTTGCTCGTGGACTGATATTTGGTCTTGCACAACGAACAGCATCCAAGCCTTGCCACATGCCTTTGATGTTACGGTCCACAAGTTCTAGCGGGTGCAAATGCTCATCTTTAGCCTTTAGCTCAATTTTGTCTTCGCCTTGGTCAGCATCTCCCACAACTGAGCCGACATCTGTAATATTTCGCACATAAAATACCTTTAGATTCTTAAAAACGCGAAAATATTCTGCCAAGCAGTCATACGAAATGTAAGTACGTATATGTCCCATATGCAAAGGTGCATACACCGTAACACCACAAACATACATATTGACTAAACCTTTGTGAATAGGCTCAAATTCTTCCTTTTGTCGTGTCATTGTATTATAAAGCTTCATTTAAATCTCCCCAAAAAACTTTTTATTATTATATTACAAGCGTTAGTTTATAGTTCCCCTGCATTTTTCTTTTCTAGATATTCATCATATGTTAGCATACGATCTATTAGTTTGCCGTTTTTGATTTCAAAGATGCGATTAGCTACTGTCGAAACAAGTTCGTGGTCATGTGAAGAAAACATAATCACTCCCCTAAAAGCCGTCATACCATCATTAAGCGCACTAATACTCTCCATGTCTAGATGGTTCGTTGGTTGGTCAAAAATCAAAAAATTTGCGTTACTAACCATCATTCGGCTAAGCATACATCTAACCTTTTCACCACCAGACAACACTTTAACTGATTTGAGAGCGTCATCACCACTAAACAACATTCTCCCCAAAAAGCCTCGCAAAAACGTGTAGTCCTTTTCGGTACTGTAATTTGCTAGCCACTCACTAATATTTTGGTCAGTAGTAAAGTAACTAGAAATGTCCTTTGGTAAATCTATTTTACGAACAGTTGAGCCCCATTTTAGTTCACCTTTATCTGGAATCAAAGTTCCACTAATGACGGACAACAGCCCCGTCACGGCGTTTTCGTTATTGCCTAAAACCACAATCTTGTCATCTTTGTTAACTCTAAAAGATATGTTGTCTAGCAAGGTTTGTCCCTCATGTGTAAGTGTCAAATCTGATACCTGCAAGACATCTTTGCCTAGTTCTTTGTCAAACTGGAAGTTTACATAAGGATATTTTCTATTTGACGCAGGCATCTCCTCTATCTGAATCTTTTCTAGCATTTTCTTTCGGCTAGTTGCCTGTTTTGCTAAACTCTTTTTTGCTCCAAAACGACGTATAAAGGCCTTTAATTCTTCAATCTTTTCTTCCTTCTTTTTGTTTTGCTGTTTGGTTAGTTTTTGCATTAATTGGCTAGACTCGTACCAAAAATCATAGTTGCCCACATACATAGTTATTTTGCCAAAGTCGATATCTACAATATGTGTACATACGGTGTTCAAAAAGTGTCGGTCATGCGATACAACAATAACCGTACCCTCAAAACTCATTAAAAATTCTTCTAGCCAAGCAATACTGCGGTCATCCATATGGTTAGTAGGCTCGTCCAAGAGTAATATATCAGGGTTGCCAAATAGCGCTTGAGCAAGCAAAACCTTAACTTTTATCGAACCGTTCAAATCTGCCATCGTAGCATAGTGTAACTCTGTAGGCACACCCAAACCGTTCAACAATTTTTCTACTTCACTCTCTGCATTATATCCGTCCATTTCGGCAAATTCACTCTCTAGAGCAGATGCCTTAATGCCGTCTTGCTCGTTAAAGTCTGGCTTTTGATAAAGTGCATCTTTCTCTTTCATGATATCATAAAGATGCTTGTTACCATAAATAACAGTATCCATAACACTAAAAGCATCAAACTGAAAATGGTCTTGCTTTAACACAGACATACGTTCTTGCGGAGGAATAATAATCTCACCTTTTGTAGCATCCAAATCCCCGCTCAAAACACGTAAAAAAGTAGACTTTCCTGCGCCATTTGCACCAATAACACCATAACAATTACCTGGCGTAAACTTGAGATTTACGTCTTTAAATAATGGTGTACCATCAAAAGATAATTCTAGATTGCTAACAGTAATCACTTAACATCCCTCCTTTTCAAACAAAATGTAGATAACAATTATCTACATTTTGAGTTATTTTGCTTGTTCATCAACTTTAATGTGCAATTCACGTAACTGCTCACGAGTTACGGTAGAAGGAGCACCTGTTAATGGGTCATAAGCAGATTTGTTGAGTGGGAATGCTATTGCCTCACGAATATTCGGCGCGTCCAACAACAACATAATCGTACGGTCAAGACCTAGTGCCATACCTGCGTGTGGTGGCGCTCCGTACTGGAATGCACCATACAAAGCACCAAATTTCGCCTCAACCACACTTTCGTCATATCCCAAAATTGCAAACATCCTCTTCATGACTCTTGGGTCATGGTTACGCACAGCACCAGACAATAATTCTATTCCGTTGCATACCAAATCCCATTGGTCCGCCTGAATATCCAGTGGTTCTCCGTCCAACGCTTTCATCCCACCTTTTGGTTGCGAAAATGGGTTGTGTGCAAAATCCAACTTGCCGTCATCAGTTAACTCATATAGTGGAAAGTCTGTTATCCAGCACAATTCAAACTTGCTCTCATCAATCAGTTTGAGACGCTCACCAAGTTCGTTACGCAAGATACCTGCCAGTTTGGTTGTTAATCTTGGTTTGCCAGCCAACAAGAATATACTACCACCGTCACGTGCTTGCAAGGTGTCAGTCAATTCTTTAATCTCTGTTTCCGAGAGGAATTTGGCAATAGGACTATTAAAACTACCGCCATTTTCTACTTTTATCCATGCTAGTCCTTTGCTACCATTATCAATCATATATGAAGTAAGATTATCATAAAAAGAACGTGGCTCGGCTACATCTGGCACAAAAATTGCCTTTACTGTGCTACCCCTAAAGGCGTTGAAGTTAGTATTAGCAAATATTTGTGTACAGTCCTTTATAATTAGCGGATTACGTAGGTCTGGCTTGTCTGTACCATAATCTCTCATGCTCTCCACATATGGTATACGTTTAAATGGTGGTTGCGATACAGTCTTAGAGCCACCAAAGTCCTTAAACATATCATAGAATACGCTCTCGCCCACTGCCATGAGGTCCTCTTGAGTGGCAAAAGCCATCTCCATATCCAATTGATAAAACTCCCCTGCAGTACGGTCAGCCCTGGCATCTTCATCACGAAAACAAGGTGCAATCTGGTAATATCTATCAAACCCTGCAGTCATCAAAAGTTGTTTGAACATCTGAGGCGCTTGTGGCAACGCATAAAAGTTGCCTGGATGTACACGACTTGGCACAAGATAGTCACGTGCCCCCTCAGGGCTACTAGCGGTCAAGATAGGAGTTGTAATTTCCACAAATCCTAGGCCTTCCATCTTCTTACGCAAGTAAGAATTTAACTTGCTACGGAATAATACGTTACCAGCAACTTTAGGGTTACGCAAATCTAGATATCTATATTTTAGACGTACATCATCCCTGACATCCTTGCTATTTTCTATTTCAAATGGTAGTGGTGCCATGACAGGTCCAAGGACAGTAAGACTGCTGACTTCTATCTCAATCTCACCTGTTTTTAGCTTTGGGTTAATGTTACCTTCTCCACGAGAACGAACTTTGCCCTCCGCTGTAATGACGCATTCTTTTGATACGCCCTTAATCATCTCATCATCGTTAATAACCAACTGAACTACGCCTGTTTGGTCACGGACGTCAATAAATGTCACTCCACCATGATCACGAATGGTGTTTACCCACCCAGCTACTTTGACAGTTTTGCCGATTAGGTCTTTTGTAAAACTGCCACAAGTACCACTGCGGTATGTTTTTTGTAAATTCAATTCTTGCATTTTAATACTTCCTTATACATTGTTACCTATATATGATTATATACCATATTCCCAGATTTTTCAAGTGATATCAAAGACTTTGTACATAATTATCCTTGTATCAATTTAATTTTTAAATAAAAAAGTGGCATAA
>ONVD01000036.1 GCA_900321185.1 uncultured Eubacteriales bacterium
AACTCCTCAACATATCCAAAGTTTTACTATTTAACTTATCAAATTGTGCTTCGACTCTGGCAAAATCTGTGCCTTGCATAATTATGTTTTTGTCTGAGCGTGACCCCAAAACAAACCCTATAGAGGAGATGATGATAGATTTACCTGCTCCAGTTTCACCACTTATTATATTCAAGCCATCGACAAAACTTATATCCACATCTCGTATTAATACATAATTTTTGATACATAACCTTGAAAGCATATGACACCTCCAACAAAACATTTGTTCTAATTATATATCATATAAAAACAAAAAGCAAAACTTAAAAAAGTTTTGCAAAAATGTTCTAAAAATCAATCTTCTGAGGCAGGAGCAGGAGTAGCTAATTGTTTAACTTTTTGCTCTACTTCATTACGAATAGCCTCGTTTTCGGCAAGGAATTTTTTAACAGTTTCTTTACCTTGACCAATTTTTTCTCCGTTGTAAGAAAACCAAGACCCACTTTTTTCGATAATACCTTGGCTAATAGCTAAGTCAAGTAAACAGCCTTCTTTTGAAATACCTTTGCCGTATATAATATCAAACTCCGCTTGTTTAAAAGGTGCTGCCAACTTATTTTTGACAACTTTTACTCTTGTACGGCTACCTATAACATTGTCTCCTTCCTTGATTGTTTCTACTTTACGTACATCTAGACGAATGCTACTGTAAAATTTTAATGCTTTACCACCTGTAGTCGTCTCTGGATTGCCGTACATAACACCCACTTTGTCACGTAATTGGTTAATAAAAATTACACAAGTATTAGATTTGTTGATAGCGGCGGTCAACTTCCTCATGGCTTGACTCATAAGCCTTGCCAAAAGACCAACATGCGAGTCACCCATTTCGCCATCAAGTTCGGCCTTTGGGGTCAACGCTGCCACTGAGTCGATAACAATGACATCGACTCCACCACTACGTACCAAACTATCAGTTATGTCAAGCGCTTGCTCACCACTATCTGGTTGTGAGACATACAAAGAATTAATGTCGACGCCCAAGTTGCCAGCATATATTGGGTCTAATGCATGCTCAGCATCAATAAAAGCAGCAACACACCCCATTTTTTGTGCCTCTGCAATAACGTGCAAAGCCACGGTCGTTTTACCAGAAGATTCTGGACCATATATCTCAACAATCCTGCCCCTTGGCATTCCCCCAATCCCCAATGCTACGTCTAGCGTCGGGCAACCAGTAGGTATAACATCTACAGATATTTTTGCGTTGTCACCCAAACGCATAATCGAGCCTTTACCAAATTGACGCTCAATCTGACCAATCACCTGCTCTAATGCCTTTTGTTTTTCATTCATAATAATGCTCCTTTTCAAACAAATGTTCTATTTATATTATACACTATTTTATAAAAAAGACAATTAATTTTCACGAAGTTTTTTTAATAATTTAAAAATTGCCTGCTTACACATAATTTTTGTTATGTAATCTGGGGCATGGTTAAAGTTATATTTAAAAACATGTATAGTTTGATTGTCTCCTATCCCTAAGTAAGGTGTATGGAAACTCCCCGAAAGCACGAGTGCCATATCAGCAGGTATATATTCCATCATAGCTACACCCATTTCGTAACACAATTCAACGCTGTCTTTTTTGTGTGTTGCCAAAAAGTCTGGTGCGACATGTAGGGTATTGGCAATGTCTTCTAAGGTGAATAAGGTATTACATTGTACAATATGTAAATCAAAGTTTGGCAAACCGTCACGCAAAAACCGCTCTAACGCTCCTTGAGTCAAAATATCGGCTACACTAATGTTTATGTGCCTAAGTGTCAAGATTTCATCCAATACCTGCAACATGGTCTTTTCGTTGTCGGTGTAGATATATTCATTAAATTGCTCATATATTTCGCGTAAATAATTTTGGAGAGTTGGTTTGTCTAGTTGCTGTCTAGGGCTAATACTTATCTGCCCTTCGAGGTTTGCAACATAAACAGAATAGTAAAAACTCGAACTATGAGGGGTTTGCATCAACTTTTGTAAAATACTAAGTTTGTCTAGCCCAAATACTTTTAAGAATACAACAGGTCTAACAATGTGATAAAAATCACAAATAATCTCTGACCGTAGATAGTCGCAAAAATTAAATTTGCCACTATTAATGACTAAACAACTAGATTGGTTATCACTCACAAAAAAACCAGCATCAAATATTTTTGGTTGCGTGTGGAACTGATTTGTCAAAATTTTTTTGACTAAGTTAATGTCTATGTTATTATCAAAGTCACCTACAATAACACATGGAGTAGATAGACAATTTTGCAAATGTTGCTTGATTGCATACAAATCAGAAAACACAGTGGTGCAATATACTTCCACTGTAGACATATTCAGTTTTTCTTGCACTAGTGGGCAAATATTATTGCATATATCAAAACTAGTTTCCTCAGTGCATAATGCAATCAAATTTACTTGCAATTATTTTTCACCCTCTTGTTTATCATTTGGAGTAGGTTCATTATTAAGTTTTTCGTTACCAGTAGCAAAAACTGGTTTATTCCTAATAGAATAATCAATACCTGACCAAATAGTAATGCATACGGCAATAGCATATATAATGTAAGCTAGCCACAAAACAATGTCACCACATATAACAAACCATTGTGCATCGCAAGCAATGCTATGCCACCCAGCATAGAACATAAACAAAGGAATAAAAATGTAAGCAAAAATAGCTTTTAGTTTACCGCTCAATACTGCTGCAACCACGACACCTTTTGTAGCGGCAACTTGTCTGATACCGTTTACGAGAGTATCTCTAAAGAATATTATAAACAGTCCTATTATTCCCCATGGATGAGCAATAGTACCATCGACGACAATCAAAAACATACAGCCACTATATAGCAATTTATCTGCTAATGGGTCCAAAAGTTTACCCAAGTCAGTCACTTGATTTGTCTTTCGAGCAATATGTCCATCAAATTGGTCAGTTAGTGCTGCCATAATAAACAATACAACCGAAATAAACTTGCCGTATGGGTCAATAGGTAACAAATAAAAAACATAAATAAGTGGAACAAGTATTATTCTTAACATAGATAATTTGTTTGGTGTATTCATAAAACTTCTCCTTTTAGGTCAAATGGCTCAACCATATCTGTAATTTTGACATCATAAAACTCACCAAGTTTGCATTGTGCTTGTGATTTTTCTACATATACAACTGTGTCAATTTCTGGTGAATTGTATTGACTACGCATTATATAAAAGTCTGTCGTCTCATCATCACAAATACAACTGAGAGTTTTGCCTATAAATTGAGCATTCTTTTGGTATTGAATATCAGATTGCAACTGCACAAGTTTTTTTAAACGTCTTTGCTTTTCTTTCTCTGAGACTTGCTTATCAAAATTGTAAGCAACTGTGTCAAATTCTCTAGAATATGGGAAAAAACCAATATTATCTAACTTGTATTCTTTTAAGAACTCATACAGTTCATCAAACTCTTTTTTACCCTCGCCTGCAAAACCTACAATTATACTTGTACGAATCGATACGTCTGGCATCTTGCTACGTAACTTATTAATCAGCCCTGTTACACGCTCATAAGTACTAGCGCGATTCATTGCATGTAGAATATTATTGTTGATATGCTGAATTGGGATATCTACATACTTACATACTTTAGGGTTGGTCGCCATCTCTTCTATTAATTCATCACTAAAAAACTCTGGATAACAATAATGTAACCTAATCCATTTGAGTCCATCTATTTTAGACAACTCCTTAATAAGTGGGACAATCATGCGTTTTTTGTACAAATCTTCACCATATCTTGTCACATCTTGAGCAACTAAGATTAACTCTTTAGCTCCCCTATTGGCTAATTCTTGTGCCTCAGCAATCAAATTTTCCATAGGTTCACTGACGTATTTACCACGGATTTGTGGAATCGTGCAGTACGAACAATGGTTGTCACAACCGTCAGCAATCTTTAAGAATGCATAATGTTTTGGTGTTGAAACAACTCGTGAACAAGGCGTGATTTTTTGTAGGTCATATCCTTTGGGTACATAGTTATATAATTTACAAATTTCTGAGACTATCACATCGTCCGAACGGGTGCCAAGTGCCAAATCTACACCTGGTAACCGCTGTTTGATATCATCTTTAAATTTTGACGGTAAACAACCTACTACAACAATTTTTTCTGCACTCTTGTCCTTTAACCCTAACATTTCGATTACTGTATTGATACTTTCTACGCGTGCAGGCTCAATAAAAGCACACGTATTCACGACAATAATTTGTGCCTGTTCGGGTGTAGTTATTGTCTCAAAACCAAATTGTTGTAGTTTGTACAAAATACGTTCTGAGTCAACAATATTTTTGTCACATCCTAAAGATACAAGGCAAATTTTTTTCTTAAGCAATTCTTCTTTTGTCATTTTTAGTCACTTCCAAAAAGTTCGTTATATTTTTCTTCATCAATTAATACTTGACGAGTCTTACTGCTACCATCACTAGGAGCCAAAAAGCCAGCACGCTCCATTTGGTCAACAATACGCGCTGCTCGTGCAAAACCTACTGAGTGCCTACGCTGAATAGCACTAATAGAACCACCTTTTGCTTCGATAAACTCTTTTAGCGCTATTGGGAGTAGTGGGTCAAACTCCATCTCGCCTTCGCCATCGCTAGAATCAGCACCTCCACCACTACCACCATTAGAGTCATCACTAATAATCTCTTTTGCTAGCGCCTCATCAAAATATGCTGTATTGTTAGAACAAATAAAGTTAACGATATTAGAGATTTCTTTTCCACTAATAAATGGACATTGGATACGCACTGGTTCTGGTAAATCACGTGGAGCATAGAGCATATCACCTTTGCCTAGCAAGTTTTCTGCACCACCTTGGTCGATTATTGTCTTACTGTCTACATAGTTGGTCACAGCAAAAGCAATACGCGATGGGATATTACTCTTAATTGTACCCGTAATGATATCTACACTAGGACGTTGAGTAGCGACAATCAAATGTATGCCAGCAGCACGAGCAAGTTGAGTCAGACGTTTAATCTTGTCTTCGATATCCTTTTTTGCTAACATCATAAGGTCAGCAAGCTCATCAATAACAATAACTATACGTGGGAGTTTTGGCTCTTGACCTTTATAAACAACCTCTAGGTTATTATAGTCTTCAAGTTTTTGTACTCCAAATTTTTGTAAAATAGAATAACGTCTGTCCATTTCTCGAATAGCCCAAGATAGTGCATTATTCGCTTGTTTTGGTTCATTAATTGCTGTGGCTGTAAGTAAATGAGGAATACCATTATACATAGAAAACTCTACACGCTTAGGGTCAATCAAAATAAGTTTTAAGTCCTCTGGACCTAGCCTATACAACAAACTGATTAAGATTGTATTTAAGCATACACTCTTACCACTACCAGTACTACCTGCGACTAATAAATGTGGCATAGAGTCAAGGTTGCAAACTTTGATAGAACCAACAATATCTTTACCCAAAGCAAAAGTAAGTGGCGCTTTGCTACCTGTAAATTCTGGTGAACCAATAATATCTTTTAAGCCGACTGTTGCGATTTGCTCATTGGGCACTTCCACACCAACAAGGTTTTTACCTGGAATAGGTGTTTCAATACGTATGTGCCCTTTTGCACGCATATTCATAGCAATATCATCAGTAAAATTGGTGATACGTTTTACAGGAATACCCGCTGGCATCTGAACTTCATATCTAGTAACAGCAGGTCCATGAGTGATAGACACAACCTTTGCTGGTATCCTAAAACTGTCCAAAGTCTCCTCTAGATTAGCAGCCAAAGTTGCATAGTATTCATCTTTGTCGCTTCCCACCAAACTCATAGATTGTGTTGTAAGTAAATCCAATGGCGGTTTAACATAAGGGCTTGGCTTGGTATAAGGCGCCATTTTACTCTTTGGCGGTTCGGTTTGTGGTATTTTCATTTGCTCGCGCTTTTGGTCATTTGGCTTTTTATCCACACTAAACTTGAGGTCACCAAAAGCATCATTTTTGTTACCCGTATTACCAAAAATCTCATCCAAATCTTGATCAGTTAACGACGTTACACTACCATTTTTGTTAACGTAAGGATTGACTGGTGACATATTTTGAGGCTTGATAGGTATAGGATTGGACGCAGGCCCGCCGTTATTTGAACTATTTGATATGTCTTCTCTAATAATTGAGTTATTGTCAACAAAATTTACAGGTTTAGCAATATTATTCACACTATTGTTAGTATTCTGTGTAGCAAAATTTTGGGTTTTATTCATTTTACTCTTGTAATCTGACTCATCTTCAAATACAAACTTAGAAGATGCAGACTTTGTAAAATCATTTTCCTCATGTACAAAAGGTTTTGGTCTACTGCTTGAAAAATTATCACTATTTGTACCAAATTTTGAATTATAACTAAACGTATTTGAATCACCGGACGTAACTTTGCTCTTTTGTTTGACGGACTGGATAAAATCAGAACCAAAAATCTTTTCTGCCATTTTATCACTGCCTTGAGTCATGTTGGTCGGCACAAAAATAGAATTTAAGGAATTAGACGACTGCTCTTTTTCTCGGTCCTCGCGCATTTTTTGTAATCTTGCCTCTAACGTTAGTTTAGGCTGTGGCTGGCTAACCAAAGTTTCCTTTTGTTCTGGTTCGATCATTTGTTCTGGTTGTTTTTCGACAGCAAGAGTGTTGACAGGAGTACTTACACGAGCAGGCTCATTTTTAACGAGTGGAAACGACATAGTGCGAGTATTTAACTCATTGTAATCGCGGTCTTTTAAAAACTTGTCAATTACAAGAGCAACAAACAACCCAATCAGCAAGGCAAAAACAATGTATGCCCCAATCACATTGAATAACGCACTAATACCATAAACTACCACTCCAGACAAAACTCCACCAGGAGTCAATTTTGTATTATAAACATAAGTCACATAATCGCCAAAGTTGTAAACACTAACGTTAGTCAATGCTAATTGTAGAATATTAAGAACCATGAAGAAAATGCCAATCAAACTAAATACAAAAATCTTACTCATTACGTAACGTCGTCTAAACAGCATAAATGCACCAACGACAGCCGTAACCAACAATATAGCATAGCTAGACAAGCCGAATGTACCTAGCATAAACGAACGAATAAATGACAAAAAACCAGTGGCAATGCAAACAATGAGGATTAATGATACCGAAAGTAAAGCTATGCCAGTCTTAGTTCTAACTGACATTTTACGGTCATTGTCACCAACATTTCTACTGGTATAATTTTGCAAAACCTTGCCTCCATATGTTTTTATAAATTATATCAAACAATGCTAAATTTGACAAACAAATAACAACACTATTTGTATATTTTAGTTTTGTAAATTATATCCAAAATAGTTACCAAATATATTAAAAACAAGACAAAAGCAGGATTAATATTTTTAAATAAAAGTGCATAGTACATCTGCATAGTACTATGCATAGTACCTAAAATTTGCATTCTTGTAGTGCATAGTACCTAAATTTATCAAATCATTCTATATTTTCACTAACTGAGACTAAATTAAACTTTTGTGACAGTATATATTGAATAATACGTTCCAACGCTTCACTCGTCGCTTTTGTAGGATGCATCAAGATTAGGTCTCCGCCTTTTAATTGCTTAGTTGCTCGGGTATATATCAAATCTTGATCTTGGTCGCGCCAGTCAATTGTATCTCTAGTCCACATAATTGTTTTGTACCCTAGGTTTTTTGCAACTTGCAAAGTCGCATCTCCAAAAGCCCCACTTGGGGGAGCAAATAAATTCATCTCAATGCCAGTTAAACTCTTTACTAATTTATGGTTGTTTAAAATTTCATCTTGATTTTCTTGATAACTCAGTTTGTCTTGTGATTTATGGAAGTATCCATGATTACCAATCTCATGTCCATCAGCAACAATTTTTTGCAAAATATCTTTATATTTTTCCGCCCAAATACCACCTACAAAAAACGTTGTCTTGATATCATGATTTTTTAAAGTTGTGAGTATTGGCTCGATATATTCATTACCCCAATAAACATTAAACATCAGTGTTACATTATTACTTTGAGTATTACCATTGTAATAAACTTTTAGAGTATCTTCCATTACAACACTCTTTATAGGGTCTACTAATGTCAGTACACTTAAACTAACCAACATGAGAGCAATTAGACTATTAGATAATATTATATAAAAATGTGATTTTTTCATAAATACCTCACATCATTATATGTATATATCAAAACAAAAAAGAACGCAACTTTGCATTCTTTTTAACGTTATATACCCAATTTTGTTCTCAACGCTCTGTAAGCTTCAAGGTCTGTACGTTGTAGGTAGTTTAACAATGCTCTACGCTTGCTAACCATACGTGAAAGTCCCAAACGAGTGTGATCATCTTGTGGATGAGTCTTAAGATGCTCTGTTAAAGCTTTAATACGAGCTGTCAACAATGCAACTTGCACTTCGGTTGAACCAGTGTCACCCTCTTTGCGTTGATATTGAGCAATAATCTCTTGCTTTGCTATCATTCTCGCTAATCCTCCAATAAATATTTGCCACAAACTAAGTAAAACGTGGATTAATCGTCAAACTCGGTAAATGGTACTTATGTAGTATAGCATATAATGATTATTTTGTAAAGTCAAAACCAAAAAACTTTTTCTTTTTATCCAAATATTCTTCGATGCCCAAAATATATTGCCCTATATCATAGGGGTTCGTAATACTACTCTTTTCGTTATGCAAGTTTTTGACCAATACACTTGTGGCGTTTGTACCACAGCCAATTATAGTTGAAACACTCTCTACTCTATCCTCAAAATAATAGCACTTTTTGTTAGGTATGGTGTAACCTACATTTTCAAAACACCCATGTTCGAGTTCGGTATTGTACACAAAGTATGGCTCATATCCGTTTTCTATCATAAAATCATATGATGCTTCCAAAATTTTACGCATATCAGCTATTTTATTCTTGTCAACTAGTGGTAGTTGCTCAGGACTCAACGGACATCCTCTTGCGTACAGATCTATATTCGTTGCACCCAAGTCCATTGCTAGTTGAATATTACGTTTGACCTGCAACCATCTCTCATTCATCATTCCTACAGCAAGTTCGATATTGACATCAAAACCAAATTCCGTAATCACCTTGTACGCATCATAAAAATCCTTAAATTCGAACCGTCTACAAAGTTTCCTCAATGATACAGTGTTAAATGTGAGAGCATTAAGTACAAGCCTCGTCACACCATACTTCTTGAGAATAGCGAGTTTTTCATGAGTAATAAAAGCAGGACTACCTACCTCTACACATGTTTCACACAATGAAAAAGCAGACAAAGACAAGATTTTTTCAATCTTGTCATTATCCAAAGCTAACAAATTGCCCATATAGAATACACTCTTAACGATATAACACTTTTTAGCAATGATTGCACGAGATAGTTCTACTTCGCGCATAAGATTATCAAAATAGTATTCATAGACGTCTTCGCTCTTGGATATTTGATACATGACTCGCTGGCAATTAAAGCAACGCCACGCACAAAAAGGTACATTGATTGTCATCATTACTTCATTGTCATTGCGCACTATGTGTCCTTGCTGTTTGACAGTACGAGCCAACAAATCCGCCTTACGCCTATCCATATGCATATCCAAAAATAAATAATCTCTAAGTTCGTCCATTTGCACACCACTATCCAAAACCTTGTGTACATACAGCATAGGATTGCTCACTCGAGTTTCAGCCGTCCATGGACATTTTGTATAATCTTTACTTAATGCAGGGTTTTTTGGTAACCTAAATCTTGACATGATTCACCTTTTTTAATATGTTTTCATAATTAATTCAAGCTTGTTATAAAATTTTGAAGCATCCAAATGTGTATTTTTTGACTCTATCAATTCCAAATAATAGTCGCCTAATTCATCATGAACGCTTAGTAAGTTCAACTCTTTGAATGTCTCAATACATGCAACAAACTCGACATAATTAATATCGTGCTCATTGCGTTTTAATTTGTTAAAATAATTGTAATCATCAAATGCTGTCAAACGACCTTTTATTGCTCTCTTGAATATATTAAAATATAAACCAAAAGTTTTTCTAGAAATGTCTATAGACTGAAAAGGCGCATAAATAAAAGGTACATTGCGTGGTACAAAAACTTTAGCATTGCTAACGCTGTTGAGATATACTATGTAAGATTCATCTAACACACCGTCTAGCAATACAATATTATTGAAATTACTATAATCATTATTTAGACTAGGACACATACAGATGCAATTGTAGCCATTAACATTCGACAAATTGAGGTAGTCATAACAAACCAAATTTTCCTTAAATCTATTATGCTCTACAAAATCTTTGTATCCCTGTAATGTATTAGCAATTATCAATGTGCCATATTTTGATGAGCCAAAACTCTGCAAAAGTTTATCTATATCATTTTTGTCATAACTCTCAAAATGTGGTCTTTGACCATTGTTTGATAATCCTAGTTGCTTGACGTACTCACCGCCAACTCGTTCAGCACCAACATTTGGAATACTATCCAAAATTAGTTGTTTAACAACTCCCTTATTGCTACTTACTCCACGAAATTCATCAACTTGTAACTCTATAATTGCAGTCTTTTTTGAACTCTGACTAATTAGATTGAATTGTTTTGCACCATTAAAATCTAACAAAGTTAAGTTGTTCTGCAACTGAATCGTTAAATGTGCAGAGTTTGTCTTCATTGGCGACACGCTAGCCTTGTCAAATGACAAACAAAACCTTGGCGCAGTATTTTGACATCCAAATGGCTCTAAGACATCAAAAGCACGAATATATGCTGTATCGATATCTTTTAAATCCACTGGCAAGTCATATTCATAAATTGGTACAAAAAAGTCTGCTGGGTACATTTTTTCCACAACTTCGTTAAGCTGTTGTCGAAACTCATTAATTTTATCTGCTGGAACAGTCATTCCACCGGCCATAGTGTGACCACCAAAACTTGTGAGCAAATCTGTATTGATATTGGACAAAACAGCATGAACATCCATATAATCAACGCTACGACATGAACCACGATAATATTCGCCCTCTTTGCCCAGTAAAAACGTAGGCCTATTGTATTCTTCCACTATACGCGCAGCCACAATACCCAAAATACCTATATTCCAATTGTCACCAGACAGAACAATGACCTTTTTATTTGCAAGGTTGACACCTTTTAGTGCTTTTACACAATCAGCATAGACAATGTTACACAGGTCTTGACGTTCGGTGTTATATTGTAACAGTTGTCTTATCATCTCACCTAATTTTGCCCTATTGGTCTCTACATATAGTTGCAAACTATGATTAGCATCGCCCATACGTCCAGACGCATTCAATTTTGGCGCTATTTTAAAACTGATATCTTGACTGGTTAGTTTATTCCTAATCTTTAATTCTTTTGCTAGCATTGCAATTCCAACTGGAAAACAATCTAGATTTTTACTCAATCCTAGTGAAACGATAGCACGATTTTCATCCAACAGTGGAACAATATCGGATACTGTAGCAATCGCAGTAACTGGCAGATACTTTTGCACAAAATCACGCCCTTCCAATGCCTCCACAACTTTAAAAGCAACGCCTGCACCACATAGTTCCTTAAAAGGATAAGGCTCATTAGGGCGTTTTGCATCCAAGATTAGACATTCTGGCAAATTTTCAGGACATTCATGATGGTCAGTAACAATCACATCTATACCTTGCGCTTTTATGTACTCCACTTCGTCATGACCACTAATACCACAATCGACAGTAATAATCAACTGCGGATGATAAGCCTTTACTACTTTGTCAATAGAATTAATAGTCAAACCATAGCCATCAGTGTACCTATTAGGTAAAAACGTACTTACGGATACACTTTTTGATGTAAGGTAATCAAACAGTATATACGTCGAAGTAATGCCGTCAACATCATAATCACCAAATATCAACACACGCTGATGTTGTTCGATGGCTTGCCTAATACGTTGAACAACCGCACGCATGTTTTCAAACTTGTATGGGTCATTTAGTTGGTCTAGACTGGGATGAAGAAATTGCTCAATCTTGTGTTCGGTATCAACACCTCGCATCAACAGAAGTTTTGCCACAGCGGATGACACATTAAATTGCTGACATATCTTTTGGACTTGTCGGTCATCTATATTTTTTGCTGTCGCTATCTGACGAAATTCCATATGGGTCTCCTTTTTTACAAAATGACCCCCTAAAAATTTAGGAGGGTCACTTACAATTGTTATTTAACAGGCGTTGCCTCTGCCTCAATCACTTGAGGTTTCGTTGTAGATGTTTCTACAGCAACAGCCTTTTGTCTACGCTTTTTATCCAGTTTTTTGGACCTTGACATCAAATAAGCCCAAATCTGTGGTGAAATGAATATGCTGGCATAGGTACCCACAATCAATCCAATTAAGATTGGCAATACAAACTCGCGCATACTTGCCACACCAATAATTGCCAACAAGAATACAGCCAAAATTGTTGTTAAAGCTGTATTGATTGTACGCCTCAAAGTTTGTCTTACAGATAAATCTGCAATCTCTTTTGGTGCTAAATCTTGATAATTAGGCATCTTCATGTTTTCTCTAATACGGTCGAAAATAATGATAGTGTTGTTGATAGAATAACCTAAGATTGTAATAATTGCCGCCACGAAAGAAGCGTTTACTTCTACGCGGAATATTATAACAAAAGCGCACATCATCAATACATCATGGAACAATACCACAAGTGCTGATACACCACTAATCAATTCAAAACGGATAGCAATATATATTAACATAGCAATCAAAGCCAAAAATATCGCAATAAACGCATTCGTAAGAGTTTCACTTGTAGTTGTTGCGCCTTGGAAACCTGTGTTAGTTACTGTATATGTCGTAGCATTCGATAAATTAGTTAATAATGTCTCTTGCACATCTGGGTCTTGAGTTTGACACTTAATCTCTAGCACCATATCTTCACCAGAATTTTTGGTAGATATAACATAAGATATATTCTCATTTGCAACGACTTGACCAAGTTCATTTTTTAATGTGTCAACCTCTGACTTGTCAACATCACCTACAGCCACCTCATAAGTACTACCACCAGTAAAGTCCATACCTAGGTTAAAACCAAGTACACAAAAGACAATCAACCCTATTACCAAAAATGTAACACTAAACGACAAAAAATATTTTGTCCAACGGCTAGCTTTAAAATTGTTTAACTTTTGTTGCATTTTATTTTGCATTTGTTGTCACCTCCCTAGATAGTCCATATGGCTTTGGTTTTGCACTATTAAATGGATAATAAAGTGCCATAAATCCCCTTGTCAACACAAGACTTGTAAATACACTGAGTACCAAACCAATTAGCAATGTAATAGCAAAACCTTGTATCGAACCAGTACCAAATATCCACAAGATGATGGCTGCAATAATTGTAGTTATGTTAGAGTCAAGTATAGATGGGGTTGCTTTTTTAAAGCCTGCTTGGATAGCATTTTGGATACGCTTTCCGCTAGCATACTCTTCTTTGATACGCTCAAAGACAATAATGTTACCATCAATCGCCATACCAATTGATAGGATGATACCAGCAACACCAGCCAAAGTTAATTGAATGCCTGGAATTGCTTGCAAGAAGAATAACATCAATAATACGTATACGCACAAAGAACATGATGCGATAACACCCATCATTTTGTAACGCCAAATCATATAAGCAAATATCAAAATCAAACCAACAATACCAGCAATAATACTGTACCTTAGAGCATCTTCACCCAGCGTTGCACTAATGACACTGTTCTCAAGCAACGTAAGTTGAACACTAAACGTACCACTCATAATTTGAGTAGCGAACTGCTCAGCAGAACTCTCTGTATAGTTACCGCTAATAAATGTTGTACCACCGGTAATTGCCTCTTTGATAGTAGCTGAACTAATCAGCTCGTTGTTGACAAAAATATAAAGGTTGTCATTGACATGTTGACTGGTCACTTCACCAAAAGTCTTTGCACCTTCTGCGTCGAACTTTACAGATACACCCCACTCACCACTATTACTATCATAACTAGCATAGACATCCTCAATATTACTACCAGTTAAAACAGCGTCAGCATCGGTACTATTCTCAAGTTTAAACTCTAGCTTGGCAGGTTTACCAATACTATCAAAAATCTGTTCGGGGTTGGACACATCAGGTACCTCTACACGGATACGATTACCTTGTTGGATAGAGACTTGAGCCTCACTGTAGTCTTTGGTAATCATATTGTAGATACGTGTCCTAGTTGCTTGTAATGCATCATCAAAACTAACATCCGAATTCTCTGTCGCAGAGGCCTCGTATACAGCGACAATGCCTCCCTTTAGGTCAAGGCCGAGTTTGATAGAATTGACAAAGCCATTGTAAGTATAGTTAGTAAATGGTATGTTAAACTGGCAAAATGTCAGCACAAAACCAATAATAACGAATATAATAGTCATCACAAATCTTTTGATTGCTGTTGGTTTATTCATTAACATCTGCTCCTTCAAAGTTACTAATCATTATATAATAGAATTCAGTTTTCGTCAATTAATTTGCCGTGGTTTTTAGATAATTATTGACGACAAAGTGCTACTTAATCTTTGTTGGCAACAAAGTTTTGCACAAATTTAGCATATTACTCTAGCAGAAGTCATAAAAATAACTAATAACAATACTAAAACGAGGTAATTATGGCGAACAATCCTACAACCATTTCAAAAAGCAGTATAATACTACAACTTACAAAAGGCGTTTTTTGGGCATTATCCTTTGCACTACTTGCGATATTAATATTTGCCTTTATTATAAAATACACAGATATATCTAGCAATGCCATTCAGCCTATCAATCAAGTAATCAAAGCTCTAAGTATACTTTGTGGCTGTTTTGTGTTTGGTAAAAAAATCAAAAATAAAGGCTGGCTTTGGGGTGGCGTGATTGGTCTGCTGTTCACTATCATGGCATTCTTGATATTCTCTATTTTAGATGGCTCTTTTACGTTCAACTTAAGTTTGCTCAATGATATACTATTTGGAACGCTCATGGGGATAATTGCAGGAATAATATGCATTAGCTTGAGAAAATAAGGCTCATCCACACGCATGCATGCAACGTTTGTAGTTTTTTTAATCATACACCAAACGATTGTACTTGCTTTTGATAAACTCAATAAATATCCTAACAAAAAAACAAACAACTAACTAACAAATATAAAGCCAAATATTGTCTAGTTGTGTCGTAATAATAAATAAAATATTGTGCTTATGCACAATATTTTATTTATCCTCTTTGGTCTTTTTCTTTTTTTCTTTTTTTGCACGCAACTTGTCAGCGGTAGAAGTATGTTCTGGTGTATCTGTAGCCGAAACTTCATCTGTGTTATCTACAACACTTTCATCCGCAGTGACAGTTGATGTATTTTTGGCAGGTTTTTCAGAATCTGCAGTTGTATTTTCTGCAACAGCGTTCTCTTGAGTTGGCGAAATAACATTACCATTTACATCATAAGTTATGTCTTCTTTTTTGTCTATACCCATAACTGCATTGATATCAGCCTCGATATATCCTTTTTTGTCGCCCTCACCCATTTCGATTAAAACAACCTTGCCATCTGTAGTTTCGCGGATTGAAACAATCTTGCCATAAAAACCACTGTATGTCTTGACATGATCCCCAACTTTGAGATTATCCAACAAGTTTTGTACTTGGCCATCATATTTCTTACGACGAATGCTACTATAAATCATAAATGCGACCAACACAACAAGCAATACAATTAACAGGCCGTATTGCGACCAAAAAGAAGTACTACCTTCTGCACCTAATAAACTTAACATATTATTCTCCTTATAAAGCATATTGATTTATTATAATATAATTTAACAAACTTAGCAAGTAAAATAATGTATTTTGTGTCTAGTATTACTCAATATTCGGTTGCTTGGCATAATTTTCCAAATCCTTACGTTTTTCGACATCTAGACTGCGACCCAAGTGTTCATAAGCAAGTGGCATAGCCACACGGCCTCGGCTAGTCCTAGCAATAAAGCCCAATTGCATTAAATATGGCTCATAAACGTCTTCTATAGTGCTAGACTCTTCGCCCGTAGAGGCAGAAAGCGTATCCAATCCAACTGGGCCACCATTAAATTTATCTATAATAGCTAACAACAATCTATGGTCGACAGCATCAAGTCCCAAGTTGTCAATCTCCATCATTTTTAATGCTTGTCGTGCCACGTCTCCAGTTATGCTACCCGAACCTACCACCTGGGCATAGTCACGCACACGCTTTAATAATCTATTGGCTATTCTTGGTGTTCCACGACTACACTTAGCTATTTGCAATAATGCCTCATTGTCTATGTCAATTTTTAATATATGCGCCGAACGTGAAATAATTTTGGAGAGTGACTCTGGGTCATAAAGTTCAAGCCTACCAAGAATGCCAAATCGGTCTCTTAGTGGACCAGTGAGCATACCCGCACGAGTTGTAGCTCCAATCAGTGTAAAATGTTGCAAAGGCAACCTAACATTCTTTGCCGCTGGACCAGTACCAACAACAAAGTCAAGAGCAAAATCTTCCATTGCTGGATACAAGACCTCTTCTATATTATGTGACAGCCTATGTATCTCATCAATAAATAGAATGTCATTTTTTTCTAGATTTGACAATATGGCAGCCAAGTCGGCAGTTTTTTCGATAGCTGGGCCACTAGTAACTTTTATTTGCACACCCATTTCTTCGGCAATGATATGTGCTAATGTCGTCTTACCCAAACCTGGTGGTCCAAACAATAAGACATGGTCAAGCGCATCTTTACGTTTTTTTGCAGCCTCTATATATATAGATAAACTGTTCTTAAACTTATCTTGACCCACATATTCAGACAAGTTCGCTGGTCTAAGAGATGTCTCTATCTCATTGTCTATATCACTTTTTGTACTTGTAACAAATCTTTGTAAATCTTCTTCCATTATTACCTACCTAATGTTTTAAATGATTTTGCCAACAAAGTTTCTAAGGTGTCCCCATCTATATAAGACCTAGTGACTACATCTTGTGCCACATTACTGTTAACGCCCCAATCACACAAGACATTAATAGTTTGTTGCATAATGTCGTTAACAGTGGGTTTGTCAAATAGACTAGATTGCAAACTAACGTTTTGAACAGTCGAAAGGTCCATTTTTTCTTTTAATTCGAGAATTATACGCTCTCTAATCTTTGTGCCAACACCTTTAATACCTTTTAGCATATCTACTCTCTGCGAAGCGACTGCTACAGTAAGTTCGGATGCGGTAATACCGCTCAATATGGATATCGCCAACTTTGGTCCTATACCATTAACTAACAAAAGTTTTTTAAATACCTCACGCTCCAATTTATCCACAAAACCAAATAATGAGATTTCATCTTCGCGAACATTAAGATATGTGTAAACACAGGTAGTTTGCCCAATGGGGGGCAAAGCAAGACTAGCATTGGTTGAAATATTTATCTCAAACCCTACTCCATTAGACTCTATGACAACTTCATTCTCTTGTTTTTCTACTATAACACCTTTTACAAAATTTATCATAACAATATCCTTTTGGTCAATATTAGTACGATATCAACTTGTGATTCGTTTGTGTATGGCAAATTGCCATGGCAAGCGCATCGGCAGCATCATCTGGACGAGGGATTTTCTCTAGATTTAGTAACGCTTTGACCATATACTGCACTTGTGCTTTCTCTGCTCTACCTGTACCAGTCAAAGCACTCTTTACTTGCAGAGGGGTATATTCAAAAATTTTCACGCCCCTTTGTTGTAGCGCAAGAATAATCACACCTCTTGCTTGTGCTACAGGAATGGCCGTTGTAATATTACGCCCCCAATAAAGTTTTTCGATTGCGACTTCTACTGGTTTGTATTTGTCAATTAGCATCAGCATGCTATCGTAGATTATCTCTAACCTTTTGGACATGGGCATATCCTTAGGTGTAGAGATTGCACCATAATCTATCACCTCTATCTTGTTGCCTGTTTTACCAAGCACCCCATAACCAATCAACCCATATCCTGGGTCTATACCCAAAACAATCACTTTGTGCGCTCCTAAAATGTATACAAAAATCTCAAATATTGAATATAATTATATGATAACACATTGTTTGTTTTATGTAAAACAATTTGTTAGCAAAAGTAAATATGTTCACACGTATTTGGTAGATATTAAAAGTATAAACTAATTGATTTTTAAAAAAATAAAAAAAATTAGATAAAAACACTTGATTTTTATCAAAAAGTTTGATATCATATTGTTGTTCACTTAACGTGGACAATGTAAGTGGAAGTTTAGCTCAGCTGGTAGAGCATCTGCCCTACAAGCAGAGGGTCACAGGTTCGAGCCCCGTAACTTCCACCATTTTTGCGGGAATAGCTCAGTTGGTAGAGCGTTACCTTGCCAAGGTAAATGTCGCGAGTCCGAGTCTCGTTTCCCGCTCCATTTTTTATATGGCGCCATAGCCAAGTGGTAAGGCTCAGGTCTGCAAAACCTTCATCCCCAGTTCAAATCTGGGTGGCGCCTCCACTTCTTGTTATGCCGAAATGGCGGAATTGGCAGACGCAAGGGACTTAAAATCCCTCGAAATGAAAATTTCGTGTCGGTTCGAGTCCGACTTTCGGCACCATAATAAATTACATCAAACAAAAATCTCACAATTTTGTGAGATTTTTTATATTAATAATATATTACCTAAACGAGCGAATGTCATCCAATTCTTCATTATAATTTACATTAACAAGGATAGTACCAAATTCTGCATCTTCCCTAATTTGTCTCATTTGAGTGCTGGATAACACTGGATCCTCTATTTTCTTTAAGTCAACACCAGTATTAAGAGCATGCGCTAACTCCATAACTTGTGAGTCTTTGTACATATCAATGTTAGGTACAATTGAGTAAAGTTGCTCTCGATAATGTAAAGCAGTTAACTTTAACATGATTTTATAAAGTTTTGCCAAATTTGTTCGTTCCATATACAGCACCCCCTTAGATACATACTAACACAAAACTTAAAAAAATACAAACATTTTTTAGATAAAAATAAAAAACAACCAACATAAAGTTG
>ONVD01000031.1 GCA_900321185.1 uncultured Eubacteriales bacterium
AGGTCAACGAAGCATAAAAGCAATGCGTTGACTAGACGGAAAATGGAGCTTGCGATGGGACTTGAACCCATGACCTGCTGATTACGAATCAGCTGCTCTACCAACTGAGCCACGCAAGCATATATTATAGTCTAACATATTTTTTTGATTTTTTCAACTTAAATAAGTGTAAAAAATAAAAATAATCCTAAAAAGTATTTGTTTTGGCATACTTATTATATGTAGTGTAGATGATATTTTACGGTGTTTTGCAAAATTATAAAAAAAATTAACAAAATCTCTTGACAAAGCGTATAGACTGGTATATAATATAAAGGTCAAAGAAAGTCAAACATTAAGAATTCGAGGTGGTAAAATGTCTAATATGTCAGATGCAATAGAGGAGTTTTTGCGGGAGACGATGGGGGATTCCCCTAGTCTAGATATTAGCAGGAACGACCTTGCGGATTTTTTTAATGTAGCACCTAGTCAGATTAATTATGTCTTGACCACTAGGTTTAACTACGAGCATGGGTTTGTAACCAACAGCAAACGAGGTGGTGGTGGATATATCACCATTCAGCGAGCATCATCAACAAATGACGAATGGTTAAACAACGTGCTAAAGCACCTTGGAGATGCTGGTGAGACAGATGTGCGTACAGGGCAGTCTTTGGTAGACGAACTCGAAAGTCGAGGTTTTTTTACCAAAGACGAAGCGGATATGCTAAAGGTTGTGATTAGTCACAATACGCTTAGCAACCCTTTTAAGCTAGAAAACAAACTGCGCGCCAACATTCTGAGGCAAGTGATAATAGACAAGATAGAAAGAGGAGGAAAATAAAATGAGATGTGATAATTGTGGGCGAGTGGCCACATACCACTCAATAGAAATAGTGAATGGCAACAAAGTAGAGCATCATTTGTGTAGTGACTGTGCATCTAGTTTTCGAGAAGAGCTAGATTTTATGCCAATGACATTGGCGTCTGTTGGTGAGTTTTTTGATTTTCCTATATCATTTAAGCCACAAAAAGCAAAGCGTATCTTGCGTTGTCCAAAATGTGGCTGTACCTCTGAGGACTTTTTAAAGAATGGCAAACTAGGTTGCAGTGAATGTTACAAATATTTGCATGAAGTAGTAGACCCAGCGATAAACGAAGTGTTGCTAACTAACGACATGCCAGATAAGATTTCGTTAAAAGATGACATTAATAAAGATATTCCACTCGCAACAGACCTAAATAGCCTAAAAGAACAACTCAAATGCGCTGTCAAGGAAGAAAGATTTGAGGATGCTGAAAAATTAAAAAAACAAATCAACAAACTCGAAAAAAACGACAAAAACAATAACTAAAAATAGTTGACTTAATTTCAATTTCAATAAATAATTTAAAAGGAGACAAAAATATGTTTCAAACTAATGGATTTACAAAACTTGTTCAAAAAGTATTGCAAAACGCGGGCGAGCTAGCAACAAAATCTGGTCACACAAACCTAGCAACAGAGCATTTGTTGTTTGGTATAATCTCTGTGGAAGATTGTTTGTCTGCAAAACTTTTGCGTGAATATGGTGTAACACAGTCGAACTACCTACAACTGTTTGATGAATGTGTGCCAAAAGGACCAAGCCTCAACCTTTCGGAGATAGAACTCACGCCACGTGTAAAAGAGATTTTACGTGCGGCACAAGTTATCTCAATGAAGCTTGGACAGTCTTTTGTGGGGACCGAACATGTCATGTTGGCACTGCTATCTAGCAGTGATTGTATGGCTGTAACTATGCTAGAACGTGGCTTGGGTGTAGATGTCGTAGAGCTTAGGGGTAAAGTGCTAGAGGCATTGCGTAATGACAACCTAAGTGCCTATGAAGAGGAAAATCCAACCGAACAACAAAAAGAGCAGAGTAATTCTACCCTTCCAAAAAAACTGTTGGATATGGGTACAGACCTTACTCAAAAGGCAAGAGACCACAAGATTGACCCAATCATTGGTCGTGATGACGAAATCGCAAGAGTGATTGAGATTTTGTGTCGAAAGACAAAGAATAACCCTGTACTGATTGGTGAGGCGGGCGTTGGTAAAAGTGCCGTTGTCGAAGGGCTTGCGTTAGCGATCGTTAATGGTACAGTACCTGACGAGCTGAAAGGCAAAACTATCTTTTCGCTTGAACTTGGTTCGTTGATGGCGGGTACTCAATACCGTGGTGCTATGGAGCAAAAACTAAAAGATGCAATCGACACAATCATCCAAAACGGCAACATCATTGTCTTTATTGACGAATTGCACACATTGGCTGAAGCAGGTGGTGACAAGGGCGAGATTAGTCCAGCGGATATGCTCAAGCCATATTTGGCACGTGGAGAGTTGCAAACTATTGGGGCAACTACGACCGACGAATATCGCAAGTTTATCGAAAAGGACAAGGCTCTTGAGCGAAGATTTCAGCCTGTGATGGTTAATCCTCCGACAGTAGAGCAGACTATCCAAATCCTTAAAGGCTTGCGTGATACTTATGAAGCGTTCCACAAGGTAAAAATAAGTGACGAGGCAATCACGGCAGCGGCGACACTTAGTGACAGATATATTATGGACCGTAGTTTGCCAGACAAAGCCATTGACCTAATTGATGAGGCTAGTGCAAAAGCCAAAGTTAGTGGAAGCCTTACACCAAATCCTATAAAACTAAAGACAGACGAATTAAACCGTCTCGAAAACGATAAAAAAGAGGCTATTGTAGCACAAAACTTTGAAAAGGCGGCCTCAATTCGTGACGAGATTAAGAAAGTAAACGATGAAATAGAGGAAATGAAAAACAAATATGATATCTCTAGACAAACTAATATTCCTACTGTTGGGGTTGAAGATATCGCTAACGTTGTTAGTAAATGGACACATATTCCCGTAACCAAATTAACGGAGAGTGAACGTGAAAAACTGCTAGGACTTGAGAATTTGTTACACGCAAGAGTGATTGGGCAAGACCAAGCAGTAGTAGCGGTTAGCAAAGCCATAAGACGTGCTCGCGCAGGACTAAAAGACCCTAATAGACCTATAGGTACATTCTTGTTCTTAGGGCCTACTGGCGTAGGTAAAACTGAGCTAAGCAAGGCACTTGCTGAGGCTATGTTTGATGACGAAAATTTAATTATCCGTCTTGATATGTCCGAATATATGGAAGCGCATTCTGTAAGTAAACTCATAGGTTCACCTCCTGGATATGTAGGGCACGAAGACGGTGGACAGTTGACCGAACAAGTTCGACACAAACCTTACTCTATTATCTTGTTTGATGAAATTGAAAAGGCTCATCCAGATGTCTTTAACATTTTGTTACAAATCATGGATGATGGTAGGCTGACGGATAGTCATGGTAGAGTGGTAAGTTTTAAGAATACTATCATCATAATGACAAGTAACTGTGGTGTAGATGACCCAGAATATCGTGCAAACAGAGTCAAATACCAAAATGCAAGCACTCCCGAAGAAATCTCTAGACTAGATAGCGAGGCAGAGGGTATCTTGAATAGTAACTTAAAATCCAAATTTAAACCAGAGTTTCTAAACCGTATTGATTCGATAGTGGTATTTAGGTCACTTACAAAACCAGAGCTTGCGCGTGTGGCAAAGTTGCTCATAACAAAATTAGCCAACAAGTTAAAACCACGTGGCGTAGAACTCAAGTTTACCGAAAATGCTCTAAAGTACCTTGTAGACAAAGGATACAATATAGAGTGGGGTGCAAGACCTCTAAGACGTGTGATTGAACATGAGATAGAGGATAAACTTGCAGATGAAATATTGTCCAAAAAGATTGATGGTGGCGCAAAGGTTACAGTTGATGCTGTGGACAACGCTCTAAAGATTATGATAGACACAAATTAGATAGCAATATGCAAAAGACACAACTATATGTTGTGCCTTTTTGTTATTGTACAAAGATATAGTAGTAAATCAAAAATATTTTAAATTTACGCTAGAATGTTTGACTTTTTTGAATGTTTTTTGTATACTTAAAGCATAAAAGATAATTGGAGGGATATGCCTATGCAAGTTAATATTTTAAATTTTGAGACCAGTATGCAAAGTAATAGCTTTGATGAGAACACTATCCAAAAGCAAGCCGACAGACAGTTTGGCAAGGTTGCTGGAGATAATGGGGTCTTGCAAGTAGCCTTTCACAAAATCAAAAATAGCGGACTTTGTGATGTAACAATGCGCCTAGATACTGACAAAAAAAGTTATTCATCTAGTGCGAGTTCGAGCACGGCATCAAAGAGTTTTGCTGATGCTGTGAGCAAAATGGATGCTCAGATTAACAAACAAAGGGATTTAAAAAAGTCCCGTACCAAACAACCAAGGGGTAGCAAGGCGGTAGCCAAAACTATTGGTTTAGACGAAGCTAGCCCATTGACCAAATAAAAAAGAGATATGCAAAACTATCTCTTTTTTGTTAACTTAGTAATAATAATGGCTAGGCAAAATTTTATTCAAAATTGATGACATTTTTTTAAAGGCAAGTTTTTGCCTTTTTATTTTTTACTACTTTTTTATTAGATTGTTGACAAACATTGTTAAAAACATTATAATAAAAAATTATGGACTGTTTGTATATCTGTAATCCCATGAGTGGTAAAAAGGACAAGCATAATGATGTTATCATCAAAAAGCTTAGGCAAAAGTTTGATGTCGTGGATTTTGTTGAAACTCAATATAAAGGTCATTTGACCGATATTCTAAATGAAAAATATCAACAATATGACACCATTGTTTTGACTGGGGGTGACGGCACATTAAATGAGGCAGTAAATGCACTTGCCGACAAGGATAACACCCCAAGCATTGGTTACATTCCAAGTGGTACATGCAATGATGTCGCACGCACTCTGGGTATCCCTAAAAGTGTAAACAAGGCACTGGACATAATTTTGAGGGGGAGAGTGTTTGAATATGATTTGATGAAAATCAATCAAAGTTATTGCATTTATGTTTGCGGTATGGGGATTTTTACATCGAGTTCGTATTCTTCCAATCAATCCAAAAAAAGGCGGTTGGGTTGGCTTGCTTATTTTTTTGATGGCATAAGGGATGCTTTTGCTGGCAAAACATTTGACCTAACAATTGATAGTCAACAACTATGCTATACTGGCAAAGTGGCTTTGGCGTTGTTCATTAATTCAAAAAGTGTTGCAGGCTTCAAATTCAACAAAAACGCAGTGCTTGATGACGGGAAAGTAGACGTATGTTTGTTTTGCGAAAAAAGCAAAAAAAAGCATGTGTCGTTTTTGACAAAATTGCGCATAGTCAAAATGTTTTTGTTTGGGTATGACAAGATTAAAAACAATTCACACACAAAGGTTGCAAGCATTAGTTGTGCGAAAGTCAAAAATTACATGACAATCAACCAAGATGGTGAACATGGTGAATCTACAGATTTTGAATTAAGTGTTATTCCAAAAAAGGTAAAGATAATATGTTAGAAAAACAAGAGAGTAAAAAATGGTATGGTCGTGAATGGATTTTCCCAATCCTATTTTTAGTGTTTGCATTAGTTTTGGAAATGGTAAATTTTGTAACTCTAAATTTAGGGATTATGCCAATCTATTTTGTGCTTGACTTGGCTGTCATTGTCTTTTTGTGTGGAGTGTTGTCATTCTTTAAAACAGGTGGTGGTTGGTGGATAGGTTTTGCGTCTTTCTTTTTACTGATTCAAGTTGTGCTGAATATCACCAATGCAACATTTTATAGTGTGTTTGGAGATGTTTTTAGCATATCTATGATGGGCCTTGGTGAAGAAGGTAAAAATGCCTTTGAATTTGAGTTTTTGAATATCCCCAGTATTTTTGTAAACTTATTTGTTTGGATAACATTTATAGTGCTTTGTGTTTTTCTTAGCAAAAAAACTATATTTAAGGCATCTTTGCCAAGAAAATCAAAAATCGCTTTGCTACTTACAACTATTTTGGGCTTTCAGATAATTGGCGCTGGAATGTTTGATTTTGGTGTCAATACAATTAAGTTGAATGCTGAGGCACAAAAAACAGCAAGTGCTAGTACAACGATTGATGATGAGGATATGTGGGATAATATGTATATAAAATCTGTGTCTTTGCAAAAATTTGGCACTTATGGATATTATCTAAAAAACACTTGTGACTTGCTTTTTGGTGGTGGCAAAATGAGTGAAGAAGACCAACAAAAAGTTGCAAGTTTTGTTAGTGAAGGTGAAAATTATCTTGCCTCGTCACAGTACAGTGGGATTGCTAAGGGCGACAACCTAATCATCTTGATGCTCGAAAGTTTTGACCGTTTTGCTATTGACCCAATATACACACCGTTCTTGTATCAAATGGCCACGGGTCAATATGATGGTGCACAGTATATGAGTTCATTTTACGCTAAAAACAAGACAAACGTAAGTGAAGATATTTCACTTTCATCACACATTGCAAATGGCAAGTTGTATAGTAGTTATTATCACACTGTCGGGTTAGATATGCCATATTCGTTACCAAACCTCTTTAAACATGATGGAGATGGGTCCACAGAGATAGAGGCGAATTATTTCCACGGATACCTCAAAACATTTTATGACCGCGTAAATGTCAACTCGGCACTTGGTTTTGACAATGTGTACGCTTTGGAAGATTGTACCTTAGAGCAAAAATCAACAAAGTGGAACGATTGGATTTTGGACAGTGAATACATTGACAATATGATTGATCTCTTTGTCCCAACAGATAAAAGATTCTTTAGTTTTTACACTACAATCTCAACGCATGGGTCATATGAGTTTGACAACCCAAGAATATATGATAACTTGCAATATGTTGATGACCATTTCGATGAATATGTAGATTATGTCAAAAACAAAACAGATTTGGTCATTCCAACCGACAAAGGTGTGCTAAAAGAATACAAGCAATTTAAGGCTTTTACAATGGATACTGACAAAATGGTCCAAAATCTTTTTGAAAACTTGCAACAAAAAGGGTTGTTAGATAATACCACGGTAGTTATGTTTGCTGACCACAATGCTTATTACGATGATTTGTGCTACAAGATTAAGGGAATTGTGAAAGACGAATACTCAAATATAGAGGCCAATCATTTGCCTTGCATAATATATAACGATGAGTTACCTGCAGCAGTGAATGATACTTATTGTAGCACATATGACATATTTCCAACCATATGTGATTTGTTTAACCTCAGTTACAACAAATCTTTGACACAGGGTTACAGTATTTTTAGTGATGATATAGCAAACACTGTGTTTGTCTCGTCACAAAGAGGTATGTACATAAAGGGCATTTTTACTGCCAACCTTCAGGATTTTGTAGTGCTGGATGACACCTTAACGCAAGATGATGTCAACAAGTTTAGGGACAATTTGCTTAATTTTTATGACAAACAAGAAAAAATAGAACGAATTTATCAATACAATTATTTTGGCAATTATGCTTAGACAACATAACTTTGGCGCTCTTTTTTATAAAATTTTAAGAAAAGTTACAAAAGATAGTTGACGAATCTACAAAGACTTTCAAAAAAACAGTTGACAAAAGGCATTTATTGTTGTATACTAATATCACTAACTAAATAAAATCTTAGCCAAAGACAGCAAGAGTCGATACGACTTAAATATTCTTGCCGAGGTAAGTTGTGGACAAACGGTTGTTTTCCTATGCTTATTTTGGCATAGGATTTTTGTTTGTTAGAATATTTTTGGGAGGGTTACAGTCGAGATGTCAAAAAATTTAGAAATCAAGAAAGGCATTGTAGATGACATCACATCAAAGATGGATAAAGCTGTCAGTGTTATTTTTGTAGACTATCGCGGTATTAATGTCGCAGATGTTTCAAAGATGCGTAATGACCTTAGAGCCAAGGGCTGTGAGTATCATGTATACAAGAACAATCTTGTTAAACTAGCATTAGACAAGCTAAATATTCATGACTTTGATGACAAACTCGAAGGCACACTCGCTGTTGCGTTTAACTATGACAACGAAGTTGACGCTGCAAAAATCCTCAATGATGTTGCCAAAAAGACTTCGCTTGTTATCAAGTTTGGTCTAGTTGACAAAAAATATGTGGATGATGCTGAAATCAAGAAATTGGCAGACCTACCAAGCAAAGATGTGCTCATTGCAAAACTTATGGGCATGCTTCGTGCACCTGCACAAAACTTGTGCTCAGTATTGAGTGGTCCTACTCGTGCGTTGACAATAGCATTGAATGCTGTTGCGACAAAACAAAACTAATTTATTATCAAAAAGGAGAGATTTATTATGGCAAAAATTGATGAATTGTTAGAGCAAATCAAAGGTCTTACTTTGGTAGAAGTAAGCGACTTAGTTAAGAAAATGGAGGAAGAATTTGGTGTTAGTGCTGCTGCTCCTGTAGCAGTTGCTGCTGCTGCACCTGCTGCTGCTGGCGCTCCTGCTGCCGCTGCTGAAGAGGCAAAGGCTAACTACGACGTAGTTTTGAAGGCTTTGTCTGCAACTGCAAGCAAGGTTAACGTTATCAAGGCTGTTAAAGAGGCAACTGGTCTTGGACTTTCTGAGGCTAAAGCTCTTGTTGAGAGTGCTCCAAAGACAATTAAAGAGGGTATGCCTGCTGACGATGCTAAAGCTTTGGTTGCAAAACTCAAAGAAGCTGGTGCTGACGCTGAACTCAAATAATTGTTATCTACAATTTGACAGTAAAAAATAAGACTTTTGACAGTCTTATTTTTGTTTTATGTATAGGCTGTAGTAAACATGCTTTGAGATAAAAGATGCTAACGCTATTTGTATTTTTTACGCTTGTTTAAACGTCTAACAACAAAGTAATATTCACACAAATTTTGTACAATATTTTGCTAAAAGAGTTAAACTTGGGAGGAAAATTTGTTGCGTAAAAAGGATAGGTGTTATATAATATGTAAAAGGTAGGTAAGATTTATGCAATATAGGATATACAACGTAAAGCAAGATATGCCCACAGTGGAGCTAGCACTCGCGAACATAGAGATTGAGATAGGTAGGTGCAAGAGCGAGGGTGTACGTGTGTTGAAAGTTATCCATGGATATGGCTCTAGTGGTGTGGGTGGAGAGATAAAACACGCACTTAACAACTGGCTAAGGCTCAAAAAGAAACAAGGTTTGTTTGTAGATTATATCAAAGGCGAAGAGTGGCCAACTTCCAAAAAACATAACAGATACGAAGAACAATATCCTGAGTTGTTAGGTGATATTGAGTTGTATACCATTAACCCTGGCGTTACGTTAATTTTTATAATATAGTAAAAAGTTAATGTGTTGACTGAGTGGTTTTGAAATTAATAAAAAAGAACCTATTTGTTAGTAGGTTCTTTTTGTTAATTCAAATCTGGGTATTGTTTGTCAAATTTAGGCAATTCATTCTTAAAGACGTCACCAATGATGTCTGCCGCCTCAGTCATTAGGGCCTTTGTATGTGTGGCAGTGTAACTAGTGCGCAAGATTGATTCGCCAACTGGTACTGCTGGGCTGATAGCAGAGTTTACATACACGCCACGGTCAAACAATGCTTTGCAAGCAAACAATGTGCGGTGGTCACGATAAGTGTAGATAGGTATGATAGGTATAACTTTGTCTTTTGTGGGTTTAACTGGTACATTGTTACGCTTTAATTCTTGTCGCATAAAGTCTGCAATGTTTTGTAAGTTGGTCACCCTCTCTGGTTCTCTTTCCAAAATCTTAAGTGCAGCAAGTGCGGCAGCAATACATGCTGGTGGATTGCTGGCTGCAAAGATAAATGGGCGAGATGTGTGCTTTGTGTATTCTACAACTGGTAAACTTGATGCCATGAAGCCACCAAGCGAAGCCAAAGATTTGCTGAATGTGCCCATGATGATATCTACTTCGTCCTCAAGTCCAAAATATTCACCAGTACCACGACCACATTTACCAATGACACCTAGTCCATGTGCGTCGTCAATCATTAACCTTGCGCCATATTTCTTTTTGAGTGCTACAATCTCAGGAAGTTTACAAATATCTCCACTCATACTAAATACGCCGTCGGTAACTATCAAAATACCTTTGTCAGTAGGTACTGACTGTAATTGTCTCTCTAGGTCTGCCATATCCGAATGCTCGTACCTAAGCATTTGGGCGTAACTAAG
>ONVD01000054.1 GCA_900321185.1 uncultured Eubacteriales bacterium
ATTTGAAGTTAAAAACTAAAAATTCTTGTTTATATTAATTGTTAAATTTTTAAGTTTTTGTGTAATTTTGGCTATGATTGTTCTAGCAAACAAAAAAGGAGAAGAAAATGCAAAAGACAAACGCATTGACAAAGACACTTTATGTTGTTTTGGTTGCACTCACTGCAATGGCTGTAATGTTCATGTTTACGGCATGTGGTCAAAAAGAGACGACAATCAAAATTAACAAAACACTAGACAAGACATACGATGGCACAGCAGTTACTTTGACCGAGGAAGATATCTCTACCGATTCTGACGGTAGTATCTCTATAACATGGTACAGTGGGGAAACGATGTTGACAGTTGCACCAACAGAAGCAGGGACCTATAAAGTAGTAGTTAGCACTGCTGTTACAGATAACTACAAGGCAGGTTCTGCCGAGCAAGAGTTTACCATTACTCAATCTTTGACAAAGGATACGCTAACTTCGATTATATCTGCTACACAAACGGCTATTAGTAATGAAAGAGAAGAAGCAAGCGACGATGCAGGCAGTGCATTATATGAGCTAGAAAATCAACTTTCACAGATTAATAAGGATGAGGCATTATTTGTACTCAATTTGAGCACTACTGAGTTTAATAAGAATCCTACAGCAATTGCAGAGAGTGATTCTATAATCGCTAAAGAGCGTGTTTATATAAATGCAGAAGGTAATCTGGAAATTATCTATTGTAGCAACGATAAGAGCAGCACGGGTATAGACAATTTTAAACTTATTATCTCTGGTAATTTTATGTATAATTCCATAACGTCAGTAGAAATGCAGTACACTGGAATGGGCAAAACTGATGAAACAGAGGATACTTATAAATTTACTCGCCGAATAGCATCTTACAATTTTGCTACTAACACACCAGTTTACACTAATGACGAGCATGATGGAATCGCAAGTATAGAAAATCTTGACGAATACAAAGAATTTGTAGCATTCTATGGTGACATAGACGAAGACGACGTGCAATTCGTTTATGATTCTGAGAAAAAAGTTTATAATAGAAAATAATTCATAGCCTATATACACAACTACAGATTTTATAAAACAAAACAAAAACAAAAAACACCCGCAATTTGCGAGTGTTTTTATTTTGCCTATTTAATAGATTAAATAGGGAGGATACGACAAATTTGTTTTTTCCAAGCCATCCAAATGATGTCCAAAATCCAAACAATGGTAAATCCGAAAATAATACGAATCAAACCAGCAACCCATTTGCCCTCTGAAAATCTTGTAACAGCACCCAGTAACCATGATGTAACAGGGATGATAGCCAAGATTAGGCTGACGATGTAGTTAATGCCAAAATAGTCGTTTTTACTTGCCATAATTTTTCTCCTTTCTTTATTATAGTTGCATTTTAGCACATTTATGACTTTGTGTCAAAGAAATGGACAACATTTTTTGACAATTTTGTGCAAATGTTTATTTAGTCTTTTGTTAATTATATTGTATGTCAATAATTGTTAGTTATGACAAAATCTTAGATATGTTTTAGTTGATACATATATGCATGTTTGCATGCGTCCTCGAGAGTGTATTTACACTCAAAGCCAAGTTCACGTTTTGCTTTGTCTATGCTAGCAAAATTAGCTGGCACGTCGCCAGCACGCTTTGGGCCAAACTCCACCTTAAAGTCAACTCCTGTGGCTTTTTTGTATGCGTTGATTAACTCTAGCACTGACGTTCCCTTGCCCGAACCTAAGTTGCAGATGTACACACCTCTAAAATCTTTTAGTTTGTTGAGTGCCAAAACATGACCTCTAGCCAGGTCTACCACGTGGATGTAATCTCGAATAGCGGTGCCGTCCAGTGTGTCATAGTCGTTGCCATTTATCTTTAAATAAGGTGCTTGTTTGGTGGCTACACGTGTAACATAAGGCATAAGGTTGTTGGGCACACCATTTGGGTCTTCGCCAAGTAGGCCTGACGGATGAGCCCCAATAGGGTTAAAGTATCTTAGGATAATGGCACTTTTTTGTGGGTTTACTTTTGCCCAGTCTTGCAAAATGCGTTCGTTAATAATTTTAGTTTCGCCATATGGCGAGGTGGCATCTTGTATGGGCGAAGTCTCGGTAAGTGGTAGGCTGTTTGGTACGCCATAGACTGTAGCCGAACTAGCAAAAATGATAGATTTGCACGTTGGGACACTGTCCATAGCATTTAGCACTGACAAAGTGGCGTCTATATTAACGTGGTAGTACAAAAGTGGTTTTTCGCAACTTTCGCCTACTGCTTTTAGCCCAGCAAAGTGGATGACTGCATCTGGACGTTCAGTAGAAAATACTTCTTTTGTTTTTGCGCTATCGCAGACGTCAAAGCAATATACCTTTGGCTTTTTGTTGGTGATAGCAGTTATGTTGTCAACAGTGGACATTTTTGAGTTGGCAAGGTTATCTATGATGCAAACGTCAAAGTTGTTTTGCAACAACTCTACTACCGTATGTGATCCAATAAATCCAAGTCCGCCAGTAACTAAAATTTTCATATTCAAAACCCACCTTATTAAAAATTTAATTTCATTTTAATTGATATTATGCGTTTTGTCAACAAAAAGCAAAACGTTAATTAAATAATTAAAACAACATTTTACAAAACTAAATTATTAGTGTATAATAAAAGCAAAAGGTAGGACGTACGTATGAAGAGTATTTACAAATATTATCGTGAAAGATTGATAGAGATAAGTGGTCGCAACCGAAGTTTGTATTCCAAAAACGTCAGCAAAAAATATGCCTACGATTTAGGCGCAATCTTTGAGGATAGTATTGATAAGTTTGATGAATTTATAGAGTTTTTGTGGAAAGGTAGGCGCAGGAGTTTTACTATACTGGACAAATCTAGTACAGAGTCACTTACGCGCAACTTTAAGTTAATGGACAAAGTCCGCAAGCAATACGAATTTAAAAAACTCAAAAACATTAATGACCCCAATGCAAAAGTTTTGTTAGATGCTGAGGATGATGCTAAGATAAATGCACAACTCAAGGTTGAGCAAGAGCAAGTGCTACATTCGCAAATCAACGCCGTTACTTTGTTAAAACGTGACCTAGAGGAATTTAGCAAAGAGACTGGTAGATATGAGTTGTATGTAGGGTATCCTTTTGTGCAAGGGAGCATCAAAAAAGATTTACTGATCAAAGCACCACTAGTGTTGTTTCCGGTGGTTATTGAGATTATCAACGAAAACACTGTGCAACTTGTATTAAAGCACGACGAGCCAATCCAATTGAACAAAGTGTTTATTCTAGCATACGCCAAAGAACATAATCTCGTGCTAGATGACCTCAATCTAGAATATGACAACCTAGTAGATTATGGTCTAAATTCTGTAGATGACGTTGTTAACTACTTGCGTAGTTTTGGTATAAAGATTAAGCCTACTATTTCTGGTGGAACTTACTCATACAACCATTTTGGTGATGCTCATGCTGGAGACGAGCTTACCATTTCTCCACTCTGTGTTTTGGGGCGTTTTCCGTTGGCAAATAATATCTACAACGATTACACTAGGCTCGAAAAAGGCAGACTGTCTAGTACCGCCATTGATGAACTGCTAGAGGGAAAGAACCTAAAACCTGTCAAACACCCAAATACTAAGATATATAATATTAACCATCTAGACTATGCCCAAAGACATGCTATTTACGAACTTAACACCAAGGGCAACATGGTGGTGTTTGGACCTCCTGGTACTGGTAAGTCCCAAACGATAGTCAACATTATATCTGATGCTATGGCCAAAGGCAAGCGTGTGCTAGTCGTCTCTCAAAAGCGAAGTGCTCTAGATGTTGTCTACAACCGCCTAGGCACTCTTAATCAAAAGGCAATCATGATACCAGATGCCGAAAAAGACAAAGTGGAGTTTTATGAACATGTCAAATCTGCTCATACTGCCGTTATGAGTCGCCCTTTTAATATTGTAGTTGACAACTATGATGATATCCAACAAAAAATTGACAAAGAAGTAGCCGACCTACAAGCAATAAGTGATGTGTTGTTTACAAAGACAAAGTTTGGGTTAAATTTACAACAGATGTACGCCAACTCCAAGATTATTGGTAAACAGAGCAGTGATTATGATATTTTACGTGCAATGCAAAATGACAAAAAACTGATGTCGTACGATTATCCAACCTTGCACGATGCAATGCGTACCATAAAAGAGAAAAACAAAGCGGACTTGTACTACAAGCATCTAGAGATACAACGCGCCAATCCGCTAGTTGACCATATCCGTACTAATTTGGATACGCATCAAATCAATCAGGCGAGAATGTTACTTAGTAGCGTAGTGTCCAAACGTATTGTTCCTTTTGATACTGGCGAATATCCAAACGCAAGACAAATGCTGGCATTTTATCTAGAGAACAACTTGGACTCCAAGTCTGATTTAAGACCGCTGGTCAAATATATTGCAAGACTAAATAATCCCGAACTATACAAAAAACTAAATGCTAGCAAAGTGTTCTTTTTTAGTTATCCTTTTGTCAAAAAGCAAATGACCCAAAAAGAAAACGAAATTTACGAAAACTTTAACAAAACCTTACAATCCGTGCAGGAATACGTCAAAGATTATGATATCCTAAAGCAAGTTTTGGATGACCGTGGCTACACGATGACAATAGATAATTTGCTGAACGGCAACACAATATTTTTGCGCTTGCTGTTAAAAGCGTTGGATAGTTATATTGAGATTAGGGATATTAATTTAGCTGTACAAGACACCACAGATGTAGAATTTGCTATACTTAATTTTGCTTATCAAAATAGTAACACGCTCTCTTCGTACAAAAACATTTTAGACAAATTTTTAACTATTCGAATCTATCACGAAGTAGTGCAAGAGGAAGACCTTCACCGCGACGTTTTGGGTAAAATAATGGACTTTGACAACATACGTAATCGCATCATATCCCTTAATAATGAGCAAATGAAAGTTGTCAAAGATATGTGCGTAGAGCAATTTGCAAAGAGATACACTGAGGTTTATAATGGCAATCCTGATAGTAAGAATTTTTTGTATCAAGTATCTAAGCAACAAGGTTTGTGGCCTATACGCAAATTAATGGAACACTACAGTGACTTTTTGTTAACGTTGTTCCCTTGTTGGTTGTTAAGCCCAGAGAATGTATCAACCATTATGCCACTCAAGAGTGGGTTGTTTGATATTATTCTATTTGACGAAGCGTCTCAAGTATTCATTGAGAACACTCTACCTGTTATTTTCCGTGGCAAATATATTGTAGTAGCGGGAGACAACAAGCAATTGCGTCCAAGTGCGACATTTGTGCGTAGATATATGGGCAACGATGATGACACACTTAGTCAAAACGCACAGGTGGCGCTCGAGGTGGAGAGTCTGTTAGATTTGGCTACATCTCGTTACCAAAGTGTAAATCTAACATACCATTATCGTAGTGTAAGCGAAGAATTGATTAACTTTTCGAACTATGCATTTTATGAAGGCAAACTACAGATAGCACCAAATATTTCCAAGAATGGCAACAAAAAACCAATTGAGCGAATCAAAGTGGATGGCAAGTGGGTAGATAGACACAATAGAGTAGAGGCTTTGCAAGTGGTGAAAACTCTCAAAAAGATTTTTGCCACACGCAAACACAACGAAACAATAGGCATCATTACCTTTAACGTAGAACAAGAAAACTACATTGAGGACATGCTTGACGAAGAATGCGCACGTGACCCTAAGTTTAGAGATGCATTTTTGGCTGAGTGTAATCGCAAAGAAAATGGCGAAGACATTAGTTTGTTTATTAAGAATCTTGAAAACGTGCAAGGTGATGAGCGAGATATCATTATCTTTAGTATAGGTTACGCTCAAAACGAATATGGCAGAGTGGTGGCACAATTTGGACCACTTTCACTCGAGGGTGGAGAGAATAGACTAAACGTGGCTATTACCCGTGCAAAACGCAAAATTTATGTTATCACCAGTGTAGAGCCAGAAGAGTTGAATGTCGAGAATACCAAAAATGCTGGGCCAAAGTTACTCAAAAAATATCTTCGTTACGTTCGTGCTGTGTCCAATAACAATATTAAAGAGGTGGGTTATATCTTGTCAGACTTGCAACAGGTGCAAACAGTCCAAACGAATGACGAGAAAAATAATCTATTACTTGATGTAAAACAAGAACTTGAAAAGTTGGGCTACACAGTGGAGGCCAACCTTGGGCATGCCGAATACAAACTTTCATTGGGTGTCTATGACAAAGATTTGGACCGCTACATATTGGGTATAGAGTTGGACGATGTGGCTTTTTACAGTAGTGATTCGTTGCTCGAACGTGACGTCTATCGCTTTGAGTTTATGCAGTCACGTGGGTGGAATATCATGAGACTTTGGTCTAGAGAATGGTGGCAAAACAAACAAAAAGTAATACAAAAGATTGTCAAGAATATTGAAAAATCCAAATCCAGTCTGGCAAAAACTATTTAATCTAAAATTCTACTCTCAGTAGAATTGGACGTTGTTAACATTTGACAACGTTCTTTTTTTGTGCTAAACTTGATGTCGTTACAAGCAGTGCTATTACACATTGTGTCGGACACAAGGTGACACTGTAATACTAATATAAGAGGTAGCTAAATGATTACAATAGACTATTTGACTCACTCAGCGGGGCATATTACCAAGGCTGAGGTGGACGCCTACAAAGACAAATTACAAGATATCAAGGCAAAACTTCATTCACATGGACCCATGCTAGATTGGTCTGATATAGATACTACTATTACACCAGAGCAACTAGCAGATATCAAGGCTCTAGCCAAAAAGATTAACTCTACACATTCTATATTGATAGTGATTGGTGTCGGTGGTTCATATCTTGGGGCTGAGTCTATCCAAAAGGCGTTTAACAAATATTTTAGTGATTTTAACGATCGTAATGTTATTTTTGCTGGCTACAATCTTTCTGGTGAATATTTGCGCAGTTTGATTGAATATCTAGGCAACAAAAATTTTTATATCAATTATATCTCCAAATCTGGTACAACGCTCGAGCCAAGTTTGGCATTTGAGACTATGTTAAATTATGCAAAACAACGTTATCCCAAAAAGTATCCACAGCGTGTGATTATCACAACTAACGAAAAGGGTAGTCCACTTTTGGATGTGGCAAAAAAAGAGGGTTATCACTTACTAACTATGCCTGAGAATATAGGTGGTAGATATTCGTTGTTGACACCTGTAGGCGTCCTTCCTTTGTGCGTATGTGGCGTCAATGTAGATGACATGCTAAGAGGTGCTAGAGATTGGTCGCAAAATATAGATTTGGCACTTGAGTATGCCGTGGCTAGAGATATTTTGTATCACAAGGGCTACAAGGTAGATGCATTCACAATATACGAGCCCAAACTTAGTGACCTTGCTAGTTGGTGGCAACAACTCTTTGGTGAGACCCAAGGCAAGCACAAAAAAGGTATTTTTCCTATATGCAATGTTAACACTGCCAACCTACATTCTATTGGTCAATATTTACAAGACGGCGAAGATATTATCTTTGAAACTGTTCTACGCATCAAACATTTGGATGATTTTAAATTACCTAATGCAGACATTAGTTATGCTGACCTCAATATGATAGTACTTGACCAAGTGGCGACGGCACATGCAATGGGTAATACTCCAAGCATTGTGATCAATATCGATAAGATTGACGAATACAACTTTGGCGAGTTGGTGTATTTCTTTTTTGTTGCTGCCGCTGCAGGTGCATACTTGCTAGATGTCAATCCATTTGACCAACCAGGAGTCGAAAAGTACAAACAACTAGTCAAACAAAAGACAAAAGAGTTGTTCCATTAATACAAATTAATTGCGCAACAGTCTATACTTTTGTTGTTAGTAATAAAAAAGCCTAAAAGGTCACGTTGTTAGGCTTTTTTTAATTAAATCAAATTGTGTTAAACATTTGTTTGTTATATTCTAAAAACTTGTAAAACTATCCGCAATAATCATGTTTTTGGTGTCGAAAAAAACGAGCTGTTCAAAAAAATATTTAGTTGGTATTGATTTTTGACCTAGAATGTGATATATTCTTAACTTAAAGAGGGTATACAAAAGTGATACGCAGGATATCAAAAGATGACAAACTTTTTGTTTTAAAATTTAAGCGATTTAGAGGGAAGTATGATTGGGGATGCTACGACCAAATTCGTGCTTATGACTATTTTACACACCAAACAGTAGGATTTGTGCAATTTACTGTCAGGAGTGAACGTAATGAACTTCTATTGCAAAGCTTATATATAACAGATGATGCAAAACTCAATGTCGGCATAGGCTCTGTGTTGCTTGATTCCGTCGAAAAATATGCACTTGCACACAATGCGACCAACATTGTAGGTTGGTGTATCCCATCAGGTAAAGGGAAAAGTATCACCCCATATTTTTACAAAAAACATGGCTTTAAATTGGAAGGTATATTTTTGACAAAAGATTTACTCCACCCTTTAGAGCAAGAAGATGAAAACTTTATAAAAGTCTTTGTGCACAACAAAAATGATACAAACCTAAAAAAGAGTTAGATTATTTTTGTTATACAATATCAAAAGATACTATTTTTACATTAGATATAATATAAAAAAAAGGAACAATATGTTAAATAAATTTAACCAAATTTTGTTGTCTAGCCATGTAGTCGAGGAATTCAACTTAGCACTTAGTGACCCAGCATTCATTAAATTTTTGCAGACTAACATTCCGGAGATTTTGTTATGCAAAGATAACAAACAAAACAACCCTTGGCACATTTATGACATACTCAACCATATTTTACACTCTGTAGAAGAGATTAACAAGCAAACAATAGATTTAGACAAAGATACCCAAAAATTTCTTGCTTACACGATGTTTTTTCACGACATAGGTAAACCCGAATGCAAAACCACCGAAGTAAAAAATGGTGTCAAGAGGGATAGGTTTTTTGGACATAATATTGCTAGTGAAAAAATAACAAAGAGGCGAATAAAAAACTTTGGTTTTAATACGGATGACGCCAAGATAATCGCAATATTAGTCCGCAAGCACGATGACTTTATGGCGTTGTACGATAGTTATTTACATGCAAAGGATAATTCCAAGGTGATACCAAAATTTTTGCGTAAAGAAATAGCAGACCTAGATAAATTAGGAAATGGCACAACATTAATGTCATATCTCATCATGGTAGGTATTGCTGACCGCAAGAGCCAAAATCCAGCCATGGTGGACAAAGGTCTAAAACTACTGGCAGAGTGTCAAGTTACCTTAAATGACAAATTTTTTATGCCACAACAAAAAAAGAATATCTAACAAAAATTAGATATTCTTTTTTGTCAACAACTATTTAACCGCTTTGCTAGTTTTTGTTTTGTTTGTCTTCTTTTTTGCTGTGGTTTTTGTCGTCTTTTTGGTAGTGGCTTTTTTAACATTTGTAGATTTTATGTTGGCATTTTTTGAACTACCGTGTTTTATTTTTGGTTGTGTGTCTGTAGTTGATTCGGTAGTTATCGGTTGATTGGTTACGTTTGCATTCTGCACTTTTTTAGGTTTGCCACGCTTTTTAGGTGCTGGCTGTGGGGTTGTTGCTTGTTCGCTGTTGGTTGTGTTGTTTTTTTCGGTTGCTTGTACGGCAGTAGTTTCTACAATGTTCTCGTCTTTACTGTCATGATTGTTGTCTTTTGATGCTTTTTCTGGGAAGTAAAAATTAGAGTGTAATGTAGTGTAGGCAATTGGTTTGTCTAAGATTAACAATACTTGAGGCAGTACAAACAAGATAGATAGCGATGCACACATTGCACCAAAGCCGATTAGATATCCAATAGATGAAAGTAGTGGAACGCTAGAGAATATACCAATACATAGTGCAGCCAAAGTTAATATCGTACCACTAGACAAAATTGTTGAGAATGATTTGTCAATGGCGGTCTTGATGGCGTCATATTTGTTTTGTGTACGACGTGCCTCAGTGTACCTAGCACTAAGCAAGATACCATAATCGATTGTTGCGCCCATTTGAATAGCACTACCAAGTAGGTAACAAATAAAGTACAAACTGTTGCCAAGTAACGCGTTACCTGCAAGGTTAATCCAGATAGAGCCTTCGATAACTAATACTAGTACGATAGGTAATGACAGGCTACGGAATGCCAAGCAAACGATTATCAAAATTGCAATAGCCGAAATAAGGTCTACCTTTAATCTGTCAGACTTAAATACATCTGTTGTCTCGATGACGTTTTGGGTGTTGTTAACAATGTAAGTATTTAGGTCAGTTGCTACTGTTTGAGTGTCAAGATAGTTGTTGAGTGCTTTGACGTAGTCAATGGCTTCGTCACTATCTACAACTGCATCAATGTTAAATATCATGCGAGTGTAGTTCTCTGAGTTGTAAACTTTTTCTGCCATTTGTTCTTGAGAGTATAATGTAGTGATTTGTCCTAGTTGTTCTGCTGTTGCACCTGCGCTAGCTAGCGCTGTTTGTACATCTTGGTTAGTTGCAAGGCACTTGATCAAGTCGCATGCATATACGGTTAAGTTGTCACTATTAACATAGCCGTAGGTTGAGCCAGTAATAGCCATAATTTGGGTCGCTTGGTCAGCAGTAAACCCAAAGCCATATTGAATTTGTGTTGTATTTAATGCACTACTAAGGAACAACCCATCTTGGATTGATTTTAATTGATTTACTACATATTTTTGTGCATCACTCAATGTTGCTTGGATGTTTTCGTTGTTAGCAAGACATTTAATCAAGTCACAAGTGTAGACAGTAGAATTGTTACCGTCAGCATAGCCATAAGTGTTGCCAGTGAGTGCAAAAACGGCTGTTGCTTGTTCGGCGGTAAACCCAAAACTATTTTGTATTTGCTCTACTGTTAGAGGGTTGCCTTTTGACCCACTAGTTGCAAAACTTGATGCTTGGTCGTTGTTTGCCAAGGCTTTGCCACCTTCTGCAGTTAGAGTCTTGATGTCATTAAAGATTTGTTGCTGTTGAGCGTATGTGAGAGAAGTGTTGCCGTCTGCATCTTTGGTAGATAGCATAACAACCAATGTGTTTTGCTCGCCGAAGATTTGGGCTGTGGTCTGTTCGTCCTCGTAAACTTTGTCGCCTTCGTGACTAAATTTTGCTACATAGTTAAAGTCTAGCATCGTGCTTTGCACTGTGCAAGCACCAATTACAATAACTAAGAATAGTACTGGCATAACCCAACGTGTAGCTTTGGCAAATGTGCCGACCTTGGTTAATCCTTTTAAGAAGTTCTTGTGCTCGGTCTTTTTTAATGCTTTACTAAATAACAGTAAAATTGCTGGCATCAAGAAGATAACTGCTAAGATAGAGATAAATACACCTTTTGTAAGCACCAATCCCATATCTAGACCAATTTTGTAGTCCATAAACACAAGTGACAATAACCCCGCCATAACTGTTAGGCCACTAGACAAAATCGTTACAATCGAGCCTCTTATGGTGTTTTGCATAGCTATATGCAAATCTGGCTCTTTCTCTCGCTCTTCGCGGAAACGATTGACTAGCACGATAGAGTAGTCCATTGCAAGAGCGATTAATAACGCACTTGATACTGAGTTAGAAATAAACGATATTTCACCAAGTAAGTAGTTAGTACCCATATTAATGAGTATTGCTGTACCAATAACAATTAGTAAAATCACTGGTTCAATCCACGAACGAGTAGTAAATGTAAGCACAATTAGTACTACTAGCACTGCCATTGCCATGATAAGAGGTATCTGCCCCATTATCGCTGTACGAGAAGCCACGGCAGTGACTGCCGAACCTGTTAGGTAATATTCTTGCCCTTCGGTCAAGGTCTCACTCATAAGTGTCTCGATATTATCTAGAGTGTCTGCTGCCTCAGTGGTATAATCGCCATCTGTTAGGAATATGCTAATTAACGCATATCCAGTGGTAGAGCCGTCATCTTTTGATTGATAGCGTGACAACACCGATGTGGCTACACTATCTATATCGGCGATTTTGTTAGCAACGTTTTGTGCCTCTTGTTGTGTGACGTTGGTTAACATAATGTCAGCCGTACCAGTAGAACCAAATTCATCTTTCATTAATTCTATCGATTCTTTGGTCGAAGAATCATCTGGTAGATATTTAGTCAAGTCATAGTTGACATTTACAAAATTCATCATTACAGCACTAACAACTAGCAAAACAAAAAAAATGCCCAAAAACCAATATCTGCCCTTAACGACAAATTTTGCAAATTTGCTTTCCTTTTTATCCATTTTTCTTTTCCTCCTTTAGTTTACATGTGTCAATTTAGTTGACTAGTGTACATATTATATGATATACTAACTAAGAAATCAACAGAATAAACTATACTATATTTTACATTAGTTAATTTTGTTGACAATTTTA
>ONVD01000032.1 GCA_900321185.1 uncultured Eubacteriales bacterium
GATTGCCCTTTCTCAAAATACGCCATTATGGTCTTGTCACTATCTGCCGTCACCACTACAGAATCTTTGCGAGAGTTATCATCCCAGTGGTCCAAATAATATCCCTCGCTATTATTAGTTAGTGTTATAGTTACAGATGTACCTTCAAGATATGTACCAGCCCCAGAAAATACCGCATTTGCCTCCGATAAATTGGATGCTACCGAGATTGTGTAAGTGGTTTTTTCATCATCTTTGGTGCTACTATCGTCACTACCTTTATCATCTGTTTGTTTACCATCATCACCCGAATCGTCAGTATCATCTGTTTGGTCATTTGGGATAATATTATCATTAGAGTCACACGCTGTAAAGATAAACATTGTGGCAAAAGCAGTAATAGCAACTAATAGACAATAAAGTGTTTTCGTTAGTATATTGGTTTTTTGCATTTTCTTTCTCCTTTTTTTATTAGAACACAAAATCACAACCGCACAAAATTTTAAACGAATAATTTAATTAACGCTGTTTACAAGATTTTTATTTTAAATTAAAATTGTTGTGCGTATTCAAAATTTAGCAAGTCACATTATATCAGTTTATCACTACACCCCCCCACGTCAAGAGAAAACAAAAATTAATTAACAAAAATATAAAATGTTTTTTGGATTTATGCATTAAAACTAACATAAAATGTTTTTTTATAAATCTTTCTAAAAAAGAACAACGCAAATTAGCGTTGTTCTTGTATCTTATCTAATGGCTTATACTTTTAACCAAGGATAATCATAGTATGCAATCTCAAGACTTACATGTTTAACTTGTCATAGATTTCGATATCTGCATCTGGTTTTGGTAATATGTCTCGCTTGAGAACATTCTGAACAGTATTTTTAACAGTGTCCACACGCCCTTCATCTACGATTATATTATCCACTTTGGGGTCAACTAATTTGTATATTTGATAACAGTTAAGTAAGTCTTCGCACAAAGTCTCGCGTTGGAACACAAAACCAATGTATGCGTCTTTGATGTATTCATTGGCTCCTTCATTGGCACCAAAATCACCCTCTCTGTCTAAATAATCCAAAGCCTTATTAAGGTCGTTCACGGCCTCAATGGCAACTTTTTCGGTTTTTAGATTTTGCGCAAGCATGTACCTATAAGCAATGTACTCGATTGCACCATTGTTTGTATTAGTGTCCAAAACTACCAAACTTTGCAAAAAATCTAACACTGCCAAATGTTTACAAAGTATTTGAATAGTATCATGATAAACAAACGCTGATGTATTCTTACCTGTTTTTGCCAAAGCATTATTCATATCTATATATGACTCGTAATCTTTGTACATTTTGATTAGGTGGTTGAGCATTGCCTCAGCATCATATATTCGCACAGTATGGTCTTGAGGCGCTTTGGTAGGTTTACCCCAAAAATCTATGCAGTCAACAAGTTGCGCACCTTGACTACGTTCGATTTCGCCTTTGTCAAACAAATTATGTAAATAAGTTTTGATCTTACTCATACAACCACCCTCCGTTGTCCAAGACCATTATATCATAGTCATTGCTACAAGTCAAGATGTGGTTTTTTCGTAACCAAAACAAAAAAACGGCAACAGCCGTTCTTTTTGTTACGCTTGAACTTTGATACCAGGTCCCATAGTGCTAGAAATAGTGATGGACCTAAAATAAGTACCCTTGCTCGATGCAGGCTTTGCGGCTGCCAAAGCGTCAATAAGAGCTTGGTAGTTTTGCAATAATTTGTCTGCACCAAAACTTGCCTTACCAATTGGGCAATGAATAATGTTGTTCTTGTCTAGACGGTATTCTACTTTACCAGCACGAACATCTTTAATAGCTTTTTCGAGATTGGTAGTAACTGTACCACTTTTTGGGTTTGGCATCAAGCCTTTTGGTCCCAAAATCTTTGCTGCACGACCAACTACACCCATCATATCAGGTGTGGTAATACATACGTCAAAGTCTAGCCATCCACCAGCAATCTTTGCTACTATATCCTCTGCACCAACGTAGTCAGCACCAAGAGATGTAGCCAAATCTGCATTGTTGCCTTTGGCAATAACCAAAATGCGAACTTTTTTACCTGTTCCAGCAGGCAAAACAACTGTGCCACGAACTTGTTGGTCGGCTTGACGACCGTCAACACCAAGTCTTGCGTGCAATTCAATTGTTTCGTCAAACTTTGCTTTAGCGGTCTGTACAACCAACTTTACAGCATCAGCGGGAGCATACAATTTTGTGCTGTCTACTAGACTAGCAACTTCTTTATACCTTTTTGCCATAATGCGTCCCTCCTTAGTTTGCTTTGTCATCTACGACGGTAATACCCATACTGCGAGCACTGCCTTCGATAATAGATGTTGCTGCTTCGATATCATTTGCGTTAAGGTCAGGCAATTTTTGTTGTGCGATTTCGCGAGCCTGACTCTTTGTGATAGAGCCGACCTTTTCTGAGTTTGGTTTGCCACTGCCCTTTTGTACACCAGCGGCCTTTTTGATAAGGTAAGTTGCTGGTGGGGTCTTGGTGACGAATGAGAAAGAGCGGTCTGCATAAACCTTGATAATGGTTGGGATGATTACGCCCTTTTGACTTGCGGTTGCTTCGTTAAATTGTTTAACAAAAGCACCAAGGTTGACACCTGTTGGTCCAAGACTACTACCAAGTGGTGGTCCTGCAGTGACTGTTCCACCTGGCAAGTTGATTTTTACTACTACTGTAGGTTTCTTTTCTGCCATAGTTTTTCCTCCTTAGGTGGTGTTAACGAAAAGTTAAGACAATATTTTTAACAATTCTCCCACAGATTAAACATGATTGTTTTGGCAAAACGACCATGTGTGCCACTTAACAACGTTAATCCCAAGCGAAAACTCACAAGGGTGGTGCTTAGCACGATGGCAAGCGTAGCCTAATGTTAGGCCACTTTTTTTACTTCTGCATAACTTAGTTGCAGTGGGGTTTCGCGCCCAAACATATCTACAACTACATCACATTTTTGGTTAACATCGTCAACACGTGTAACTTTGCACACAGTGTTGGCGAGTGCACCTGACAAAATCTCGACTGAGTCACCCACCTCTAGAGTAAAGTCCACATCAATCTTTTCTAGGTGCATCTTACGAATCTCTTCGTCATTAAGTGCTAACGGCCTACCTTTTGGCCCGACAAAGCCAGTGATACCTCTAGTGTGAGTCACTGTGTGCCAAATGTCATCACCATAAATCATTTTGACGAATATGTAGCAAGGCATAGATTTACGAGTAACAATCTTGCGTTTGCCTGTGTCAGACTCTTCTATTACGTCTTCGGTAGGAATGACAATCTCAAAAATACGGTTTTGCAAGTTACCATTTTCAATAACTTGTTCTAGGTTTTGTTTTGCCACTGCCTCATAACCCGAAAAAGTATGCAACACGTACCAACGTGGTTGTGTATCTACAAATTTTGTTTGTGCCATTTTATTCTCCAAATATTACAAAATTAGTGCTATATATTCTTAGTCAACAAGTCGAAAAGCCATGCAAGCAAACGGTCAAAAGCGAATAGCACGATACCAAACAACAACACAACAGCAATGACGCGCCCTGTCTTTTTCATGGTCTCACCGAATGTAGGCCATGTTACACGTTTTAACTCCGCAAAAGTTTCTTTTGTACGCTGTCCAAACTTGTGTTTGCCCTTTTTGTCTTTGGCGTCTTTTTTCTTTTGCTTGTCTTTATCTTTTTCCGATTTGTCTTTGTCAGACTTATCCTTGTCTGTGTTAACTGTCTTTTTGTCTGTGTCCACGGACTTTGATGTGACTGATTGCTCATTAGCAGGGTCTTTTGAATCACCCTCTACATTCACTACCTCAGGTGTAACAGTCTCCAATTTTTCGTTATCTTGTGCCAAAGCATCACCGTCAACACTTGTGTCTAATGATTGCTTGTCGATATCGTCAACCTCAGTCTGGTTGTTAGCACGAAATTCTGAACGAGATTGGTTGGTGCGCAATTTATTAGCCATAAACTTGTTGCTACGTTTTTGTTGGCTAGAACTCTTGCTCTTTTTTTTAGATTTGGACATTTTGCCTCCCTAGTGTTTTTTAAAACTTATTTTGCCTCTTTGTGAACTGTACGTTTTTTGCAACGTGGGCAATATTTGTTTAACTCAATACGGTCTGGGTTGTTCTTTTTGTTCTTTTCTGTAGTGTAGTTGCGCTCGTGGCAAACAGTACACTCAAGTCTTATACTATCACGCATTTTATACCTCTTAATAAAAAAATTACACTCTTGGGAGTGTTTGTCAACATTTTAACATATAAAAAAATATTAGTCAATAGATTTTTAAAAACAATTGGCAAAAATAAATTAATTTTTTTGCCAAAAACAAACAAAAAAATGGATACGATTTGATAAATCATATCCACTTTGTTGATATTTATTAAAATCTTTTGCAAATGTAACTCTATATTTATTTATCCATCCAATTTTTAACTTTTTTGCCTTGTTTGTCTTTTGCTGAGCCTGCTAAAATGATAATAAAATCAACTAGTATCCAAATACTTAGAATAATTATAGGAATACCCATTAATATTACTCCGATCATCATTCCATCAGTAATAGGCACAGAGCCACCACTTGCAACCCTATCAGCAACCTTTGCAAAAGCACCTACGTATACTCCAGCACCAATCAAAGCAACTACAAGCAAAATAATTTTTACTAAACCTAGTACTTTCTTGCCTAAATAAAAGTCATGAACTCCTAGACCACCGAACAAGAAACAAAACAAAGAGGCAACTAATCTAGACTTGGGACTAATCGTGTCATCTTGAATTGATGCTGTTGACATAGTCTGTGGCGAAGTTGCGGTAGATTGTTCGGCCTCATGCTCTTTAATGGCTTTTCCACTACGGCACTTGTTGCAACATGCGTTGTCTTTAGCCTTGCACCACAAGTCTCACAAAAAGTCGCATCATCAGCAACTTTTGCTCCACATTTGTAACAATACATAATTTTCTCCTTTAAATTTAAAAAAGTTTAACCAGCAAATTTACAATTTTGCAATTTAGTTAACAATTATATTTGTTGGATAATCCAACATAAAAGTCAAGCATTTGACAAAATGTTTTAATATATTTTAAACTAAACTATTTTTGGGGTGTTACATCTTGAATATCTAATGGTTGCGTATTTGGTTGCAAGCTGATAAATTGAGAGTTTTTGTAGTTATCCTCGATCTGTTTACGTGATAAAGCAACAGGCTCTTTGCCACCGTCTAGCACAAAATAACTGTAACCGTGGGAATTATTTTTGTATGAGAGCAATACAGTTGTGCTGGGGTGATTGACAACTGAGTTGTCGCGAACAAAACTAAACTTAACTTGTCTTTGGTCACCATGTACTTCGGACGGTTTGAACAACTTGTCTTTTAACATTTCGAGATACTGTGCCAATTTTAGGCCATGCAAATTGCTAGATTGGGCAATTTTGCACAAAAGCGCTACACGTTGCTCAAACAAGATAGGATAATGTTTTTGTGGTAATCGTTGGTAAATACTCTTGGTACGGGCATAATCTATCTTTTGGACATTTTGTGGACTTGGACATATTAGAGTTTTTTTGTAAATATCTTGCAATTCTTTCACACGTTCGGCAGACAAAAGATTTTGAACAATGCTCACTTGCCGGTCAAACAGTACTTTTGTAGTGCCGTCTGCATTACAGCAAAGCAGTCCTCCCTCCATGCTGTCATTACGCAAAGCATTATGTCCACCAAAACGCACGTTTGCCAAATCTCCGTTCAAGATTGACGGCGTAGAATCTGCCTCAACCAAAAACTGGTCAGCACTAAATTTTAAAAACACGTGCCTACGGTCAAAAGGGAAAACTTTGTCTATTTTACATTCTCCAAAACTTTGTTTTGCGTACACATGTGGTTTGAAACCCATTTGATGTAACAAAACCGCATAAATAGCACAGAACTCTGCGCAAACTACTTGGTTATTTTGTGGCGTGATTAAATTTATGGTGCCTATATTGCGCAATTTTTTGTCATCTTTTGTAGTGCCATAAAATTCACTTTCGTCATATTCTAACACTTCACACAACTTAAAGTAAACATACAATGCCTTTTGTACATCTGTTAGATTGGGTGGCATGTTGCTATGGATATATTTACTCAATTGGGGGTTAACAATATCTTTATTAAATATATCCATGTCTTCGGGTGGAGATAGAATATCTGGAATATTTTCAAAATTTCCAAAATCATAGGTCGAAAGTTGTATTATTCGTTGCCTTATACTTTTGGGGACATCATAATAACTAAGGTTGGTTAACTCCCCACACAACATATTGAGTTGGTAAAGTTTTTGTCTAAAAACAAGAGTGTTGTTTTGTTGCTTTGAGTAATCCAAATAATTTGTCTTTTCATCAAAAAAAGTATATACATCATTAAATGTTAACTTGGGCATTGGGTCTATAGTGTTGAGGTCTAACGACCCCAAGCTCTTGACAAAATTGGCATACGAAGCAATATATTGTATTTTTTTGTTAATCTGTTGTATTTTGGCATCGTTTTTATCCAAATCACCGTCTGTTAGCAATTGGTCCAAAGTTGCTTTGAACATCATAGGTGTGATGATGGCATCCTTGTTGCCGACCGAAAAGACGCAATTGTACTTCATTGTGCCATCAAAACTATTCAAAAAATCTTGCAAAACGTCATCATTTTGCAACAAATCTAAATAAAACTTTTTACTAAACCCACGCTCGGTGGTATGTAAATATGCAGATGTAGGATAAGGTTTACCCTGAGTATAGAGCGGATTTTTTGGAAAATCAAAGAATTTATCTATGCTCGCTGGAGCATTTTTTAAAATATTAACTATCATCAACTTCTTAACTTAATATTTATTATACATCTAACAAGTGTAGATAACTACCTTTGTCTACAGCAGACAAGAATAGATACAGCCTTGGACCTTGATTTTTGCCAAGCAACAAATTGTAGACAACCTCAAAAAATCTCTTTTGACGTTGTTTGTTCTCTTCACCGTTGAGCTTTGGAATGTCATAAAGTAGAGTTTGCATTTCGGTAGTACTGAGATTTTTAGACTTGATGCTATCCACCAAAGTACGCACCCAACCTTTTTCTTCATCACTCATTGTAGAGACAAAATCTTCGTTCTTTTGTGGCAATAGACGTGCAATTTGGTCAGGGCAATAATTTTGCATCCAAAAACGTATACACTCAAACCTATCTTTAATCTGTTCTTTTGTAACTTTTTCACCACATTTGTTGAGTAAATCTACCAACATATCTATATCAAAATTGACAATTGGTGCAAAACTTGCAATCAAACTAGCGCTGACTGGTACATAATCTGTTGGTTTGCCAGCAAGAGAAAGTTGCATAATACGTGCTTCCACATCTCCAGCAGTGCCGTCTTTGTACTTTTGGTACATACGGTCATACTCGTGATAAGTACGCAAAACGTCGCTATCTAACGCTAGTTCAAACTCTTTTTCTGGCAAGAATCTATTGTACATCCACAACATAACTTCGGGTGCATACACGTGCAACATTACCTCTGGGCGCATATCTCCGACACCCGCACTACTACTAATCTTTTTGGTCTGTCCCTTGAGTTTGACAAAGTCGTACATACGATACACAGGTGGCTCGACGCCATACACTTCGCGCGCTATTACGCTAGACACTTGGTAACTACCGCCTTCGCTTGAGTGGTCACGTCCACCAGTCTCGAACATAACGCCCTCTTTTGCCCAGCGCATTGGCCAATCGACCTTCCATGGGAGTTTGCAGTGATGTTGAGTACGCAAGTCTATTGAACCGCTAAACCCACATTTGCAAGTGTAGTCTAGTACTGTTCCATTGTTATGTTCGGCGGTCACAGTGGTAGTATCCTTGCCACATTTTTCGCAATAAATCTCAATAGGATAATACTTTTCACGGTCTTGCTCGTTGGCGTCTTGCGTCTTAAAACTATATTGTATATCGTAGATTTTTTTGCGTTGTTGAATAGCACGAATAATACCGTCGGTGTACTCACCACTGGTGTATTTTTGTGTCTGATGCAAAACCTCGATATCTACACCAAGTGTTTTTAATGAGTCAAGCAAAGGTTGTTCAAAGTGTGCACCATAGCTTGCATGACATCCAAAAGGGTCTGGGGCACTAGTGTAAGGAGCGCCTATATACTTGTAAAACTCTGGAGCGACTTTTTCGACATCTGTAGACACCTTACGCAATCTGTCGTATTCATCGAAACTAAGGATAAAGCGAACCTTTTTGCCCTTGTCTTGCAAAGCTTTTACCACAAAAAAAGGCGTCAAAACCTCACGCAAGTTACCCATATGTATTACACCTGACGGACTAACACCGCTTGCGACCGTATAAACATCTCTATCGCCATATCTATCTAAAATCTGTTGTGCTGTTTCGTCTGCCCAATGAGCCATAATCTAAATACCTCTCTTATAAAAATATAATTTATTTTACTCTAACCTCAAAATTATGTCAAGGTAAAACTTGCACACTGGTATCAAAAAGAACAAAAAGTTGCAAAGTTGGATTGATTTATTCAACATGATATGTTATAATGACAATTTAGAGGTGAGAAAATGGCGCGTTTGACACGTAAAGAATACATACATTACGCCAAGATTTTTGGCTGGTCACTATTGGCAAGCATTCCACTATTGATTATCCTAGATATCTTAATCTTTCAACATGTTAACCAAGGTGTATTGATATTCTTGAATGTAGTGCTGATTATTGCGTGTTATATCGTAGCATTGGTCATTAGTGAAAAGCGTGCCAAACACATTGCAAAAAAGCGTGAGGAATTTTTAGCCAAACAAGAATTGCAAAAAAAACATGCGAATACAAAAGACCAAAAGGAGTAATCTATGCCAACCAAAAAGACACAAAACAGCACTCCGCTAAGTGCACGCAAGCTTCCCTTTAACTATGAGGCAGAGCAAGCGGTATTAGGCTCGGTGTTACTTAGTCAAGATGCTAGTTTAGTTATCCTCAACGAACTAAAATCTACAGATTTTTATGCACACGAGCACCAAATTATTTTTGATGCTATGCAGAGTTTGTTTAGTAAAGCCAACAACCCAATCATTGACCACATTACTCTAACTAGCGAACTCAACACTCGTGGGCAACTTGAGACCGTAGGCGGTATGTCATATCTAGCAAGGCTAACCAACGTGATTCCTGCCGCTACAAACTTTAACTATTACATGGATATAGTCAAACGCGACTCAGTATTGCGACAACTGATTGACGCTGGTGGAAAGATTGTAGATGAGAGTTATACTGCCGAGGACATGGACCACGCACTCAGTGATGCCGAAGCACGCATTTATGCAATATCCCAAAAGACAGACCGCTCTAGTCTCGAGCCAATACGTGCAAGTCTAACAAATGTGCTTGGTGAGTTTGATGAAGCATTCCAAAACCCTGGTAGCAACCGCGGATTGTCCACTGGTTTTGCTGGCCTAGACATGCTAACTAATGGATTCAAAGCTGGAGAGATTATCCAACTGGCAGCGCGTCCAGGTGTAGGTAAGACATCTCTTGCGCTTAACATTGCAACACATGTAGCAGTGTATGACAAAAAGCCAGTTGCCATATTCTCACTTGAAATGCCCAAGGTGCAACTTGCCCGACGTATTGCATCTAGCGTAGCAAATGTCAGTATGACCAAAGTACTTCGTGGTGAATTAAATGAGAACGAGCAAAGACGTTTTAGACAAGCAATCTCTGCCCTTGCAGATGTGCCAATCTACATAGATGACAGTAGTATGAATACCCCAGCAGAGATTTTATCCAAGTGTCGTAGGATGAAAAATGATAAAAATCGTGGATTGAGTTTTGTGGTCATCGACTATATGGGACTAATGAAGGCAGGGGGACGCAGTTATGACAACGACCGTCAACAAGAGATTAGTGACATCTCTCGAAACCTCAAGATTATGGCAAAAGAACTAGATGTGCCAGTACTAGTGCTGTCACAGTTAAACCGTGCAGTAGAAGGGCGTAAAGACCACCGACCTATGTTATCTGACTTGCGTGAATCTGGTAGTATCGAGCAAGATGCAGATATAGTTATGTTTATTTACAAATCTGACCAATACCGAGACTTAATGGAGAGCGAGGTCGAAGAAGGTGTTGCCGAATTAATTATTGCCAAAAACCGTAACGGTGCGCAAGGAACAATCAAATTACAATGGAACGGCGAAACAACTACTTTCTCAAATATGCCAGCGGACGCAGACAAAGCCAGTCTGCAATCCACCGCCCCACCTTTGCCAAAACAATACAAAGAGGCCTATGACCGAGCCAAGCAACCACCTACCGAGATAAGTGATTTTGATGACAGTGTGTTTGACACTCCTCAACCTTCACCCGAGCCACCAGTAGAACCTAACAATGAGGACTACGACGAACTATTTGATGACGTCCAACCCGAACCCATTGGCGAAACACTCAAAAATAGTGATAAGTAAAACAAAAAGACAATGTACATCGCATTGTCTTTTACTTACTTTAACTTAATCAAAAAATTAACTACTTGTACAAATTTGTAATATATACAAAAACTATTTTTTAATTCGGTCTTGAAATTTGAAAATATCTATTGTATAATATAATAACAACAAATTTGGGGAGTAAGCATGACAAACAACAAACATGACGAAAATCTGGGACAAAAAGTAGTAGAACACTATAAGGATAAAAAAACTATACAAACAATCAATCAAGATAATTTTGATTTCAGTACACTATTAGACAGTTACACAAGGTGGCTGATTAAAACAGGTACACCTATAGTTCCTTTGAGATACATAGATGAACAATATAATCCACCTTACCCATTAGGAAGCGTGCTAAAAAGCCTAAGATTAGACCCAGTAACTGGTAAGCCAAAAATTGTACTCAACCAGGAACAAAACGAAATATTGAAAGACTTGGGATTTAATAATAACACCAGCTTTAGATTTGACTCAAAAGAGTTTTTGGACAATTTTTTATCTTACATACGCACACACAAGAGTCCTGTCATTACACAAGACTACGTTACCCCACAAGGTTATCCTTTGGGCAAAAAACTAAATATGGTAATCAACGGGTATCTAGTCAGTGTAGGTATGTTGCCCAAAAGTGCTCCACATATTAATGTAGAACCTAATGTCTATTCAATACTTAGGGCACTAGGGCAACCTGTTGGAGTGAGATTGACTAGCAAAAAGCAACGTGCAAAAGAGCCTTTTGACTATGACAAGTTTGTATCGTACTGGATAGAATACTATTTGCCACGTATACAATATGAAGTAGAATATCCTTTTTACATAGCGCCTAGTTACTCTACCCCTGACGGATATCCATTGGGCAACTTTTGTCGAATATTGAGAGTCACCAAGATGCGTATTGAGAAAAGATTGAACCCCATTAAAAAAGAATATGTCTTGACAGAGGAACAATGGAAGACATTAAATACCTTAAACGTCTTTTTATCAGTTCCACAAAAGCACGTAAAAATACTATACGATTTTGACAAAGACTATGCAAAACTTGTTGAATACAAACAAGAATTTGGCAACTTGCTCGTATCGTCAGATTATCATTGCAAAGACGGTACGCCACTAGGCCTTATTGTCAAACATTATCGTAGATACGCACAAGACAGCGTACAATCAAATGTGCTGACTCCACTGCAAAAACAAAAATTAAATGATATAGGCTTCATTTGGAGTTTAAAAGATTATGCCTTCGAAATATTTTGCAATCACTTTGAACAATACACTACCGAACACAATGGTGACAAAAATGTGCCTAGTGGATACATTTGTAAGGATGGATACAAACTAGGAGCGCATTGTAGAGCAATTCGTAGACAAAAACCAAATTTTAACAATTTGGAATTTAATAAAACAAAACTGAGTACTATACAATATCACCGCCTCAACGAATTAGGCTTTCCTTGGGTAGTGTCCAACAAAAAAGGACCCGCAAAGGATGTACAAAAACATACACAGCGACAAAGCAAAGACAAGAAAGACAACGACAAAAACGACAACAACTTGTCTAAATAAATAATTGGTAAAATTTTTAGGAGAAAAACATGGAACAAGATATAACAGATACCCAAATAGGTAAACAAATAATCAATACAATTAAATCAAAAAGAGACGCTAACATTACACAGCAAAATTTCGATTTTGAACAATTCATAAAAATCTTTGCCAATTATATACGAACAAACAACACAACCATAGTGCCAGCAGATTATGTAGACACGTCCCAAAATATACCTTATCCATTAGGAGATGTGGTAAAGAGATTAGTTACACTACCATCTGACGACAAGACAAAGATTGTGCTTGGTTATGAACAACAAAAAGAATTGTATCAACTAGGATTCAACGCAAACAAACGAGGCGTTTTTGAGGAGAACGACTTTTTGGATCATATTAAACAACATGTTGGTAAGAATAAATACAAATATTTGCCAGCCGACTATATCGACCCTACTGGCTATCCTCTAGGCAGAAAAATGCAAATGGTCAAAAATGGTTACTTTATTAAGCAACAAAAATTGCCCAAAGATACACCACATCTTGATGTTAGTGAACATGTATATGAGGAATTACTGAATATGCATTTACTAAGAACCGAACGCACAACTAAAGAACAAAGAAATTTCAACTTTGAACAGTTTATTACACATTATCGTGCTTACTGTCAAGAACAAGCACAAAATAAAAATGATGGACCATACTATGTTGCTCAGCTATACGACTCTCCAGATGGATACTTACTTGCACATTTTTTTAGGAGAATAAGGGATATGATAATATCCGACCAGAATTCTAAAAACCAAAAACCTAGCAAATATCGTCTAACTGAAGAGCAACTACAAACTGTCCTTAGTGTAGGGCATTATGACAGCCTCGATAGTTTTGTTGCACCTATCCACAGAAAGCATCCTAAATTTGACAAATTTTGTGAAAGATTAATACAATACAATGAACAATATGACACTACATACGTTCCAGTCCTTTATGTATGTGAAGATGGATACCAACTTGGGAAACAAGCAGAGTCTTATCGTATAAACAAAAAACAAAACCGCTTATCAAAAGAAGCAATTGAAAAATTGGATAGCCTTAATTTTTATTGGAATTTTGTAGACTATGCAGTAGATGAGTTTTGTATACATTATGTAGAATACTATGCTGAAAACGATGGCAAAATACCTACTCGTAATACTGTATGCTCAGATGGTTATCACCTTGGCGTGCATATGAATCACTTACAAAAACTACAGAAATGTTTGCAAATAGGAATAGCATCACAAAAAATGTTGCTTGAAGAGAGACATATTCAACAACTAAATAATACGTGCCCAGGTTGGAACAATAAACCAAGAACAATAGATAGAAAGTATGAATACTACAAAGATTTTGATACTTTTTATGACAAACTGCTTGAATACAAAAACAAGTATGGCAATCTAAATGTCCCTGCCAATCACCGTTGCAAAGACAATTATCCACTGTACTATTGTATCAATTATTATCGACACAGGAAAAATCATGCTTGTGTTAGCAAAGAACAACAAGCAAAAGTAGACGCAGAAAACAAAAAACTGGACGAGATAGGCTTTGTTTGGAACGGTAGAGTTAAAAAATCAAACAAATCAGCTAAATCAAAAGACGAACCAACAAAACCAGAATACAAACCGTTTGAGGCAGAGATATCCAAACATTAACCAAACAATAACACACAAGGATTTAAGAGAAAAAATATGAACAAAAATACAAAAAATCAAACAACAAAAATAACACAAAGAAATTTCGATTTTGATGAGTTTATGGATTGTCTCACCATATGGATGATGCGTAACAACACTACACATGTGCCATATGATTATGTAGACACTAGATACGATACCCATTACCCCCTAGGACATGTAATGCGCCAACTTACTATCACTCCAACAAAAGACGACACCAAAATTGTATTAACCAAAAAACAACAACAAGTGTTAAACAACCTTGGTGTAAGCTTAAATCAAAACAATAGTTTTTACGCCCCAGAGTTTTTGTGGCAAATAAAGAAATTTGCCGAGACGCACAAAACTACTCACATAAAACCAGAATATGTAGAGCGTTTTACCAACTATCCATTGGGCAAAAAATTTCAAATGGTCAAAAACGGTTTTTTGATAAAACAAAAAGCAATCCCAAAAACTACACCTCATATAGATGTAGATGATTCTGTCTACGCAGAACTTATCTCTTTGGGGTTTTTATCGGCATATACCAAACAAGGTATAAAAACAGCAAAATCTATTACTTTTAACTATGACCAATTTGTATCACATTGGGTAGCGTATTGCGCAAAGCAACTCAAGGTGCATGCCCCTGACCCATACAACCCTCATCGTACATACATAACCGAAGACGGTTACAAACTTGGTGAATTTACTTATTTATTAAGACTCAGCAAGAGAAAAATAGAAAACGGCGAAATGCCTTATTACAAAGCATATACCCTAACTCAAGAGCAATGGCAAAAATTGGCAAAACTCAATTTTTTTGAAGGTCAAACACAAAAACGAAAATCAGACAAAAAATTTGACGAGTTTTGTGACAGACTGGCACAATACAAAAAGGAGTTTGGCAATACTTTAGTCCCTGACACGTATGTATGCGAGGATGGCTATGCATTAGGAACACGCGTTACATATTATCGTAAATGCAAAAATAAATCTCTCAAAAATAACACACCATTCCCAAAAGACCGTGAAAAAAAGCTCAACGAAATTGGTTTTGCTTGGAAGCATCATGATGCTATTATGGAAGACTTTTTTGAACACTATAAACAATACAAAAAGACACACAACAACAAAACATTCGTAAGCAATAGTTATGTGTGCGAAGATGGTTACAGACTAGGTATGCACGCCACCAAAATCAGACTTTCAAAACACAAATTAGATTTGGGTAAACCCGCTCAAGTGGCATTGACTGACCAAAACATAAAGACTCTAAATAGCCTAGGTTTCCCTTGGGAGATATCTAAAATATCGGACAAAAGATTTAAAACTGAAGAAAAAGCAAACTTTAAATACTTTTTTGACAAGTTGGTAGAGTACAAAGACGAATTTAATGATTTGCAAGTACCATTTGGCTATCGTTGTGATGATGGCTATGCATTAGGACAAAAAGTTGTATATTTCCGTCAACGCAAAAATAAGACTTTTGAGGGAGCAAACAAAATACTGGTGGACACTCAAAACAGAGCGTTAGAAAAACTGGGTTTTGCCTGGGAAGAAAAAACAGATACATCAAAAAAACAACCAACATTAAAACACAAAAAATAAGGGGACAATAATATGACGAATAATAATGATAATAATACAAAAAAAATCAAAGATTTTGTAGACATTTCAACGATTATTGAAAACGTAAAAAACAAGCAGTTAAAAAGTAAGGAACGGGAAGAATTTGATGTTTTTTATCACGCATTAGAGCAATATGTAGCAGAATTTGGCAATGCTAATGTACCTTGTACTTACTATTGCAAAAACGGTTATCCACTGGGACAAAAAGTAGCATATTACATTGTAAAAAAACACAGTATTAAACAAAATGCAAGACAAAAAGCATTTTTTGATGAGTTAACAAAACCGCTTGACGTACTCGGATTTGTTTGGGATTACCCAAACAATCCTATGGATAATTTTATACTCCACTATATCGAATTTGTCCGTTATAATGACGGCAAAAGAAAGATACC
>ONVD01000012.1 GCA_900321185.1 uncultured Eubacteriales bacterium
AGACGACTGTCCCAAAACTTTGATACCATAGGTACTTCCAAAGGTCTCAATTGCATTGAAGGCAAAAAACCACAAGAAAATTGCAATCAACAAAACAGCCAAGTTAAGCTTGTCTTTTTTGCATAGCGGTTGGTCTTCCTTTATCTGTTCACTAGTCTCAGATAATTTATCACCTAATTCCATTTGCTCTTTCATTTCGGCTGCTATCTTGTTTTCCTTAATTTTACACAGCAACACAACTAGTGACACAAGCATTAATACTGCGGTAAGTGCAAAAGGTATCCAAATAGTATGCTCATTATAAATCAGCACGCCTTCAGCATTTTCTTTAGCAGTAAATATCAACGCCAAAGCGCCAGCAAAAATTGCCCCCCACATAACCAATAACGTTAATAATAGCATTAGCCTTGCTACGCAAAGGTTTTGGTGTAATGTCTGGCATAAGAGATACTGCTGGATTGCGATAAACATTCATAAAGACAACAATGAGAGCCATTAACACAATCATCACAGGCACGTTACCATTGATAAAAGTAATAGGAATGAGCGGGAACAAAATAACGCACGCAATAATCCCCACCATTATAAATGGCATACGTTTGCCTAATCTTGTACGAGTTTTGTCTGACCACATACCAAACAAAGGTATCATAAAAAGAGCAAAAATATTGTCCATTGCCATTATTATACCAACAATGTACGAACACTTTTCTGCATTGCCATCATAGAGATGTAAAGTGTTAGTAAAATAGTCTGTCAAAAACAATGGACAATAAGTGTTGTAGACTTGCCACAACATCATTATAGTAAAAAACGCCATACCTATATATACCGTACGCTTGGCATTCAGTTTTAGTTTTGGTGTAGATACAACTACATTTTTTTGTTTTGTAATGTTATCATTTTGCTCATCTGACATAACATACTCTCCTTGACTACAAGTCTATCAAAGTAAAATCCCAGTGTCAAATAAATGTATATACAAAAAAACACAAAAAGGCGCATTTTTTATATGCGTCCTTTTGTTATGTAATACTAAGCCCCTATGCTTGCGTTGCTACTCTCGTCACTGCTTGTATCTTTATTATTCTATATTAGGCATCATCCTTGATAATGTAAGTGTATACACTAGTTGCAAAGATTGAAGAATCAGCATTCACAATCTCTGGTAAACCGTAATAAACATAAACATTGTATGTTCCTGCTGCCGTTGGCACTGTAGCTATTGCTGATGTCTCGTCAGTACCGTACAACACTTTGGCAACTTTGATTGTTGTTAAATCAAAGTCCATCTCGTTCTTAAGTTTTACCACAAAACCAGTGCTAGTATTTGTAGTTACGGTTTGTGTTGTCCAAGTAGCACTGCTAATATCTTGCGCTTCGAGAACTAAATTTTGGTATTCGCTCTCTGATACAATACCCACAAAGCCACTAGTGGTTTGCACAAATCTAACTTTTACTGGACAATTTTGCACGCGTTCTACTACCGATGTAGACTGCTCGTTAAGATACGACACAAGGTCATCATTTGTAGTAGCGTCATTATCGGTAACATTAGACATGTCCATATTTGTATCAGATGCGGTATCATTACCAATTGCTTGCTCAGGATAAAATCCATTCAAGTGTTTTGCTTTTGCTATATCACTCTCAGTAATTGTAGGAGATGCTCTATATACACAATCTTCAACGCTTATCCTACCCGAAACACTACCAATAATATAACCTATGTCGACTGTGCTCCAGTAACTAGCGCGGTCTTCTTCGTTATCTGTATCCGATCCGCTATTATGTGGAATGACATAGACGCCTTCGACAACTTTTTCGTCACTACTGTCTATATATGTTTGCAAGTTGTTAGTAATCAACATGGTACCAGTATCATCATTGTAAGCACGACCCACAATACCACCGAGCTGAGCGTTGTTATATGTTTGAGTAATTGTAACGGTACTTGCTTCGACATTTCCACGGTTTGTACACATAATGATATCTGCTCCAGAACTATTAAACGCTACTATACCACCTGCCGTGATTGTCTGGTTTTCGGCTTTTGCATACACTATCAAGTCACCGTTGTTTATACAACCGTAAATTAATCCATCATTTTTGTTTTGGTAAGCAATACCGCCCACCATCAATCCTGCAAGGTTGCCTTGATTGATAGCATCAATACCATTTACACAGTTAATAATATCTGCTCTATCATTGACTCCGACAATGCCACCAAGTTGGATAAATTGTTCATCAGCGATGTTCTTCTTTGACATATTGATACCATTAGAACTATTCACCACTTGACCACGAATTGTAGACGTCGTGCCGTCGCTATCTGTAATTTCGGTTAGGGTGTTGAGACCTACCAACATACCGAATATTATATTATTTGTCTTGCCAAAGTACTCATCTGTGATAACGTCCTCACTAACTGCTTTTACCGTACAACCATCAACTGTTCCACGATTAGTCCTTGCAATCAATCCAAAATAGTGTTCACTGCTCGAGTCAGGAGCAATATAGGTAACTTCACTTTCTCCAGTTGCTTCATCCACTACCTCAGTATAATCACAGCCTAAGTGGTCTAACTGTATACTTGCAAATGATAGTGTCAAATTCTTGATAACTGCGTCAGCATTTATTACGTCAAACAAACCTATGTGACCACTATTCCTTGTCTGGACATTTGAAATAGTCTTACCATTTCCATCAAAGACACCATAGAGTACCATATAATCTTCTTCGTTAGCATCCAAAACATCACCACTGTGCAAGTTATCAACGAAATCTATATTTTCGTATTCTTCGCCACTATAGAGTGCAGTAATAGATGACAATGTTATATTGTCAGTCAAAATAAAGTTCGCACCATGGGCTACGGTTGACAATAGATATTGTTGTCCTGTGCCCTCAATAGTTGTGGTATCTTCCTCATTCGTAGAAATTGCTAATGTGTTTTTATCTAGCGTTGGTTGTATATTCCTTAGTTGTGTATCATTATTAATGTTAAAGTAAGGAACATTGCTAGCTCCAACGTAAGACAACCCACCAAGCACTCCACCAAAGGTCAGCAAGTCGCTACCGTTGTAAGTACACTTTATAGGAGAGCTACGGAAGTACTTGTAATCTCTCACATTCTCATCATCTTTAGCTGTCGAAAATACACTTAGTCTAATATAATAACTACCGTCACCCAAAAATTGAGTAAGGTTCTCTACAAAATTATCATTTAATTTTGCATCAAATACTAGTTTCGTAAAGTTTTGATTGTCAGTTGAATATTCAACCATTATTCTGTCTGGTTCAACTTGACTTGATACATTTCCATTAGATATTGCTGTAATAATAGGAGTAGAATCCATGCCCCAAGTTAAGTTAATACCATCACTCATAACAAAATTGCTGACTCTACCAAATTTTTTGGTAACTCTAATTGCTTTGTTACTAGTTAGATATGTAATTGTATCGGCATTATCTTGATAATCTGTACCCACTACACAAACGCTCATCTCATAGTTAGGGTAAACAGTCAGACCATAAATGGTAGTGTCGTCATAACTATAAGTCATTGAATCACTGAGTGATGCTGTTTCAAGTGTTGTATTGTACGAGTATGCCACAGCATTTGACGTACCATTTCGCACTACTACCGAAACTTTGGTGCCAAAACCTATACTTGACAAAGCTTCCGTGTATCCACAATTCCAAACAATATCACCTATCTCGTTAATGATAATCTGTGAGTTTGCCACCGTCTGCCCATCGCTAAACTTGTAATTAGCAATGTTCGGCAACTTGTAAAGGTTGGTTAACGGTATCTTTGAGTTGCTTGACCTAACCATAGGTGTACGTTGTATTGTGGTTGAATCCTCATCACCGGTAATCTTGACAACCAGCGAGTTGATAGACTGCCCTGCATAGTCTGCTAAGTCATTTGTAAGAGTTGTTTGATTATCTAGATATACATATTCACCTGTAGCAGTCAATTTTAGACCCACTGCATAAATTGCATTCCAACCAGATGCATCATCCGAAACTTGCCAACTAAAGTCACCCTTTGAAACATTTAATTTGATATCCTCTGCATTAATATATCTAAATGCAAATCCATTGCCATATAAACTGCTCAAATAATAGCATATATAATTACCGTTGGCATCTTTATTGCTTGGACAAATCTTGTCGTCTCCAATTGTCTGTAAAGACATGCTATATGTATTAGTATTCCAACTTACTTCATCTTCACACAAAACGTAAGTCGTATCAGAGATATCTTTTACATCACGCAAATCTTGTTCACCTGACGTAAATCTCAGATTGTAGCCATTTGCTTTGTCTACTGCATCCCAAGTCAAATCTCCATTATATACACGAGACGTGTTGTTTGGAGTAAATTGACGCATTAGCAATTTGCCATACTTAGTACTAGTAGCATCTGCATCTTCTAGGTATTTGCTAGATGCATACATGCACCCCAAAGTCTGATTATTTACAATCACTTGGTCACGATATTGAGTACCTACTGCCTTAAGTGTAAGATAAAAGTTAGAGTTTTGGGTCAAGTTTAGTTCGTTGCCCGGCAAATATGTATAAGTCTCCGCCCCCGTGCTAGATATCGTTATTTCTTGAGTACGAGTAATGATATTATTAGTACCAAGTTGTTCAAATCTCAAGGTATACGCTCCTGCACCCTTCACATTATTCCAACTAATCTCACCTTTGTTGATATACCAACCATTAGGGCTGGTTTCGTTTGTATTTACAGTAATAGGTTGAATATTAGCAATCACATAGCCATAAGTTGAAGCTCTAGAAGACACATTTTTGGCGTTGTTACCTATAGACTGTGCTGTCAACACATAATACTCTGCTGATGAGTCCACATCAAACAATTTTGACAAATCATATGACCTAGTGTTGTATGTAGTGTAATCTAACACTTGTGTCTCCGCATTCGTGTCTTGTGCTAACACTAGTTTGCCATTGCTTGTACTACCACTATCGTAGTATGGCGTATAAGTAAATTCAAGTTTTTCAAAATTCGTTTTGTTAGTTGTCCACGTGATTGTTCCGTTCTTGTATTGTATCAATGGAGCGTCTAGCAAGGTGATATTTGGAATAGACGAACTATTACTATCAAAGACATAATATGTTGTTCCATCTAATTGTTTTGAACGTATGTCCAAAGAACTTGTACCCTCATCAGTGTTAGGGGTAATGGTAGTCGTCATTAATAGATTGAATGTATTACCCTCTGCAATGTAATTGTTAGTCTTGGATTGCAATACGTTTTGCACAATTCCACAATCATCATTAGTAGATGTAAAAACATTCTTTAGCAAAGGAATTGAGTATTTGTTATCGCTAGTTGGAACATCGTAAACATACCAACCCTCATCTGCCTTTGTCTCGTCATTTACAGTTAATGCGTCACCATCATTGACAACATAAGTATAATCACTCAAGCTACTAATATTAATGTTGTAGCGAATGCTTAAATCATCTTCGGATAGTTTTGTCCAGCTGACAGTTTTATTATTTAGATTTAAATCTGACACTTGCGCAAGCTTGCGAATATACAACGAAATCTCTTGTCCGTCGATAAAACCTACCATGAGATTAGAAATTGCAGATGCACCTTTTGGAGTAAGTTTTAGGACATAGTCCCCAGACGAAAAAGTGTTGTTGTGTGGCATAGTGTAACTAAAGTCACTAGTACTCTCATCAAGTACCAAAGTGCCACTTTGCAAAGGTGTCGTACTATTTGATGTGTTGTTAGCTCTGTAGACCTTGTAATCAAACTTTCCTACTGTAACATTTTGCGCTTCGCTATCCATGGTAACCGTGTCACCAAACGTCCAACTAATAGTATCTGATGTCACTGCTGAAACAGTTGTTTTGGTACTGTCTAGTTTGATAGCTTTGATTTCATCACTAAATTCGCTTGACAACAACATATCTCGTGTCGATATTGCACGAACACTAAGTGTCACAACTCCTGGGTTAAGCTCTGTGTAAGTCGAAAGGTCATATGAAGTACTCAAGATATTGCTAATAACATATTGGGATGTAACATCATTCTCAGATTTTGTAATTTGCAAGTCATAAGATACCGCATTAGACGTGCTGACCGCTTTCCACACTACCTTGCCGTCTTCGATTTCTACTGTGGGTTTCTCAAGTTTTGTAAATTCTACTATATTAGATATGTCTGAGTTTAGATAACTCGTATCCGCGCCCAAAACTTGAATAGTCAAATTGTAAGTACCACTAGTCTTGTTATCAATATCTAGTGTGTAATAATAAAAGTAACTATCAGATGTAATTGTGTCATCTGTATCCTTAGCGGTCATAGTATATGTGTCTTCACCATGTTTTACTACAAATAAGTAAGATAAATTCTTGATAGTGTTTACAGGCCATTTTACAACCCACGCCCCTGTATCTTGATCTTCAGTCACGGTAACTGTAGAACTGTCTATTGTGCTTAGTTTGTTATAGTTATTGTAAGTTGTAGCACTATTTAAGATACAAACATCTGGATTAACAGCATTCACAAAAGAAATTTGTACACCCAAGTTAACTGTCGTGCCCGAATTAATTGACGAGCCAAAGTCAAAACTCTGTGTTTTTTCTAAATTAAAGGTTATGTTTTTTGATGCGGTTGAGTTGGTAATTGATAGACAGTAATTTACCCCACTAACCAACGCTTCGTTAAGCACTTTTTGGTTGTCTTGATTATATGCTGTGATGTAGTTGTACAATGTTTCTGGCATATCCCATGTTAACACACCATTTTTTGCCGACATGTTTTCGACAGGCTCGCTAATATAAACATACGTGGTACTAGGATTAGTCTTGACATACAAAACGTTATCCTCTTGACTGTTTTGCCCCAAACCAACCAACGTAAACGCATATTCTACTCCTGGGGTCATCTTAGCCACAATACTTGCAATAGATTTGTTTATGGTACTTGCCAAAACTGAAACATTGGCCAAATCCCCTTTTGTTTGGGTGTTTTTGACATTCAATGTAAATGAGTCAAAACTACCAGTGTCAAGTGTCAACTCACCTTGACGTGCAACAAACTGCTCTGGTGCACTCGCTTTTACTACCGTGTAGGTATTTGATGAATCACTATCAAATAATATGTTGTTTAGACTCTTGTCTGTATCACTACTACCACGCGCTGTTACACAAAAGTCCGTATAACTACCACTAGTGTAGTTTTTATAACTAAAGTCATAGACTGTTGCAAGATTCATTATGTTGACAGTCTTTTTTTCTGTGCCTTGATTGTACGTAATGGTATAACTTGGTTGTGACGCTACGCCTTCAATCCTGTCCCACGAGATAACGCCTTTTGTACTCGTTACTGTAGGAGATTTTAACTTCTCTATCTCAAAGGCCTCGCTAACAATAGATTTTGTATAGTTTTGGGTAGCACTTGGCATAGCGGTAACAGTAATCTCAAATTTACCAGATTTACCTACCAAAAAGTCTACGTCTTTTTCGATAGTCAGACTATTATCTGCTAACTCATACTGTGCGACTTGCTTGCCATCGTCTTTGTCAAAAATCTTTATTAAGTACGTACCAACATTGGTTACACTGTTCCATGTAAGTGTCATTGCTTCGTTTGACGCTCTTGCCGTCGCAAGTTTGATGCCTGTGACTTGCCCTAATTGTGCTCGTGCTGTATCTGCACTGCGAGCGCTGTCAATTACCATGCCCGAAGTGTCATCATCTGTACCCAAAGCAAACATATAAATATTAAATTTTGTATATGATGTTTCTACAAACTTATTACCATTGAGGTCCACTAGGTCACTTAGATCAAAGGTCGTAGTTTGCGTGCTCTTGAGGTAAATGTTTGCATAATGCGTGGTAGTGTCTAGACTAGAGAGGCTGTACTCTATCAACAATTGATAACCAGACGCCCATGTTACTCTATCCCAACTCAAGGTCTGTTTGTTGTCACCACTTAGCATCATATTTGTTGGAGACGTTAGTACTTTAATGCGTTTGGATGTAACGTAAGCTGAGTCGTATGTATCTTGGTCAGCTTCCCCAATCAATTGCACACGGATAAAATATTCACCGCTTGGCAAAGTATTTAGGTTAATACTAAACACGTTGTCAGCGTATTTTGCATTTGCAACCAAATTGTTAAATGCTTCTCTTTTTTCACCAGTCACTTCCTCTAGATTGCCGTTTAGTAGCATGATGTTATAATTTGATATATCGCTACTACCATCTGCGGGGGCGGTAAACTCCAAGTTGAAATTTCGACTAGCAATTGTCAAGTCATCATCTGATATTACATCAGACGTGTTTAGATTAGCATACTTTTTGTCAGTTGTTACATGTAAATTAGAAACACTAGATAGTACATGTACTTTGATGCTCGGTGTAGGCTGACTATCATTATAGAGGTATTCGTTACCTAAGGCTTTTACACTAATTGCACTATATTCTACTCCTGGCTCCAACTTGTCATATACGTTAGTTGAAACAACAATAGTATCAGTACCAGTAGTGGTGGTCAAACTCAACTCATACTTAGGTACGAAAGTCGAAGTGTCAGAGATGACCATACCCACAGTATCTTCCACAACTTTATCCCAAGTTAATTCGTGTGTATCTGCGATATAGCGTAAATTTTGAGGTTGTGCTAATGTTTGTTTTTGTGCAAGTACATAGACAGTACAACTATTTGTTTTGGCTTTTGGATTATCATCACTAGCAATCTCAATAACAGTAGTTCCAACACTAACAGGTGTCACAAGACCGTTTTCGTCTACCGTAGCAATCTCAGGACGGGTGCTAGAAAATGTCACTTTTTGGTTGAGTGCAACGCTATCCTCTATCTCCCAATTTAATTGATAAGGCTGAGAATCAACATACATTGCCACCTTTTCTTCTGTAAACTCAACAATCTTGACCCTGTAAATTTGTTGTGTTTCGCCACATGCCACCAACATAGGGACAAAACAACATAACAGCATCAAACTAAGTAATGCTACACCAAACTTTTTCATCATACACCTCTATTTTTATCTTTTGCAGAATGAATAAAAATAATCAGCACGCCACACATATACAACAAAAATCCTGCAAAAATCAACTTGTGCCATATTTTGCGCAATCTTATCTACTTGGAGTGGTAAAACAAACAAAAAAATACCGCACCTTGACTTGCCTCAAGTATACTATTTTACGTCAATATTTGTCAAACAAAAACAAACATTTTTGAGTATTTTGTCAAACAAAAAAGCAAGCACTCTCGCTTGCCAAAATTTATGCTTTGGTGCTTGCTTTATTGCTTGCAATTTTTGTTAGTGTCATTGCTTTTTTGTTACTTACTAATGATTCGGGCAAAGAACTCACTATATTATATTTGCTCATAGAATCTCGTACATTTTGTTTTAAAAGGTCGACAAACATATTTTTTTGTACATAACTCTCAATATGCACACCTTTTTTGCGTAAGACATGCACATAATCAGCAACTGTTGCTTTCGCCATTTTGTTGGTTTTGACCTCTTTAGGTAATGTTAGTTGCGAATTTTGCACAATATCATTTAGCGAAATACCATTGTGGGTTATGCAATCTAGAGTTTTGTCTTGGTACTTAACAAACTTATTCTTAACAAACTCGTCTATCATAAAATTGCCATAACCTATGTCGTTTTTTTGAGCTAATTTGGTATAAAATTCTACACCAAAGTTTCTTTTTAAATTTCTCTTGGGTGTGGACAAAGAATAATAATCTATCAATGTTTTAGCAAAACCTGCATAGACTGCAGAAGCAACCTTGTTGTTCATAGGTTTGTAGGCATACCACCCTAGATTGGTTGCATCTAACGGAGTACTCCTACAACGTTTAATTATCTGTGGACACTCTATCTCAATTGTATCTAATACTTGGCGATACTGACCCAACTGCTCCTCTGTCGAAAAGATAGTCACACCATTAGACGCATGACTGTCAAGAGTGTACTCAAAATCAAAATCTACATTCAAACGTTCACATATGTTTAAAAAGTTTTTAACAAAACTAACCCTATCTATCATGTTAGGGTTGACGTAGATTATATGCTCTAGCATTGGTCCGTGTGTGCAACCTTTTTTTACTCCAAAAAAAGTATCTTGCAAGGCTGTACGTTCACCAGGATTAAAATCAAATTTTTCGGGTTTTAGTAGACAATCTACACTAAATTTTATTACCTCATGTTTGACACGTTCAGCGTCAAAATTAGGTATATTTTCATCTTCGGTCAAAATTTGATTAATTAGCAACATTTCATTAAGTTCAGACGAATCACGCAAAAATTTTGCAAACGTTTTTTCCAAATTATTTTTATAAAATAAATCTATCATACGCTCTCCAAAAGCAATTAAGTATACCATATATATTATAAAAAGTAAAAGTAAAAACGCAAAATTTACCATTTTTTGCAAGATAAAGACAAAAAAGAGCAAAATATCTCTAATTTTACTCTTTTATTTAAATTTAATGTGAAAGACCTTTTTGGTCTATAACATAGTCAGTATTATCATTGCTAACGCCGTCAGCCAATGTTTTTGTACCTGCATTACCAATCTTTGTAGTTGTAACGGTCGTTACTTTTTTTGTTCCTGCTATTGTTTCAGCACGTTGTCTGTTTTCTTCTTCTTGTTTTTTATCTTGTTCTGTTTTAATTATCTTCTTACCATACTCCACAGCCATATCCCAAACTAATGGAGAATTTTGTAACAAATCTTGCTCTTCTTGAGTTAAGTTGGTCCATCCTTTTGCTTGCATGTTTTCGATGATTTGTTTGACGTCGGCGTTTTCTTCATCATTGAGGTCAATTTCTGTCATCTTGGGTGCATGTTTATCTTTTTGTTCTATAACGTTGTAAGTATGATTACTAAAGTATGTCATTGCTTTTGCTGTAGTCTTGCCCTCGGGGGTCATAGAATAGTTTTTGACATCATCAGCCTTAACATTCTTATATTCTTTTTGAAGTTTTTGTACCTGGGAATTACTATACTCTGTTAACTTTGCATAAACTCTATCTCTTGACGCCTGGTCCTTGTTACCATTATATCTTGCCAAAATAGAATTTTTCATCTTTTCCGCGTTATCAACGGACTGCAAGAGAATGTACACATCCTTTACATTCTTTTGAGTATCTTCGTGCAGTGGTGCTTGTGTATCTTCTTTTGTGAATTTTTCTTCACGTGCTTTTAGCTTTTCCGCTTGTTGTTTTAAGTAATCGATAACCAAAGGTGAATTTTGTACAATAGCTTGTTCTTCTGCCGTTAACTTTGCACCCGAATTTATCCTATCTACAATATATTTAACATCTTTGTTATAATCTTGAGTCAAATCTATTGGATTCATAATTTCGCTATCATTAGCCATAGCATCATAGGCATTACTACTGAGATAATTCATTGTCTTTGCTATAGTATTCCCCTTATCTGTCTGTCTATATGCCATAACTTTTTCTGCATCAACTTGACTAAGCAGTTTTGTACCCTCTGTCTTCTTTGTCGTCTTCTCTTTTATTACAGTTTGATAAAGAGGGTCTTCTTTGTATTTTGTTTCATCTCCGCCATACTTATTCTCGATAGCCTCTTGCATCTCCTCAAGTTTTGCATGCGCTACAATATTTATAAACGCACGCTCAATCATTTGCTGTTCTTTTTCTGGAGTCAAAGTTGGTTTTTCGTCTAGATTAAACGTTCTTCCCTCAGTAAGATTTGCTTCTTGCTCCACCTCTTTCTCTTCACTTTCGGTTACATTTGATGTCGGATTGTTGGCTTGCTGTACTCTAGCGGTCATCTCTTCGGCTTTTTCACGCTTAATATTTTTTGCTTCTTCGGCAGATTGTGCAAACAACACAGCAGTGTTGGACTCTTGTACAACAATATCTAGGTCAGCATCCAAATCTATTTTGTGTTGTTCTACAAACTCTTGTTTGCCTTTTTCTCCAGCGCGATACAAACTCTCCCATGGAGTTCTACTATTTGCTTGTCTAAATTTTTCAGTCAAAGTTTCGGCTTGACCCAAACTAGCTGTGACATAATACAATGCTTTATAAAATTCTGGCTTGTGGCCATATTTTGCTTTTAAATCAATATAGACTTTGTTAAAAGTCTTGAGGTCGTTATCACGTTGCCCTGCATTCACTTCATCCTTTACATTAACTTCCGTCAAGTTACGACCAAACGCATTCATACTATCTTGATAAGCTTTGGATAGTTCACCGTAAAGTTCACAAGTTAGTTTATCCGTTTTTGCTAGACCTGTTTTTTGTAGATATTCTTGCGTATTGTTTAACGCTATTACTGAGAATGGGCGTATATGTGTATATCTATCAAGTTTGGGTTGTAGTGCAACTCGAGAAAATTGCTGTTCAGCAAGTTCAAAGTTCCCAAAGGTCTGCATTTGATAAAAGTGATACTCTGCAGTATTACGCGAAGCTAATCGAATCAACGAAAGAGTTTTTTCCATGTCCTTGCTTGTTACAATATTTTCCAAAAGTGTAGAAGTGATTGCTTCTTCAGTTGTGGTTGTCATGTCCAAAAATCTGTATACGCCTCTATCTTTATCATTAGTAATATTTGGACGGTACAGTCCTAGTCTTTGCGTTAGAGCAAACTCCAGTCCAAACAAATCCAGTGCGCGTTTGTAGGCTGTAGGATTGTCTATGTACTTTTCTTCTATTTGTTTAAAGTGAGATTGGACAAATCCCCACTCAACCGACTTGCTAGTTAGGCTTTTAAAGTCTGATGTATTATTTTGTGTCAAGCGCTTTTTGGTAGGTAGTGCCTCATTTAGTTCCTCTAGAATTTGCAAAGTGGCAGTGCCCTCATAACCATGGTCCACAAGATAGCCCTCTATACGGCTAGCAACCTCGCCATGATATTTGTTAAGGTTGTAAAGTTCTTTGTTGTTCATCTTTACAGTTGGCAGAGTACCCATATCCAAAATATTGTTACTAAAATATTGTTTTGACTGATTTAAGTTGATTGGTGGTATATAGATAAACGGCTGAATATTCGTTGCAACATCTGTTGGCGAAATGGTATCCTCAGTATTTTCCTCTTTTAATGTATCATCACCGAACAAAGTTGATGTGTCGTCTTTCGTAACCTCTTCCAGTGGTTGTTTTGCCAAAACAAGGCTGGACAGTTGTAATACTAATTGCGCATCTTGTGTTGCCAACTCAACCGCAAATTCATAATCTTTGCTAAGCTGTGGTGCGGGTGTAGGTAACGTACTCCCCAAAGCTTGTGATGCCCCATCGTTTAAATCCATCAAAAAATTGTGATCATTAGAATCTTTAACAATAGACAAATCTATATTATCTACAGCATTTTCAACAGCTTGTTGGTATGCCACTACAAACTGTTGATGTACTACACCGTTTTTAATTGAATTAGGAATCTTAAAAAGAGGTATCGGCGTGTACTCCGCACCCTTAATTTTTGCCTCGGCAATATTTAGAATATTAACATTCGTGATGATACGGTTCCTAGTACTGTACACTATTTCTTGATTGACACGTTTTTCATCTAATCCCGCTGGTATATTAGGTATGTTTTTGTCATACTCTTTTGACAGGTCTTGATATTTTGATACCACTTCACTACAGTATACATACGCGGGGTCGACCTTTGCCGACTCAATATCTCCACCATGTTGTTGAATAATACTATCCAACATATCCTGACCTGCAGTAATATTCTCTTTTATGGCACGATATCTTAGGTAAGAGGTCATCTCTCTGCCTTTTTCGCTAACATCGTCATCTTCGGAATCATGTTTACCACTTTCGCCACCATCTGGTTTTGGACCTGGAGTAGGAGTTGGTGGTGTTGGAGACGGAGGTGTTGGAGACGGTGCTGGTGGAGTTTTACCACTTCCCCCATCTGACGAAGGACTACCACCACTTGGGCTAGGAGGTGTCGCAGTAGCTGTTGCCTCGTCTATATCCATATGAGTAGCCACAAACTCGTTGATTTCGTTCATAATCTCTTCGCGACTAGCTTTTTTCTCCTTGATGTGGTACTCAAGGCCACACATAAAACCAGTAAAAACTTGCGCTTCATACGCACGCTTTTGTGGCTCATCAATCTTTTGGATAAGTTTTGTGTATGCTATAAGATTTTGCGAAGTGTCTTGTTGAAACACTCGATAATTTATATAATCTTGCGCGGAAGTTGCAGGCATCCTACCTTTGCCGACAGCGGCAGCGATAAAGGACGAAACTCTGCCCTTAACTTTGCCCAGTTTTGGCAAACTGTGTTCTGGTGGTACGCCAATCACATAATTTAGGACGTTGTTGATAGTCTCGCGTTGCCACATAGCGTACTCTTCGAACTGTTTGACTACCTTCTTATTCGCCTCAATATTTACCCTATCAGCAATATTTTGCTTTGCTACGTCACGCTGTGCTGCCGTAATCTTGCCAGGAAACTCTATTTCATTTCGGTCATACATTAATGTCGTAGTGCTGTATATAGCATCAAACACCTCGTTATAATGCTCTACACGACCATGTCCCACACTACCCCCGTCATGTCCTCTTGCACCATATCTACCAATTTCAACTAGATTACGATTGAGTTTATGCAATTCATTAAGGTTGTGACAAGTCCTAAGATTGTATCTTGGTAAATAACTACCATGATGAGTGTTGCGGTCTTGAGTTAGGAATGGGACTTCGGTAGTAACAAACTCCATATTAGCTAGAATATCACCCAAGATATGCTCATCTTTTGCTTTAACAGATGACTTACCTTCAAACATCTGCTCAAAATCATCCAACTTATAAGTGTTAGATACCTCTCCTATGTTGGACACTACTCGGCGAACATTTTCTGGGGCAATACCTGCCTCTTTGTAAGCAGTATACTCGGCGTTAACAAATGAGTCTGACATTTCCCTAATTTGCAAGCCTTTTTCGGTAAACACGATACCTAAGTTACTCTTTAACTCTGGGTCCACAGTTGGTGCTACATCTTTGGTTGGGTGAAAAACCAAGCTGTTTAAATATTCAACCAATACCTTGGCATTATATAGTTGTTCTTCACGATTGCTACCGCCAATAGTTATACGCTTGGTATCTCTATCTAGCGTTATCCCCAAATCTGGATTGTTAGTAGCATATTGTATAATCAAGTCCTCTTGTCCATATGTAAACCAAGACTTTTTTGAAGGACTTTCCAACTCTGGCATACCAGTCTTTTCGTCAAGTATTACCGCACCATCTTCATCACGTTTTGGGGATTTTACACTAATAATAGTACTAGCAAGATTATAAGTCGAACTTGTGTAGATACTATGCTCTTTGTCACACATAAAGAGTATGTTTTTGCCATACTTTTCTTTGTTTTTATCAGAATCTTTTTCATAAAGGTCATCAAAAAGCCCCATATCTTGAACAGCTTTTACAGCTGATTTTCGATCGCCATTGGTGACAAACAAGACCTTGGTGCCTTGTTGCAACGAACGTCGCAAACGTTCTATCTCGGCTGTAGAAACATCATCTATGTTGATTTGTAACAACGTCTGTGCAGGGTCAACACCATTTGGATAAGTGTGGTAATCTAGCAAAAACGAGTCATACACTCGCCTACCAGCACCACCCATTGCTCTACCAGTATTAACTAGACCGCCTTTTATACGTGCTAGCCTACCTGGCTCGGTTATAAAGTGCTTTGTCCCACTAGCAACTCGCATCATCCCTTTAACTGGCAAGACTACTGGGGCAAATACACCAGCGTTTTTGACTACTGCCACGGCTTTTTGAGCGCCACGCCTAACCGAAAAAGAACTTTGGTCTATTCGTGTTTGGGTCTCCTCTTTACGAATATCTTTCTTTATTTGGTGATTTCGACGAGCTTGATTCACAATTTCTCTACCTTTTGCCATTTTATAACCCTCCAACGTTTTTAAACATATTAAAAGAACATAATTAAAGTCTAGCCTTTTTTGCACCTTTTGTCAATGGTTTATCAAAATAAAACTCTCATTTTAGTTGCTTTTGAACACAAAATGTGCTAAGATTGAAAAACAACATTCAAAAAGGAGAAAAATATGAACATTTTGCACGATATCGACAAGAGTCGCATCAAACCAGACAAATTTGTCGCTTTTATTGAAATTCAAAAGGGCGGAAAGGTTAAATACGAACTTGACAAAGAGACAGGACTAATCATGTTTGACAGACTACTCAGCACCAGTATGGTCTACCCCGCTAACTATGGCTTTGTGCCACGTACACTTGGCGGAGACGGTGACCCACTTGATGTTTTGGTTATCACTACCGAACCACTCAACAGTGGCGTACTAGTTGAGGCTAGACCTATTGGAGTAATCAATATGATTGACGACGGCGAAGAGGACGAAAAAATCATCGCAGTTGCCACTGCTGACCCATTCCTAAAGAATGTGGACTGCCTAGACAAATTGCCACAACACACTTTTGATGAGATGAAGCACTTCTTTGAACACTACAAAGACTTGCAAAACAAAAAGACCGAGATTACATCTATCGAGGGTAAAGAAACTGCTATTGACGTCATTAAAAAGAGCATGGAGAACTACGACGCAGAATACAACCTGTAATCTTGGTTGCAAAATAAAAGGGTTTTTGCCCTTTTTATTTTTTTGTTTTATTTTTGGTTGTAAAAAATAAAATTTAATGCTATATTAACTAAAAGATTAACTCTTTTTTAGGTACTATGCACATTTGTTTTTTAGGTACTATGCACATAAGCTGTTACATAAAAATAGTGCATAGTACTTCGATAAAATCGTAGTAATTATTCGCAAAAATGCAATAAGGAGCAAAAATGCAAAAACTAAAAGACCCACGTGGCGTCATCTACACCCCTGCTTACAAAAAGTATACCAAATGTACCCAGATTATTGCACTGCTCCTAGTGTTGGTGGTGGCAGTCAACTGTTATTTGTATCTCAATTCACATTTTGCAAAGATTATTTCTGGCTCTTCGATGCAACCAAATCTTAATATCGAAGCGGGACAAAAAGATATTGTGTTGGTAGATAAATACAAAACTATAGAGCGTGGGGATATTGTCATTATAGATGTCAAAGGACTAACCTACTTTGACAACCGCGGAACAAAACTAATCGTCAAGCGTATTATTGCACTTGGTGGTGACAAAATCAAGATTGTCTACAATGAACAAACCCAAACTAACGAAGTTTGGCTAAAAAATAGTACTTACCCCAACGGACAAAAACTAAACGAAGATTACATTAATCCAGACGACGACCAAAACACTGTCAGCATCTTTAATCAGCAAAGCAATTGGATTAACGGCAAGATAACCAAAGATAGCGACGGATATATCACTATCCCTGATGATATGGTATTCTTTTTGGGTGACAACCGCAACGTTAGCCTAGACTCAAGATATGTAGGTCCTCTCTACCAAGACCGAGTACTTGGCGTGGTAGATAATATTGTCTATGACAACACCCTTTGGCATGATATTGTGGCG
>ONVD01000035.1 GCA_900321185.1 uncultured Eubacteriales bacterium
AAGACATATGATGTACCTACAAATGTCACGCAGATACAAAACGTATGGTTTTATCGTCGTTACGATTATGATGGAGAAAGTTTTTCCCCAGTTATGTTGATTTATGGTGACGATAGTAAATTGTACGGCACTACTATACGTTCGACCACTGGGTTTACAGAAGTCGCTAGTATGGCTTTGGATGGTGACCCAGTAGGTATCAATTATCGTCTAGACAACAAGGATTGCATGATATTTTGTAGTACAAGTGCTACAGATTATCTATACACATGGGATAGTATCAACGCAGTCCAAAAATATACGGGGTGCCCAGCGGTATTATCACTAGCTAAACATGCTGGTAGATTGTTTGCCACATCTACTGGGGACAAAAAGAAACTATATTTTAGTGATGACTTGGATCCTCGCAACTGGCAGGTTAGTGATACGGCAGGTGGCTATATAGAGATTTCGGACGATAGAGGCGCGCTCAATAAATTAATCGAGTGGAATAATTATCTGTACGTAATACGAGATTATGGCATTACTCGAATATCCGCTTGGGGCGAACAGCAAGATTTTGTTGTGCGTCACTTGTATTTATCTACTGGCAAAATCTATGCTAATAGCGCTGTACATTGTGGCAGTTGTATCTTGATGCTTTGTAAAGATGGACTCTATATGTTCGATGGCACTGATACTAAAAAAGTAAATACAGGACTGGACAAATTTTTTGATAGTGTAGACAATGAAAATTCGGTTGGCGCTTTTTTGGATGGTAAATATTATCTAAGTTGTAGGTTAAATTACGGAGATGACCAAGTGGTTGGTTGTGAGTCCGGCGACTGTGTAAACAACACTTTGCTAGAGTATGATATAAATACTGGCAAACTTAACATTTTACGTGGGGTAGACATCAAACTCTTATTAAATGTACAAACGTCTGAGTTTTCAAAACTTGTGTGCTGTACAAATACTGCTGGCCAACAAAATGTATTAATGGAAGTTACACACGATGGACAAATTTTAGATACGCCTACATTCAAATTTTGGGAGTCTCCAAAAACAGATTTGGGATATCCAGACAAACAGAAGGTACTTAATGAAATTTATGTTACATCTAGTGCAAGTGCAAAACTTGTACTCACAACTGACGGTGGGGATTATTCTGTGGATATAACAGCCTCATTAATACCAAAAAAATACAAGCTCAATATCAAATGTACTACTTTTAGTCTATCGCTTGCAACCGAAGCATCTTCTATTGATATTTTACCACCAACACTAAAGGCAACAGTTGTTTAGGAGTAAAACCACATGGATACGTTACAAAATACATACAATCGTACGCTAGATTTAGAAGACCAACTTAATCTACATGTCTCCAACTCTAGTAAAAAATTGTCCACCTTATCTACACAATTGGATAGTATGGATACTAAGCAACAAGATTTGTTAAATACAGTCTCAGATATTCAATCTGCTATAGATGCCAATACTCAGGCACTCTCTACTCAACAATCAGCGCTTACATCTTTGCAGAGTAGTGTGGATACCAATACCCAAAAAATAGCAGACAATACTCAGTCAATCAATAATCACACTACTGCAATCTCGACTTTAGAGACCGATGTTAATGATGTTGCACAAAAAGTAGACAACAACGCCAAAATACTAAATACCCAAAGCGCTACAATCTCAACCTTGCAATCGTCTGTGGATACTAACATACAGAATATAGATGCCAATTCGCAAGATATATCGTCTCTTACAACTTTAGTAAATTCTAAAGAAAACGTTTCAAACAAAACCACGTCATTAACTAGTTCTTCTACAGACACGCAATATCCTAGTGCAAAAGCAGTTTATGATGCATTGAATAGTAATAGTACATCTGTAACTTTACCTACCACATACTACAACTTTTATGACTACTATACACTAGCTCAAAGAGGTGATTCAAGTGTAACCGCCGATTATACTTTGCACAAAAAAACACTCCAGTTTGTTGCTCCAGCAGGCACTCAAGTGTATATCGTGATGCATATGCGCATTCGCAGTGACATTAATCAAACAACGCACAATGCGGCGTGTCAAGTTGGACTCTATGTCAATTCTACCCAACTAATGCTATATAGCGCAAGAGTGACCGAAAATAATGCTATATACGAAAACACTTTGTGTGGAACATTTACCGCCACTGGTAACACAGATACAGTTATAGCATACCTTTACAGCCTAAATGGTAGCAGTTTGGTTGCTATGGTGTCTGCTTTGGTGGAGATAACTGGCACGAATATTACCATAAAATAATTTTTTTAACAGCGGAGGTGCAACTTTGGCACAAATCATAGAAACCAAAAAATCAGGTACACAACAAGACATTGGCAAGAGTATTTTGCAAAGTCTTGAACAAATCAAGTCTTCGTATGACAGTAAAATACCCAAAGTAGACTATTCGCAAGTAGACAATCTACCTACACGCCAAGTAGTTATGCCTACATCGGCCGAGATAAAGAGCGAGGCGACAAAAGACCTAGAAAACTACAAATCAGCATCTCTAAACAAGATAAACACAGATTATTACACAAATTTGCAGTCGCAACAAACAGCAAAACAAAACTCTAAGGCAGATTTGCAAAACAACATTGCAGTCATAAATAATAAGGCAAAACAAGATATCGAAACACTACAAGCAAAAAGCATTAATCAAGGTATTGAGAATAGTAGTATAGTAGACAACCAAAAGGCAACAATTGCCAAGCAACGTATTGCAGACTTAACCAGCGCAAAACAGCAATACCTAAGCAAGTTGGATGCCATCAATCTAAAAAAAGATATCTACGAACAGCAAAAAGAGTTGGCTTTGGCAAAATTTGATATTGCGTATGCTAACAAATTAAACAAGCAGATAAACACTCTTACTAGTCAATACAACACCGCCTTAAAAAACGCTGAAGAATATCAAAGTTTGATTGACCAAAAACGTTCACAAATCGAAGAAGATTTTGATGCTAAATATGGTACTACAGTTGCAAATTTAACTCAAGATATGCAACGTGAAATGACTTATGATGTATTTGTAAAGTTAAAAGATTTGCCAAAAGACCAAACTCAAGAGATACTCAACAACAACCCTAAGATTGAACAATACTTAGGGGATTGGTACTCTGCCTTAAAACTTTGGCTTAATAGATAATGGTAGACGAACTTATTAATCTTGCCATCTCTAATGGTCTTTGGGCTGTACTGTTTGTTGTGCTATTTTTGTATCAAATTCAAAATAGTGCAAAGCGTGAAAAGAAATATCAAGAGGTGATAGACAACCTGACAAACTCGCTAGGATTGCTAAAAAATGTAGATTTAAATATCAAAGTCGTATCTAAAGATTTAGCAAAAATTAAAAAATTTACAATTCTAAGAGGGGAAAAACTATGAAAAGTAAATTTAAAAGTTTTAAGTTTTGGATGGGACTAGCTAGTGCTGTTTTGTTGCTTATTCAAGCAATAGCAGAGCCACTTGGATTGGAGATTGATGAAAGTGTGTATATGTCTATAGTCAATGCTATTTTGGGTGTATTCGTGGTCTTGGGTATTGTCTCTAAAGACAATCCTTTAGACACGGACGATGATACCTTAGACCATGTTCAAGACAAAACTGATAATCAAAATAAAGACAATGACCAAAACGACTGATTTTTACCCGTACATTATGTACGGGTTTTTTATTTTAAAAAATACATTCTCAATATGTTTGTTTATGGTTATTTGCTTGACAACCGCTATTTATTGCGTTATAATCATAGGCAATAATAGATAAGACATTTGGGTTTTTATCAATAGATAATTTTTTATATTGTTATAGATTTTACTTTTTATATTGTTTTTTTGGGGCACTTGCAAGACGCAAGTCTTTTACAATCGACAAGTCAATATGATAAAAAATGGAGATTATATATGGAATTACGCAAGGTTTTGTCTTATTATTTTAAAAACATTTTGTATATGTTGCTTTTTGCTGTAGCACCAGCACTATTTTTGGGCTTTTTGGTACATCCATTTTCCATTATTGAAATGCTGTACAATTATCCTAACATGACTTCATTTAGTTTTGCAGACTTTTTTGTTGGTGTCTATAGTTCGGGTGCGTGGGGTATTTTGTGGTTTGTGCTAGGCTTTGTCCTAGTGATACTGTGTACTTGTTTGTTGATAGGTAAGATAGAGTTACACTTCCGTACGGGCAAGTTTGATTTGTCCAATCATAGTGTTCGCAGTATTAACAACAACCTAAGTTCCGTCTCACTAGTAGCATTGTTGTTGATAGTGCTAAACTTTTTGCTTAATGTCATTGCCTTGTTGCTAATGTTCTTTGTGCATTTTGTGGCTGGCGGTGACGGTGGGGCAACTGTGGCTAGCATTACAATTAACTGGATAATTGGCATTGCATTTGTGTTGGCAGAGGGGTGCTTTACTGCGGTTTTTATGTTTACTGCAATAGATATGGCAATCAACGGCTCGCCTTTTACCGTGGCACTAAGTGACGCCTTTAACAATTGGTCAAGACATAATTGTTGTGGCACCATATTGACAGCAGTTTTTCCTTTTGTAGTTGGCATCGTCTTAACTGTCTTGGGCGCATGGTTGGGGGTTACATGGTTAACAAACATTTTGTCAATCTTGTTCTTACTGCCTTATGTATGCATTTTGGGAATGATAGATTTCTTTACATATTTTGACATACCTAGATATGATAATCGCACTTATTACAACCTAAACTGAGGTAAATATATATGATGTTTTTAGATACAACCAAGCTAACTTTTAATAATGCAAGTCTTTTGTGGAAAGTTCTTTTGTACCACATTGTGTGCATTGTTTTGGTGTGTGGCATAACTGTGGCTGTTTGCTACCCTTTGATTGTGCATTTGTCTACAGAAGGCTTTTTTGCAGATGTTTTTGGAGTGGCACAGGCATCTATGTTTAGTTTTGAGTTTAATCACGTACTAGATGTCGCTTGCCAAGTGTTCACAAGCTTTGGGCAAATTGTTTCGGCAGATATGGGTACTTATCTACCATATGCCATTGTAGCGGTATGCTTGATGGTTTTACTAGGTGAGTTTTTGTTTGGTATGGCAGAATTGCCTACCAAAGAATGCTTGTATGGCTACATGAGCAGTTGGTCCAAACTTGGCTTTGCTGGTTGTTTTGTCAAAAACTTGTCAAAGTCTACCAGATTTAGCCTTGTACGATTGTTGGTAGCTGTACCTTTTGATGTTATACTAGCCGCAATGATTGGAGGGCTGTTGTATCTATTTAGTCTTAACACTGTGTGGTCAATGTTTGTACCATTCTTTATGGTACTTGGCTTTTTGCTACTTGCAACATTGCGTACTTGTTTGTTAGGTGGATGGGCTTGCTCAGTTATTGTTAAGGGCAAGGGTGTATTTGCAGGGGTGAGAGATGGAGTTCATTCTTACGCAAAGGCATTTGGTAAGATGTTTGGTTTGGCACTGAGTTTTGTGCTAATCATTATTGCTCTAAATGTGTTAGCAGTTACTTTGACTGCATCTGTAGGGCTAATTGTCACATTACCATTTAGTTTAGTCTTGATGTACACCTATCATATGGTAGTATATTTTTACACCAATGGGATGAGGTTTTATGTTGATAAAAATAAAATTGTCACTCCAGTTAAGATTGAAGATTTTGAATCGATAAAAGTTCTAAAAAATATTATTTAAAGGAGAATAAATTGGAAAACAATAATGACAGTGTGTCACAAAATGTAGTGACACCAGTAGAAACACAAAATAATCAAACACAGACAACAAAGCGTGTGTTTGCAAAATATAACAAACGTCCACGTCCAACTAGCGACGTGTCAAACGGTGAACAAAGCACAAAAGTTCACACAAACAAACGAACAAA
>ONVD01000024.1 GCA_900321185.1 uncultured Eubacteriales bacterium
CCAACACCACCAGCAATATAAACATACATATTAAACAGTGTTGCATTAAAACTTTGGTTTTCGGCAAGATAAAAAACAGCCAAAAAGCCAACAACAAGCCCCAAAACTCCAAAACCCAAGCATGCAAGCACAAATTTTAAAAATCTTGACATCCAAATCCTCCATATATATAAGAATATATTTTGTAGAAAAATTAAAAAAATTTAAAAATTCTTAAAAAATTGTACTAATTTGATTTGCTTTTGTCAAATTTATTTGCTAATATTATTTCATAAATTTGAGTTTGCTTGTCTTTTTTGACAACTATGTGTCAGATTTTTTGATAACACATGCAAAATTTTGTATATTTTGTCACAACAAGCAAAACCTAATTTAGATAGACAAAAATATGGAGGTATTTAGTTTATGAACATGCTATTTGGTTTAGCATCAGCATTTATGAGTTTTTTGGGTAGTCCAATGGGGCAGTTAGCAAACGGTTATCAAGATTATAAAGCAGATCGTGACAAGTATCACTGGGTTTATGTACTTTGCACTGCATTAAATGATGTCTTGACGCCTATTCTTATCATTGTCGCTACTGCGGGTCTTATTTACGCGGTGGTGTTGGGTGTCAACCTTGCTCGTGCCGACTCTGCTGACAAACAGCAAGAGGCAAAAAAACGTATGGTGTACGCAATTGTTGGCCTTGCATCAATTATTTTGTTGATATTCCTAATGAAAATCTTTATCAACAACGTGGATTCAATCTTAAAGTTAACTGACTATGATGGGACTCCTATTAAATAACGGCAATAATGGCAGTTAATCTCCAACAATATTAATCAAACAATCTAAAATATTTGCCTTTTGGCGATGTTTTTGGGTTATCTAGTAGCAAAATAAACTGAATAGCCCGTATTAACCGAGTTTTTGGTCTTGGGGGGTGTGGATATGAAAAACAGATTTAGGTCTCGCTTTTTGGCTGTGTGCTTGTCCACACTCCTTTTTTGCTTTGCTGGTTGTGATTATATACCAACGAGCGACGGAGATAACTACATTCCTTCGCATACTACTGACGACGTAAGACCAATTGTTGATGATACCAAGAGCGACGATTTTTCGGTAGATACACCTGAGGAGCAGGCGTTCAAAGACGGTGCTTTTGATGACTATATCGCTAATTGGTACGGAGTACGTACACTCTACACCCCAAATGCCAACAGCACTACGTCAAATCTTGCTCTTAGTGCCGACCGCCAAAAATTTAACGACAATGCTTACAATCAATATGAGTACATGTCGCACTACATCCTCATGCAACTTGTCAATATGTATCAAATGACTGTAGATGACGGTACAGTTTGTTTTGATTACGAGTTTTTTGCAGATAATGCTACATTCCCAAACACCACACATTATAGTTACAATTTTGTTGCTAGTACTGATTTGGCTACTGTGGCTACTGATGCTATACAAAATAACAATTGGACGTTTAGATTGACGCCGTTGACCGACGAAAGCGGAGTAGAGTTGCCGATAGAAACAAACTATCTATCTAGATACCTTAGTGTTTTTTCGCCAGTGCTAGCCCTACAACTAATGGAGACAGACCTTGGACTAGGGGTCAGTCAAACCAATATGATGATAGATTTAAATACATGCACGGTTAATCAAAACTATATCGACGCCCAAAAAGCACAGTACGTCACACAAGTAAACACTCTGGGTATAGGCCGTAGCAAAGATTATGCTAACCTTATATTAGAGAATGTGATAGGTACATCTGCTACTGGTGTGTTGCTCGCCCCATACGATACCAAAGTTGCCGGCATTGTCAACAAATTTTTTGATGATATCGAGCCACAATTTGCGCACTACTCACGTACAGAGTTTTGTGACATTGACGCTACACAATTTTTTACACCAGGTGACAATTCTACCGACCCTACCAAACTTACCAATATGGACTACCAAGAATACCAGAGTGCTACATTCTTTTATCGTGAAGATGTCGCCGAAACTATGGTCAACAACACAATAGACATCTACATAGATTCGCGCGAGGACATTGTTTTGGACGTCTATTGCCTATACATTGAGGCAAATGGACCGCAGAAGATAGAATATCTAGCCACTCTACACACAGACCACACTCAGAGTTGCTACTATTCACCAGACGACCCAAATGATGCTGTTGACTCAGACACTGACACCACCAACAACGAAAATGCCTTAAACAATCTCACCACCAACAATAATACAGGCTTGTTGTATCTTGATATGACCGATGACGAGATTCAATCGGACCCATTTTACAAAGCATACATAGACACTAGTTCTGACACGTTTGGCACTACTGGTTATGCAAATGTACTTTATGCCGACGCAAGCCACCCTTCTGTAGGTGCGATACTTGAACGTACAGATTTGAGTGGTAATGTTTGGCAATTGGGTACAGCACTAAAGAATGGACAAACAGTTGATTTGTCAGATATCTCTGTCTACGCTCCAATAGACAAGGATGGTATGGTGATTATCTTTGATATTCAGTACAAAGACGGCGGAACTGTGTCTAGCCATGACAACGGTGACTACGCGTTCAAATATCTAATACAGATTGACGGACTAACTAAGTCAGATTTTGATGAATCCAAAAACCAAACGGACGAGGATACAGATTGATAAAATACTAAAAAGGCTCTATTTTAGCACAAAATAGAGTTTTTTTGTTAGCATAACGGTAGTATTAGATAATGTAAAATAAGCAATGTTAGTTTTAAAATATCCATATAATACAAACTATGTGATGTAAAAATTTGAACAAGTCAAATTTGAATGTTGCTAATCTCAATTCCAGAATAAATTGTGGCATCATAGCTCAAATTAATTTTAGTTGCTGGCAAATATTGTGCTGTTTGCAGACAATTTTTGATTAAGATATTACAAAAATAATTTAGTTGTGTCAAGGTGTGCACTAATACTATTCAAAATAGTTTATAAAAAAAGCATATTACGAATCTTATACCCAAAAAATTAAAAATTTTGCCTTTTTTCTTGTTTTTCTATTTACTTTATTAAATAAAAATGTTATTATTTAACAAAATAGTAAAAAAGAGTTAGGAGGCACTATGTTAGGTGGAGTTGCATCTGGTACGTCAATGTTAGGTAGCATCTTTAGTGGTATCACTCATACAATTACTCATATTGTCGATGTACTTTCCCATCTAGAAAACGTTATTATCACCGCCTTTCAGTACATGTTTGCCGCCTTTTTGTACACTATACAGATAGGTTTCTTTTGGTTGATTGACATGATACAGTCAGTCTTTCGTCGCGTTGCTGGACTAGATGTCTATTGGTACAGACAAGATAATGGGGCTGTTACCCAACAAAAGGGTGATATTGTAGAGTCTTTTTTGCGTAGTGATACCGTGTGGACCGTGTTTATCTCGGTACTCATCGCGTCTATTATCTTGCTGTTTGTCACTACAATGATTGCTATTCTAAAGACCGAACTTAACGAAAAAGACAACGCCAAAGGTCCTGTTATCAAGCAAGCACTCAAGGCAATCGCTTACTTTGTCATTGTACCTGTAGTCTGCATTTTTGGTGTAACTTTGGCTAATATATTCTTGCGTAGTTTTGACTCTGCTACCGCTCTGGACGGTGCTACCAGTATCTCGGGGCAAGTCTTTGCTGCCGCAGCCTATGACTGCAACCGAGTCCGTGACGGCCATCGTTTGGCAGGGGATGACAGTAAGTATACCGATGCCGTCGATAGACTAATGGGTGTTACTTACACTAGTGGTGGCAACTCTCGACAACGGTTAAAGATTTCACATTCTAGCAGTCGAGGTGAGATTGCCAACGCCATAGACGAGGCGTTTGTCAAGGGGTACACTATTACCGATTCTTCCAAGGTGATAAAGTATGAATATAGTCTGTCTTCGTACATGGCTGGTTATTCGGTTATTTTTGGTGGAGATTCCGAAAGTTTTGCCACCTACGACAAGACCGCTACATCACTTGTGTATTATTATTATGACTTACTAAAATACAACTATTTAATAGGTTACATAGCCTCAGGTACTATTGTAATGTTGCTACTCAACCTTATGATAGGTGTTGTCCAACGTTTGTTTGACCTAACAATCTTGTTTATCGTATCTCCAGCGTTTATTGCTGCTATGCCTCTAGATGACGGCAGTCGTTACAAAAAATGGAAAGACCAATTCATTGCCAAAACATTGGCTTGCTATGGCCCTATCATTGGTATCAACCTAGCGTTCACTATCCTTACACTTGTTCAACGTATATACATTTTTGACCCAGATGGTGGTGGACTAAACGGTCTATTTAATGCACTGATGCAATGTATCTTCGTCATTACCGCTATTCTTTGTGTCAAGGACTTTGGTAAGTTAATTAACAGCCTGGTAGGTGGTGACGACATAACCAACAACAAGGCTGGCGATGTAAAGAAACTGGGCTCCAAGACTTTGGCTGCAGGTGCTCAAGCGGGACTTGCTGGTGTAAAACTAGGTGCTGCTGCCGCAAATACAGGTGGACGTTTGGTAAAGGCTGGAGTTGATCACCATCGTGCAGCGAAAGCTATGAAAAATCTTGATAAAACCGTTGGTAAGAAAGCATATGAAGATATGGATGCCGTAGACAAAAATGCTGAAGCGGAAATTGATAAAATTAAGAAAAGTACTATGACTGAGAGAGAGAAGCGACATGAGATAGATGCGGTAAATGCCATGAGAGCAGCGCGAAAGCAGGCAATCGCAAAACCGTATCTCGACGCTTATAAATCACTAGAGGATAAAAAGTCAGCGTCGTGGAAAGATGCTGGTGGCGCTCTAGCAAACGGCTTTAAAAGGTCTACCAAGGCAAGTGTTGGTGGACTAGAGGGTATTCGTGATGCGTTTGAATTAAAAAATCTAACAAAAGATTTTACCGATGCAGGTGGTACAAAAGCACTCGAAGATACTGCTGAGTCAATGGGGAATAGTGTACAGAACACTATTAGGTCAATTGGGACTACTTTTAGTCTTGATCGTAGCGGATTTAGAGTCATTGATCAAGATACTAAAAACCCTGATGGTAGCTCAGCTGGTTACAATGCAGGAGATGACGTAAAAAAAATACGAAGATTTTTGGGTACTGGTGGTCAAGCCAAGAAAGATAAAGAAAAGAAAGATGCTGCTGATGCTCAAGCGGCTCAAGCAAAAGCCAACGCTGAGGCTATGGAAAATAGTATAAAAGAACTTGCGGCGGCATTAAAGGAAATAGAATCGAAGATGCCAAAATAAAATCTAATTAACAAATACAAATTTAGGTTAATATTATTAATACAAATAAAAGAATCTAGTAATATGCTGGGTTCTTTTTTGTTGTATTAGTACCAAAAGTGTTTATCATCACGTGCTTTGTTGTTTTGGTGGAATATATTATTAAAAACTTGGAGCAAAGGACAAAAATATATGTAATTTTATTTTGAAAATCTGTTAATTTGGGGTATAATATAACCTAGATACTTTGCGTGCATAATAATATGCAAAGGAGGTAAGCATAGTGAGTTACATTCCGCGTAAAACAAAGGTAAGAATGGAATTTTACAAAGGTATCGGAATTGTTGAGATTTTGTATTTTGTCATCGGCATAGGAGTATTGTTGTTACTCGCGTTCAACAACTGGTTTGGCACAGAGTTAAAGGTAGCGCTATGTATGTCATGGATAGGGCTTGTAATTGCGTTTTATATGCCTATTGCAGATGACAAAAGGTTGTTTGCCACATTGTGGATATTGTTCCGCTTTTTAGCAGAGCAAAAAAAATACAGCAAGCATCCAAAGCGTAAGTACAAGCCTATCTCTGAGATGATGCCGTACTCTAGCATTTTTAATAATTTGATAGACTACAAAGAGTATTATGCTGGTGTTATAGAGATTAGGCCGATTGCTTATTACCTACTTAACGAAGAAAAACAAAATTTGGTTGTGCGCACGTTTTCGAATGCGTTGCGTGCCTTAACTGTAGGTCAACATGCTAGCATTGTCAAGGTACAACAACCTATGGTGCTGGACAGTTACCGCATGGCAGAAGACCGCAAATTTGACGAAGTGACCGACCTAGTGAGTGAACACGAAATGAAAAAGCAAGAGGCAGACGCTCGTAACAAGGTGTTTGAGGCACGTATGCAACACTTACGTAGTTTTGAGAATATGGACCGAATCTACATGGACCACTTTTATGTAGTCGTGTATGATATCGACCGCGAGGGTATTGCAGCAACGCTAGATACAATGGTTGACCAACTCCAACGTGGTGTAGTGCCTATGACAGCACATAGGCTAAACGACCAACAACTAGCCATATTCCTAAAAGCGCAGTACACCAAGGAGTTTAACGAATCCGAGTTGGCTACATATAGTATGGATGAATATCTAGATTGGGTCACCCCCGACACAGTGGTATTTAGACCAACCAAGACCTTAATAGACGGCATGGAGTACCGAAATTTTGCTATTAGTGATTATCCTATTAATGTACCAAATGCATGGGCAATGAACTTCTTTTTGCAACCAGGCACAAAAGTGGTGATGAATCTAACTCCACTGAGTAAAGACAGAGCCGAAAATAGCATAGACCGTTCGATTATCGAGCTAGAGGGACGTATGAACAGTGTTTTTAGGTCTAGTAAGCAAATAGACTTGCAGTCACAACATGAGACACTGTCTACATTGTTATCTGACCTAAAACTAGGTAACGAAGACCTATATGATGTGAACATACACATATGCTGTGAAGCCAGTCAAAAGAAAGAGATTCGTACTATCTTAAAGCAAGGTGGCTTTAGATACAGTGAGATGTTTGGTAGGCAAAAAGTGGCCTTTATAGCACAAAACATTAGTCGAAAAGATGAGGTAAAGGACCTAAAGCGTAACATTCAAACAAGTGGTGTGGCGTCATGTTTCCCTTTTGTTAGTGATGTCTTGCAAGACCCAGACGGAGTATATCTAGGTAAGAATAGGTATCCAGTATTCATAGATTTCTTTATTCGTAACAATGAGCGTGTTAACAGTAACATGATAGTTATTGGTAAATCTGGTAGTGGTAAATCTTACGCTATCAAGACACTACTAGCCAACCTAGCGGCGGACAATTCGCGTATTTTTATACTAGACCCCGAGCATGAATACGAAGATTTGGCACGCAACCTATCGGGTAAGCAAATAGATGTAGGTTCGTCTGTCAATGGTATCATGAACCCATTCCATATTTACACAACCCTTAGTGCAGACGAAGGTGAGGGCGGAGACTCGTTCTCAATGCATTTGCAATTTTTGGAACAATTTTTCCATGTCATTTTTGACGGAATGGACGGCGATGCTTTTGAAATTTTAAACTCAATTGTGCTAGAAACATATTTTCGCAAAGGCATCAACTCGTCTACAGACTTGTCCAAACTAAAACCCGAAGATTATCCGATATTTGACGACGTTTACAACCTCATAGGTGAACGCCTTGCGTCACAGACAGATACATATCTAGCGCGTAATTTGCAGATATTGCACACATATGTGCAAAAATTTGCGAGTGGTGGGCGTAACGCTAACCTTTGGAACGGACCTACTAGCATAGAGACCGAAGAAAACTTTGTTTGTTTTAACTTTCAGTCATTGATGGCAAACCGTAACATGACTATTGCCAACGCACAAATGTTGCTGGTATTTAAATATCTTGACAATGAGATTAGTAAGAATAAAGACTTTAACACCAAGTACAATACGCGTCGACAGATTATTGTTGCTGTCGATGAGGCGCACTTGTTCATCAACCCTAAGTTCCCAATAGCACTTGAGTTTATGGCACAAATGGCAAAGCGTATCCGTAAGTATGAAGGTATGCAGATAGTAATTACACAGAACATCAAGGACTTTATTGGTGGTTCGGCAGATACCCAACGTCAAGCCACTGCGGTTATTAACGCATCTCAGTATTCAATGATATTCTCGCTAGCACCAAATGATATGACTGACCTTGTAGAGTTGTATCGTAACGCAGGTGGTATCAACCAAGACGAGCAAGACACCATTGTTACGGCTGGTCGTGGTGAATGTTTCTTTATCGCCAGCCCTTACAGTCGTACAACGTTCTTGATTGAGGCAAATGACGCAATCAAGCAAATTGCTAACCTCGCTAAACGTTAGTAAATAAAAAGATGTTTTGTTTGCGAAAAACAAAACATCTTTTTTGTTTTGTAACATAAATTAATTAAGAGATACTGTTTAGTATTCTTTTTTTAATTAATCCAGTCTATACAAAGTACAAAAAAACGCAAAAAATAGGTCCAAAAACACTAAATAACCATTAATATTTTGAAAATTGGTATTGAAATCATCTAAAATTTATGTTACAATCTATTTAACGTTCTTTTAGGGTGGAGGATATATGAACAAATCTTATTCGGATAGGAATAGTGTCAAAATGACACGCAAAGGTCCATTTGGTAGGGCAAGGCGTATTAGTGCGTCAAAATTTTATGAGAATACATTAGACAAGTTTTTAACACGTGACTATGGTAAAGGGTTTACTAGCGACAAGCGTAATATAGGTATGGGTATATTTAGTACGTCCTTGGGTAACAAGTTGGCACAACAACTTTTTTTAAATAACTTGCCAAAAGTAGTATTGCCACAGACTAGCAGTTTGACATTAAGTGATGCTTTGGGGTTGCGTAGCCATGGTTGGACGATTGACCGACTAATCATGCGCGTACGCGACCAAGATTATCTAATGACGCACAACAACCGTGTGCAGCACTTTAGTGAACCATACATTAAGGCGGAGAAGAGGTTGACGCCACGAGATTTGGCAACGTTTATCCGTGCTGACCGCATTTTGTCCGAGCCGTCTATCATCTCAAGTTTTAAGACGGAAAGGCAACTAAACGACATGGGATACAAATTAACACGTAATGCTAGCCCAGATATGACCATAGAAGGCATAGATTATTATGGTCTAACTAGTTGCTCACTAGTACAACTTGACCGCAAAGATGAGCTGTTTGCTGGCTACAGCCTAGACAACATTCGTTTAACTTCGGCAGAACCGCAAGTGTTTGGGGCATTGGCAGACAAACTAGCACGCAGTTTTCATTTAAAAATTAGTCGTAACGACAAGCAAACGCCTGCTATTATGTTTGCAGGGCGTCCAAACATCATTGCTAGATTTATTAGCAAGATTAACTTTACCAGAGCGCGCCAACGTCGCCTGAATACTGGTGTGCGTGACCCAATCTTGGGTAAATATAGATTTTTTTACAACAGCACTAAGTTAACATCATCTGCTGTGGCAGACTTTATCAAATGCATAACAAACTTTATGGCTGACGAGATGTACAGCGAACTAAACTCTCCTTTTGGCAAAAAATATTACCAAGATATAGAGATGAAAGAGATTACATCCAACATGTTGGCAGAATCTATGTGCCGAATGGGTATTGTGAACGACCAAGACTCAAAAGTTTTGTCTAGTTATTTCCGTACAAATACTGTACGAGCAATCTTGGACCTAAAAGACTGTGACGAACCAGAAACTCTTAGTGCTCTTGCCGAAGTTTACAGCGTTGGCATTCGTCGTTTGGCAAATGCTCTAAACGTAGACCTCAAGACTTTTGCTAGACTATCTAACGTACCTTTTGATGCAAGTACGGACCAAATTTTTGATGATATTTTGTGTAAACGTACTAGTGTGAATTTGAATACTAATATTACAGATAGTTCATCAAATGTGGACGCTGACAAAAATTCAGTTGCTACACCAAAAGAAATAGCAAAACCAACCGAGCGAGCGGTTTCTGATAAAGAACTAGGTAAATTTATATTAAAAAACTTAATTGATAGGCAAAGAAAAGCTCTACCACCTCATTTGCCAGATGCAGTGGCAAAAAAAACGCCACAACCAAAGGCAAAAGAGCCGTCTTTGGAAGAAGTAAAAGCAAATGTGATTTACTTACCTCAAGTGCCTTTGTCGACTTATCAACCAACCGAAAAATTTGGTTTTACAGGTGCGACTATAGATGACATAGAGGACTTGTTGTACAGCAAGACAAACAAAAGTTTATTAAAAATAATAGACAAGAATATCCTTAGACCAAGTCTACAAAAAATTATGGATGATGCTGACGAAGAAGATTTGTACAATGCTCAAGATGATATTTGTGCTGTGGTACGTAAATACAAAAAACTAATGTCTCTTGGTACATTGCCAAAGGACAAAAAAGACGATGCGGTGTATGATTTTGTACGTAAAATAGATAGTCTGATTCGTAAGAACAGTGTTAGCAAAGAACAACTTGCTAACGTAAACAAAGCAACAAATATTTACAAACTTGGACAAGATATGGCTCAAGATATGGTAGCCTATCGTGATAAGGTGTATGGCAGGAATGAGCCAATGTCTACAAAAGCCTTGTTTGATAGTTATATGCAAACACACAAAGGCAAAGATGCTGTGTGTGACGAAGTACAAAGCATTGTTAAAAATGATATCATGAACATAAAAGACAACCCCGAAAAAACAAACAACTAATGCCAACAAGTTAGGGCGTAGCTCTTGACAAAAAGGCATAATCGTTGTATACTACTAATTAGTACTCATAAGGAGAAAAATTATGGCAGAGTTGAACGAAAACGACCCAAAGGTTATTGAGTTAAGTTATGATTTATTAGAGAAGATTATTATGGCAATTGACTACAAGTCAAAAGATGATTTGGTTAGATTGTCTAATATTATGGTGGGCAAGGTAGAGTCAAATGACAAATATCCAGAGTTATTGAAACTAGCTTACAAAGATGCTCAGAGTAAGATTAATTTGTTGACACTCGACCAAATCAACGAGATTAAGTCTATCATTACTAGCAACTAACTATATTTTGCACCCCCAAAAATTGGGGGTGTTTTTTTGTTCTTACTAAATCCAATTTTGTGGCTTAAAGTGCTTTATTTTATTTGATTTTTAAACTGATTTTGGTTATAATAATAAAAAAGGCGGTGGAGCATTGATTAAGGCAAAATTTCTCCCCATTGTGTTTGTTGTGTTTGGGGCTGTATTGCTGTCATTGGGCATAGGTAGCGGACAGTTTGATTATTCAAAAAATATATATGCAAGTGCAGATACAAATGAATACACTATTACTTTTGATACTTCCGATTGGGCAGGGCATGATATCAAAATTACTAATACTGCTGGCACGGAAGTGAGTGAAGCAACTCCTATTAACTATACGTACACGACTGGCGAAGCATCACAAAGGATATATCTGTACAACCTAAGCATTATTGGATATGACTTTGCTGGTTGGTGGGTAGGCCCACTTGAGCGAGTTAAGCAAGATACTAATCAAGAGTCACAATATTATGGTTTTTATTACATAGAATCATCGACTAATAGCAATATCACGTTGTACGCAGATTTTGATGCCATACAATATACCATCAATTACAAAAATGTAGATGGTGTAAATAACCCAAATCAAGTATACTACACAACTGACCAAGGCTTGGTGCTAAAAAACGCTCAAAAAACTGGTTATAATTTTTTGGGATGGTATATGGATGCAGAATTTACTCATCAAATCACCGAAATAACTCAAGGTGCAATTGGAGAAGTTGTGCTGTATGCCAAGTTTGAGGTTCAGAAATGTACTATTACATATACATACGGCGGATACGAAAGTATCACATTGGATTATGGTACTGAAATAACCTCTGACATGTTGCCAACTCCTACTCGCGAAGGATATGTTTTTGAGGGTTGGTATACTTCGGCAGGATATATACAAAACGTTTTGCCTGGTGACACAATCAGTTCGAGTTGTAATTTATATGCAAAGTGGTCAAAAATTGAAAATCCTATTTGGAAGCCTCTAACATTCGGTAGTATGGGGCTAGTGATTGTTTTGGCTATCATTTGGTGTGTAGCGTTCGGCAAACATCGCAGAGACGTAGAATAATTAAATATCCTAAGTAACATCTATTATATTAAAAAGAGCCTAAAATCGTACTAAGCTCTTTTTGTGTTGTTGTCAATAAAACCAGTTTTAAATATACGAGCTATTTAATAAAAAGCCAATGCACCCAATCCACCAAAACAACGCAGGGGGTCATGAATTATTTGTATTTTTGTAGATATTTCTTTTTAGTAGCGATTCCACCAAAAATGTGTTTGTTGTCAAAGTTAAGTTTTGCTTGTATTTCAACTCTTTTAAACAACTCTAAATCAACAAACTTAAGTTTATAATGTAAATAATTGTGAATGGTACTTTTACTTAATCCAAAATATTGTGCAGTCGCACGGATATTGGTGTGCTGATTTAAATAAAACTTTGCTATATCCAAAATGGTTTTTATATTAGTTGACATAAACGCCCTTTGTACTAAACTAAAATATGACACAAAAAGACGAAATATACCAAAAAATAAAAAAGTAGTAAAAGTGATGTCTATTTTGAATAGTTTTTGTGATTTGGTGGTAGTGTGATGATTTAAAAGTGCATAGTACCCTATTTTTAGGGAGCAAAAGTGCATAGTACTGATACTATGCACTTTTAATAAATTTAGTTTTATAACTTTTGATAGTAGAGTAAATTATATTTTCTACAAAAACTTTTAATTTTTTTATTGACATCATTTGTGTGGTATGGTATAATATCGAGACTATGTGGTTTAATGTAGAGTCTTTTTGGGTGGAGCAGATGCAATTTTTTGTAAACAATACTAACTTAATATCTTAAAAATTTAATGCTATGCGTAATGAGCATATTTTTTGCTTTTACCTAGCATTTTACTTTTTATTATCCAAAAGTTACAAAACTCTAATTATATTATCTATTTCATGCTTACAACCAAACGCGCTAATTAAACATATTAGAATACGATTTTTAAGGAGAACACAATGCCTGCAAACTCAGAAGTATCTAAAATTCCTGTAAAAAAGATTAAGTGCGGAAGGACTGAACGTATCAGTTTTTCGAGAGCAGAAGAGCCTGTTGAAATTCCGTACCTTATCAATATTCAAAAAGAAACTTACAAACAATTTTTGGAAAAGGGTATAGGTGATGTTATATCCGAATTTTCGCCTATCGAAGATTTTAGCGGCAAGGCGGAGCTGTATTTTGGTGACTACCACATTGATTATGATGCGGTAAAGTATCCCTTGGCGGAATGTCGTCGTAGAGGGCTTACTTATTCTGCGCCAATAAAAGTTAATGCTAGACTGGTCAACAAGGAGACGGGTGAGGTCGTCGAACAAGAAGTTTTACTTGGTGATGTGCCATTAATGACTGAGCAAGGTTCATTCTTGGTTAGTGGTATTGACCGTGTGGTTGTTAGCCAGATTGTTCGTAGCCCAAGTGTTTACTTTGAAAAAGATGTAGACAAAAACACTGGTAAAACTACATACAAAAACACTTTGATACCTATTAAAGGTAGTTGGTTGTCATTTGAGCAGACTCAAAAAGACACTATTAAGGTTACTATTGACCGCAGTGTCAAGGTGTCAGCTGGCTTGTTGTTAAAATCACTTGGTTTTAGTGAACAACAACTAATAGAGCTTTTTGGTAACAACGAGTATATTATTGCAACCCTCAACGATGAGCCACAAAAGACAGAAGAAGATGCTTTGCTAGAGCTTTCCAAAAAACTTCGTCCAAGTGAGTTGCCAAACGCAGAGCAGATTAAAAACTATATCTCCAACATGTTTTTTACAAAGATACGCTATGATTTACAGCGTGTAGGTCGTTACAAGTTTAACAAAAAGTTGTGCCTCGCAAATCGTTTGCCAGGTTTAAAACTTGCTCGTCCTATTACACTGAGTGATGGTACTGTACTAGACAAAGGTACTATGTTGGACAAGGATTCGGCTCGTGCTATTCAAAATAGTTGTATTAACGGTGTTTGGGTATTGCTACCAAATGGTAAAGAACACTACATGTTAGGTAATAATCGTATTGACCTAGATGCTGTTGTCAAATGCAATCCTAAAGAGTTGGGTGTACTTGAGATGGTGCATTATCCAACTTTGGTCGAGGTACTAAAAGGCGCTAAGACAAAAGATGCAAAAATACAAGCAATAAAAGACAATGCCGAAAACTTGATTACTCGTTGCTTGACTGTAGATGATATTTTGGCTTCGGTCAGTTACTTATTGGATTTGATTGACGGTATTGGTAAACTAGATGTTATTGACCATTTGGCAAACCGTCGTATTAGTAGTGTGGGCGAACTTATGAGTTTTGCTCTGCATGCTGGTATGGTCAAACTTGCACAATTGGCTCGTGAGAGTATGCAAGGTCAAGATTTGACTCAAGCTAGTCCAAGCACTATTATTAATGCTCGCAATGTAAACAAAGCCTTGATGGACTTTATGAAAACGAGTCCTTTGTCACAAAACATGGACGAAGTTAATCCACTTTCGGAGATTACGCAAAAACGTCGTACCAGTGCAGTTGGACCTAGAGGTGTCCGCAAAGAGCGTGCGGGTAACGAGGTTCGTGATATCCACTATACGCATTATGGTAGATTGTGTGCAGTTGAAACCCCAGACGGACAATCCGTAGGTCTTATCAACTCTATGGCACTTTATTCTAGAGTAAATGAATATGGGTTTTTGGAGACACCTTATCGCAAGGTAGATCCAGTAACACACCAAGTAACAGACCAGATTGAATACATGATGGCGGACGAGGATGAGAACTACAAGATAGCTCAGGCTCTAGAGCCATTAAATGATGACAAGACCTTTGCGAACAGCACAGTTATTTGCCGTTACAAGGACAGATTTATAAGTGTTAATAGTAACTTGGTGGATTATGTAGATGTTAGTCCAAAGCAGATTATTGCAGTAACGCCATCATTGATGCCATTTTTGGGTAACGATGACTCGGCTCGTGCAATTTTGGCGTGCAACCAGCAACGTCAAGCAGTACCTCTTATCCAGCCCGAAGCACCTATTATTGGTACAGGTATGGAGTACAAGGTGGCTCATGATAGTGGTACATTGGTGCTAGCTAAGGCAGACGGTGTTGTAAGTTATGTAGATGCAACTAAGATACAAGTTACACGTCCAGACAACACTGTAGATACTTATAATCTAATCACTTTCTCAAAGACAACAAAAGAGACTTGTCTTAACCAAAAACCAGTTGTTAAGTTTGGCGATAAAGTTAAACAAGGTGATGTTTTGGCAGACGGGTTATCTACCTCAAATGGTGAGTTGGCGCTCGGTCGTAACGTAACTGTTGCGTTCATGAACTGGGAAGGTTACAACTACGAAGACGCTATCTTGATTAACGAGCGTTTAGTTCGTGATGATGTGTTTACTTCGATAAAACTAAAAGTAGAAGAGGCTAAGTGTCGTTCTACAAAATTGGGTAATGAGGAAATTACTCGTGATATTCCAAACTTGTCCGAAGACGCTCTTAAAAACTTGGACGAAAACGGAATTGTTCGAGTTGGTGCCGAAGTTCGTCCTGGGGATATTTTGGTCGGAAAGATTACTCCAAAAGGAGAGACTGAGCTTACCCCAGAAGAAAGATTGTTACGTGCAATCTTTGGTGAAAAAGCTAGGGAAGTGCGCGACACTAGTTTGCGTGTTCAACATGGACATGGCGGTGTAGTTGTGGACGTTCAAGTATTCAGCCGTGAGAATAAAGACGAAATGGAGACTGGTGTCAACAAAGTTGTCGAAGTTTACATTGCTCAAAAACGTAAATTGTCAATCGGTGACAAAATGTCAGGTCGTCACGGTAACAAAGGTATTGTATCAAAGATACTGCCAGTAGCAGATATGCCATATATGGCAGACGGAACGCCAGTAGACATTTTGCTTAGTCCTCTAGGTGTACCTAGCCGTATGAACATTGGTCAGTTGTTGGAAGTGCACTTGGGACGAGTAGCGAAAGCGTTGGGCTGGAAAGTTGCAACTCCTGCATTTGACGGGGCAAGTGAGCAACAAATCAAGGAACTTTACCAAGAAAATGGTTTTGATGATGATGCCAAAATGGTATTGTACGACGGTCGTACAGGTTTGCCAATTGATAACCGTGTGACAGTCGGTGTCATGTATATGATTAAACTTAACCACATGGTTGATGATAAAATGCATGCTCGTAGTATTGGACCTTACGCTTTGGTTACCGCTCAGCCACTTGGTGGTCAAGCAATGTTTGGTGGTCAACGTTTCTCCGAAATGGACGTTTGGGCACTAGAGGCGTACGGAGCTGCTAACATTTTGCAAGAGATGTTGACAATCAAGTCCGATGATGTGAGTGGAAGAACAAAAGTATATGAGTCTATCGTAAAAGGTCAACCTATTGCTGAGCCTGGTATTCCAGAGTCATTTAAGGTATTAATTAAAGAGTTGCAATCTCTCGGAATGGATATCAAGATTTTGACAGATGGCGACAAAGAGATTTCTTTGGATGAGTTAACAGATGATGATATTGAGATCGCTTCTGCTGCACCTAGTGATAACAAAGGGCCTGACGAGGTCGAGTTAGACTTTGATGATATTAAAAATGAAGCAAACAACAGTGACGAAGAGCCATCTGACGTGGTTAACGAAGATGAGTTTAACGCAGGTAACTTGTTTGATGATTTTGATGAAGAATAGGAGAGTACAAAATGTTTGAATTAAAAAATTTTAACAGTTTAAAAATTGGTCTTGCTTCTCCCGAGAAGATTAGAGAGTGGTCTCATGGTGAAGTTACTAGACCCGAAACAATCAACTATCGCACTCTTAAACCAGAAATCAATGGTCTATTCTGTGAACGTATTTTTGGACCTCGCAAAGACTATGAGTGTCACTGTGGAAAATACAAGCGCGTTAGATACAAAGGACATCACTGCGAAAAATGTGGTGTAGAGATTACACGTTCAAAAGTTCGTCGTGAACGTATGGGACATATTGAACTTGCAACACCAGTATCACACATTTGGTATGTAAGAGGTGTGCCAAGTCGTATTGGGACAATCCTAGATATGACTGCCAAAAATCTAGAGCAAGTGCTATATTATGTATGTTATATTGTGCTTGACCCAGGCAAATCCAATTTCGAGTTTAAGCAGGTTATTACAGACAAAGAATACCGTGATGCTGTTGAGGAATTTGGCGCTGACGGCTTTAGGGCAGGAATGGGTGCAGAGGCAATTCGTGAGTTGCTCTCAAATATAGACCTAGAGAAAGAAAGTAAAGAGCTAAAAGAGATTGTTCTTACTGCCAAAGGTGCAAAAAAATTGAAGGCAGTCAAAAAGCTAGAGACGGTTGAAGCATTTTTAAAGAGTGGTAACAATCCTCGTTGGATGATTTTGGATTGCTTACCAGTTTTGCCACCAGATTTGCGTCCTATGATTCAATTGGACGGTGGACGCTTTGCCGCAAGTGACCTAAACGACCTCTATAGACGTGTTATTAACCGTAACAATCGATTAAAAAAATTGATTGACCTTGGTGCTCCTGACGTTATTGTACGTAACGAAAAACGTATGTTGCAAGAAGCAGTGGATGCATTGATAGACAACGGTAAACGCGGAAAACCTGTTCAGGGTGCAAAACAACGTGAGCTCAAATCTTTGACTGCTATGATTAGCGGTAAGCAAGGTCGTTTCCGTCAAAACTTGCTAGGTAAACGTGTAGACTATTCTGGTCGTTCGGTTATTGTAGTAGGCCCTGAATTAAAAATTTACCAATGTGGTGTTCCTAAAGAGATGGCACTTGAGCTATTCAAACCTTTTGTTATGCGAAAATTAGTAGAACTTAACTTTACACAAAATGTAAAGAGTGCAAAACGTATGGTTGAGCGTGAGCGTCCAGAAGTATGGGACATCCTAGAGGATGTTATCAAAGACCACCCAGTTATCTTGGACCGTGCACCTACGTTGCACCGCTTGAGTCTGCAAGCGTTTGAGCCAGTATTGGTCGAAGGTCGTGCTATCAAATTGCATCCTTTGGTATGTCCAGGATTTAACGCCGACTTTGATGGTGATACAATGGCTATTCACTTGCCTTTGTCAATCGCTGCTCGTACTGAGGCACGTGTATTGATGTTGGCTAGTAACAACATTTTGCGTCCAGCAACTGGTGTTTCGGCTATTGAGCCTAACCAAGATATGATTTTGGGGGCGTATTACATGACGGTAGACGACCCAGATGCAAAAGGGGCTGGTACTCGTTTTGCGGATGAAGCAGAAGCTAAAATGGCTTTTGCAAATGGTTTGGTGAACGTACATGCTCCAATTGAAGTAAGACGTGAGACGATTTTGCACGGTGAAAAGATTCAGAGGCGTGTAAAGACAACTATTGGGCGTATATTGTTTAATGAATGTATCCCTCAGGTTTTGGGATATGTTGACCGTGAAAACCCAGATACATGTTTAAACTACGAAATTGATTTTCCAATGACAGTTAATTTGTTAAAAGAGTTGATTTCAAAAACTTTTGACCTTTTGGGGACAACTAAGACAGCTGTTATGTTGGATGCCGTTAAGGCGTTTGGTTACAAATATGCTACAACCTCGGGTATAACAATTAACGTATATGATATGCTCATTCCTAAGGAACGTCAAGAATACATTGACCAATACACTAAACTTACTCAAAACAACGAACGTCTGTATGGTCGTGGACTAATCACTCGTGAAGAAAAAGTAAACAAAAACATTGAGTTGTGGAACGAAGCAACTGCCAAGATTAAGTCGGCAGTCATGAGCAACTTGCCAAAGTTTAACCATATATCTATGATGGTTACATCCAAGGCTCGTGGTAGTGCCGACCAGGTTAACCAGTTGGGTGGTATTCGTGGTATAATTGCCAACTCATCTGGTGAACGTATTGATATCCCTGTTATTTCGAACTATCGTATTGGCTTGTCCACATTCGAATACTTTATGTCCACTCGTGGTGGTCGTAAAGGTATGGCTGATACGGCACTTAAGACAGCCGACTCTGGTTATATGACCCGTAGGCTTGTAGATATTGCTCATGGTGTAATTGTAACAGAGGAAGATTGTTTTGCTTCTCGTGGAGAAACACCAAAAGGAATGGAAGTTACCGAATTAAAAATGGGTGACAACGTAATCGAAACTTTGGCAGGGCGCATCAGTGGTCGTGTAACAGTAAATGATATTATTGACCCTTCTACTGGTGAAGTGCTAGTCAAGGCAAATGAAATGATTACGCCTCGTATGTCAAAAATTATTGAGGCAGCGGGCATCAAATCAGTAACAATTAGGAGTGTACTTACTTGTAAGGCTCGTCATGGCGTTTGTGCAAAATGTTATGGTCGTGACTTAACTGGTACATCATTGGTTGAGATTGGTGAAGCTGTCGGTGTTATTGCAGCACAATCTATAGGTGAACCAGGAACACAGTTAACGATGCGTACATTCCACACTGGTGGTGTAGCATCAGTTTCGGATATTACCCAAGGTCTTCCTCGTGTCGAAGAGGTCTTTGAGGCTCGTCGTCCAAACGGTGCCGCTATGGTTAGTGAAGTCGGTGGTAAGATTTCTGTTACAACTATTGACAATCGTAAATGTGTAACAGTTCATTCAAATGAGGGTGATGTTGAATACTTGTTACCAGCACATTCTGTAATTAGAGTGAAAGATGGAGACGAAGTCAAGAGTGGTACTCCTTTGACCGAAGGTAGTATTTACCCACAAGATATTTTACGTACTCGTGGTATAAAAGATGTCGAGGACTATATTCTTACAGAGGTGTACTCTGTATACAAATCACAGGGTGTAGATATTGACCCTAAACACATTGAAATTATCGTTAAACAAATGCTTCGTCGTGCAAAAGTCGAATCAAGTGGAGATACAGATTTAATTCCTGGCGAAATTTTGGATGCAGAGGATTTGGATGAAATCAATCTTAAGGCTATATCTGAGGGTAAAATGCCAGCCAACGCTCGTCGTATTTTGCAAGGTTTGACAAAAGCAAGTTTGTCTACAAACAGTTTCCTTAGTGCGGCATCTTTCCAAGAATCAAGCCGTGTGTTAACTGGTGCTGCTATTAAAGGTAAAGTTGACCATCTTGAAGGTTTAAAAGAGAACGTTATTATAGGTAAACTCATTCCTGCAGGTACAGGTTTAGCACAGTACAATACTGTGATACCAAATGTCTTTGAACAAGTTAAAGAAGAAGCAGAGGAAGAGACTAAGTTAGAGTATCCAAATGCACAAAGTGATGAACCAACAACTATGGAGTCTTTGGATACCCCTAACGAGGTCAAAACCGAAACAAAAACTACTGAAATGGAAATGGATGAATTTGACAAAGAGAGCGGACAAGACGAATAATATATAAAGGGAAGCAAAATTTGCTTCCCTTTTGTTATTTATGGAAAACTTAGGTACTATGCATAGTACTATGCACTATTTTACGCATAGTTATCCTTTTTCTAATTGGTATTGAATATAAATAATACTATAGGTTACAAAAATACAATGCTTGTTTTGTAGGTGATATAAACAACAAAAAACAAGGTACTATGCACTGCATAGTACCTGTTTATTTTTTATGTTTTTAATATTATTTATATGCATTATTTGATATTTTTACAAATTTTGTAATTTTAACTGAATATCATAGTTGTTTAGCGCATCTATCATTTCTTGAATATCACCAGCCATAAAGTTGTTGATATTATGTAATGACAGACCAATCCTATGATCTGTGACACGGTCTTGAGGAAAGTTGTAAGTACGTATACGCTCACTGCGGTCACCTGTTCCTACTTGGGATTTTCTTTCCTGTGCATGTTCCGCTTGTGCTTGTTGCTCATACATATCTTGTAGTCTTGCACGCAGTACATTCATTGCTTTTTCTTTATTTTTTATTTGACTACGTTCGTCTTGACAAACAATAACCATACCTGTTGGTATGTGCGTAATACGTACAGCACTGTCTGTTGTGTTAACACCTTGGCCACCGTTTCCGCCAGAGTGGAATGTGTCAATGCGTAGGTCTTTTTCGTCAATCTGCACATTGATATCTTCACATTCTGGTAAAACCGCCACAGTGACAGTACTTGTATGGACACGCCCTTGGCTCTCTGTCTCTGGTACACGTTGCACACGATGAACACCAATTTCCCATTTGAGCTGATGATAAACCTGCTCACCAATTATATGCATAACACCTTCTTTGAGCCCACCAACTTCGGTTTGACTGTAAGAAATAATTTCCGTACTCCAACCTTTACTTTCGGCGTAATGTTTGTACATATTGAATAATTCTGAGGCAAACAAACTGGCTTCGTCTCCACCTGCTGCAGGACGAATCTCAAGGTATACGTTATTGTCGTCTCTTTCATCTTTAGGTAAAAGGGCAATTTCAACTTTTTTATCTAACTCGGCTATTTTGTCTTCAAAGCTTTTGACTTCTTCTTCTGCCATTGCTCTAAGTTCAGCATCGGTCTCGTTGTTTGCTACATTTTTTGCTTGTTCAAAACTTGTGAGAGTAGATTCATATTCATTGTACAATTCTACATAATCTCTTAATGAGGCTTGTTCTTTGGATAATTTTTTAAATTTTTCGATATCCGAAAAAATTTCTGGGTCACAAAGTTGAGTTGCTAAATCGTTGTATTTTTGTACAAATGGTTTTAATTTTTCAATCATTTTTATCTCCTTACACATTTCACCATTCGTGAATGTTTGTCATAATCCTTATAGACTTGTATTTGTTTAAAATTTTGGGATAATAATTCGGGCACCGTTTGACCTTGGTCAAAACCAATCTCTAGATACAATACCCCGTCACGTTTTAGTGATTTTGGGGAGTCTTGGGCAATCTGTTTGTAAAAAGTTAGCCCGTCTACACCTCCGTCTAGGGCAATGTTTGGCTCAAAATTTTTGACGTTAGGAGGGAGAGTTGTCAAGTCTTTTGACGCAATGTATGGGGGATTGGATACAATAATATCAAAATTTGTGTTTACGTTTTGGAACATGTCACTTTGTAAAAAATTTATTACAACATTATTTTTTTGTGCGTTTTGCTTTGCCATATTTAGTGCCATAATACTTGTGTCTACTGCTGTCACTTGACAATCTAAATGTTTTTTTAAGGCAATTGCAATACAGCCAGAGCCTGTGCACATATCTAGAATATTAAGGTTTTGTTTGCTTTTATTGTCCTTAATGATCATTTCCACTAATTGTTCTGTTTCCATGCGTGGTATCAATACGTTTTGGTCAACGCAAAACTCCAAGCCAAAAAAAGGTGCATGTCCAACAATGTATGCAAGAGGCATATTGTCTTTTAATTTTTTTAAAGCTTTGTCCAACTTGTTTATTACATCTTGCGTAAGTTGTTGTTGCATAAAGTCATATTTATTACATTTACATATCTCACAACCCAGCCAACCTAAATCACGTATATTATCAATAGCTAACGGTTGATGCATATCCACATAATCCAAAAACTGCATATTCCCTCACAATACAAAAAAATAGATGCAAAGCATCTATCTAACATGATGTTTGTCTTATTCAGCAGACTTTGTTTGACGGTTGTACTTTTTGTTAAACCTTTCAACACGACCTGCAGTATCTACAACCTTTTGTTTACCTGTAAAGTAAGGGTGGCAAAGGTTGCAAATATCAATGTTCATAGTATCACTCTTGTAAGTAGACCTTGTGTGGAATGTGTTACCACAAGCACACACAACAGTAACATCGTGATAATTTGGGTGTGTATTTGCTTTCATATCTTTCACCTCGACAATAATAATATTAAAACATTATAGAGTAATTTTTTGTATAAGTCAAGGGTTTTTCAAAAATTATTTAATATTTACTAATGTTTTTGCGTACTCACGGGCAAATTTCTCAATATCTCCAGCACCTAACCACAACACGATATCTCCATTTTGCAAGACATTGTCTAGTGTATAGTTTATGGAATTGGGCGTAGTGAAATACTGTGTAGATTTTACGTTCTGTATATTATAAAACAAATCTATTGCACGCCCGCCCATGATAGTTTGTTCACGCGCGGGGTATGTAGGCAATACAAATAGTATATCTAATCCTAAAAAGCACTTGCTAAATTCTGGCATGAGGGCAAGAGTGCGTGAATATGTATGCGGTTGGAATATACCAATTAACCTATTATGCTTTAATTTTTTTGCTGAGTTTATGCACGCACTAATCTCGCTCGGGTGGTGCGCATAATCTAATATTAAATCAAATGCACCGTGATAGATATTCTCAAAACGCCTTTTTGTACCCTCAAAACTTAATATTGCAGTCTTTATGGTATCAAAGTCAATATGATAGACTATTGCTACACAAACAGCACTTAGGATATTGTAGATATTGTGTTCACCTACAAGAGACGTATATATTTTCCCCAATTTGTTGCCATGGGCATATATATCAAAGTTGGTGATGTTTTGCTCACTCTTAATATTTTTGGCATAGATGTCATTACTACTATCAAAACCAAATGTCTTTGTGTTTTTAAAGTTAAAACCATCTTTGGATAGCAAATCGCCATTAATTACAAGATTATCTTTTGTTTGTCTAGATAATTGTAAAAATGCTTTTTGTATTTCATTTTTGTCTTTATAACAATCTGGGTGGTCCATCTCGATATTATTAATAATGGTCGTATGTGGGTTGAGATGTAAAAAACTCTTTTGATATTCGCATGCTTCGGTAATAAAATAATTGCGTGAGCCGAGTTTGAGATTACTGTCAAAGTTTTTTGCTATTCCGCCAATGTGTACAGTAGGTGCTAATTTTGCTTGGTAAAATATCCATCCTAACAGCGCGGTAGTGGTTGTTTTGCCATGTGTACCTGATATGGCTATCAGATTGTTATATTTGCAACTAAGTATACCCAACAATGTGGCTCGTTCGTAAACTTTTTTATGTAGTCTATATGCAAGTTTTAGGTCAGAATCATTTTTTGGTATTGCGTTAGTAAAAATGACTAAATCTGCGTTTTTAACAAGTAGCGGTGCTTTACCGATTTTTATTTTTGCTATTTTGTCATGTTTGAGTGCTTGCACATTTTCGTTATCTGTAATATCTGTCCCAAATATGTTCGCCCCCAGACTATAGCACAATCTTGCTAACGCTGACATGCTGATTCCACCTATCCCCAAAAAGACGATATTTTTGTTTTTAAATTCCATATCCATATTATGTTTATACGAAAAATACACCCAAAAGGTGCGTAAAATTTTAAAAACTAAAAAACTTATGTTATTTATTTGACAAAATTGACACTTCTTAGTATTATTAATATGGCTAAAAGGTAATCTTTTTTGCTAAATAATGAAAGGAAGGTGCAGAGACTTGATGAAAATTTCAGACATTCGTATTCGTATCGTGAAAAAAGATGACAACAAACTCAAGGCAGTTGCTTCTCTTACCATAGATGACTGTTTTGCTGTTCACGACATCAAAGTTATTGACGGAAATCAAGGCTTGTTTGTAGCAATGCCTAGTCGTAAGACTCCAGAAGGTAACTTTAAAGACATCGTTCATCCTTTGGACACAGCAACCAGAGAAGAAATCACCAAGTTGGTTCTTGCTGAGTACAACAAGGTTCTTGCAGAATCTGATGGACAAGCACAAGAGCCTGCTGGCGAGTAATTTGCTGTTTGGGTGTAATTGTTTATACCTTAAGAATGTCACGCTAGACAGCGTGGCGTTTTTTATTAAAAAAATATCCACTTGAATGTTGGATATTTTTTGTTTTTAATAGGTCATTATTTCTTTTTTTCATTTTCTTTATCTTGTTTGGATTTTTTCTCTTTTTTGGGGCTAATCAGCACTAGATTGCCTTTTTTAATAACACAATATATCAATAGATAGATACTACACAGTCCTACAATAGTATATAAAAATCTACTGATAAAATGTGCTTGACTCCCAAAAATGCCAGCGATAAAATCAAACTGAAAAATACCAATACACAACCAATTGATAGCACCTATTTGTGTAATTAAAAAAGCTATTAGATTAAACATAATTATGTCCCTCATACTGTAGTTTGTGAAAATCTTACCTAAATATGTACCATAGTCATATTTGGGCAAAAATTTTTGATTTAGGCTAAATTTTTGTTTAAACATCAAAAATAATGAAAATAATTATTCTAGACTTTATAAAGTTAAAAATAACTACAAAATGTCAATTTATCAATCAAAAATCATTTTTTGCAAAGTTTTTAATTGCCTTTTATAATAAATTCGACATTTTTGTACAATAAATCAGTATTTTAGTTGGTAAGTAACATTAAATTATTAAATTTTTAGTTTGGCAAACATATAAACTTTGCTATTATCAAAATATCCGCTCTTTGTAAAGAGGTGGATTATTTGGAGGTAAAAATGAATAATATTAAAATGGTCGTAATTGATGACAGTCAACAAATGAAGGATATGATAGCACAAAGGTTTAACCAAGAAAATGGTTTTGACGTGTTGGAGCACGTCACAGACGGAAACAAAGCGGTAGACGTTGTTAAAGCAACAAAACCAGACGTAGTTTTACTTGATTTGGTTATTTCGGGGAGAGACGGAATGAGTGTGCTAGAGGATATAAAGGCGTTGCCTTCTTCACCAAAAGTAATTGTAGTAACAGCACTTACAGGTGATGGTTTTGTGTGTTCGGCAATGCAAAATGGTGCTAGTTATTATATTGTAAAGCCTTGTTCGAGTGATGATGTCGAACGTCGTATCAAGGCAATTTGTGCCGAGCAAACAAATTCGACAAATCAACAACAAGAGCACGTCAATTCACTTGTATCCCAATACAAGAACGAAGGTACGATTAGTGTGGCTAGTATAAGGCATGGCAAATCTTTGGATGAAAAGATAAGTAATATTTTTATTACAGTAGGTATCCCCGCTCACATAAAAGGATATCAGTTTTTGCGCGAGGCCATTAAAATGGCAGTGGATACTCCAGATATAGTCAACAGTATCACCAAAAAATTGTACCCAAACATTGCTTCACGCTTTAGCACGTCTGCTAGCAAGGTGGAGCGTGCTATTAGGCATGCTATCGAAGTTGCGTGGAATAGAGGGAAAATAGAGAACATAAATTCGGTTTTTGGCTTGCAGGTGTACAATGCCAACGAAAAGCCAACCAATGGAGAATTTATTGCCCTAGTAGCAGATAAAATGATTATTGAGGGGTGTTAAACAAAAAAATCTACAAAAATTTGTAAAAAATGATTAAAAATAGTTTACTTTTAAAAAATGTTTCTATATAATATGTGCAAATTTGGTGATACTAACATATTACTAAATGATAAAGCACATATTTTTTATTAAACTATTAGGAGAATTATTTTGGAAAAAACCACACCTAACAACAATGACAATGGCTTTATTCGTTGCCCACGTTGTGAATTAAACTTTATACGCAAAAAAGACAAACTTTGCAGTGTATGTAAAAAAGAATTAGAGCAAGCCTATACTAAAGACGATGACAGTGACCTGGATATCGGAGTCGATTTTGATATTTGCCCAGTGTGTAAAACTAACTACATTCGTGAAGATGAAGAGATGTGTATGCAGTGTCGTAAAGAGCGTGAGCTTGCTAATGGTTACAATTCGGATAACGACAGCGATTTAGATGATTCGGATGAGGAAGACGATACTGACGGCGTTGTGGCTGATGACGAGTTAGGGGACATGGTCAATGTGACAGACCCAACAGATGATGAAGATAGTTTGGCTGATTTAGATTTGGATATGCCTATGGACGACGAAGAATTAGATTTGGGTGATGATTCGGCTGACTTTGATGATGAAGAAAGTGACGAAGATAGCGAAGAAGATGAGTTAGACAAAGATTTTGATGAAGACTTTGATGATGTCGAAGACGAAGATGAAGACGAAGATGATGATGAAGACGCAGATGAAGATGATGAAAATCTTGACGATGACTTTGACGAAGATGATGAAAAATCTAAAAAATAAACTTTACAAACAAATTTTCATTTACATTTATATAGATTTATGTTACTTAAAGATAATACAAAAAGAATCTAACAAAAAAGAGTTAGATTCTTTTTTATATTCAAAAAAGTTGATTGTTTGAGGCTTAGGCTTGCTTGTCTTTCTTTTTGGCTTCGGGTATTGCTTCGACCTCTAGTCTCTTAAAACGAACTTTTTCAACGAAATCTTGAGGAAAGAATGTAGTGGTGTTTAATGTTAAAAAATGCTTGATATGTTTTGATACGACCACAGGTGTAGGCTCGTCTAATGAGTAGCAGGCCTCATGTAGATAATCTACAAAGTGTTCAGGCTCAAAAGTTTCGTGTGTATCATAAACGACGTTTTTGAGCATTTTTTCTGTATCCATAAATTTTAACCAAATCTTCATAATTTGCTCCAAAATTTTATTGTAAATTAATATATCAATCTTTACAATTTTTGTCAACAATGTACAAACGTTTGACAAAAATATTTTTTATTTGTAAACTTATAAAAAACTGGAGAAATAAATGGAAAAAGTAGCAATATCTAAGTGTGATGAATATGTAGATGACAAAGTTATGGTCGCCCTCAAACAAACTTTAGATGCATTTGGTGGCGCAAAATCTTTTGTCAAGCCTAATCAACTTGTGGTTATAAAGACAAATATGGTCATAAAACTCCCACCAGAACGCGCTGCTACTACGCATCCTCTAGTTGTAGGGTGTCTTGCAAAACTATTTTTGGACTGTGGTGCAAAGGTTGTTGTAGCAGATAGTGCTGGCGGAGCATATAATGACAAAACTATGGGTGCCATTTATGATGTTACTGGTATGACAGAGGCGAGTCAAAAATATGGTTTTAAGATGAACGATGATTATGACTATGTATCTGTCGAGCCAAAAGATGCGGTAGTGGCTAAAAAGTTTAATGTTCTGGATATTCTAGAAAAGGCTGATGTGATAGTCAATGCTTGTAAGTTAAAGACGCATAGTTTTACAGGCATATCTAACGCTGTAAAAAATATGTTTGGTGCTATACCAGGATTAGACAAAGTACAAATGCATGGACAATTTCAGTCTCTTGATAACTTTTCGGATATGTTGTTTGACATTTGGGGACATTTTGGCAAAAAACTTGCACTTAATGTCTGTGATGCTGTGATTGGTATGGAAGGTGAGGGACCAACCAACGGCAATCCACGTAAAATTGGCGCAATCATTTGCAGTAAAAACCCAGTTGCTGTAGACATAGTAGGGGCACGCATAATGAATGTTGCTCCAACTCAGATACCAACCATTCAAAAGGGTATAGAACGCAATTATCTAAAAAGTGTTGATGATGTCGAGGTTGTGGGGGATAAGGTAGCAGACCTAATAATCACGGACTTTGATAAGCGTACACCCAATCCTTACAAACCCTTTTCGACGAATGTGCCACAATGGTTGCAACCACTTATGCACAAACTAATGACTCAACGTCCGTATGTCAACAAACGTAAATGTGTAGGATGTCAGACTTGTTTCCGTCATTGCCCTATGCACGCAATTAGTATGGTGCCTACCAAAAAGGGTGGAGTACCAAAAGCAACTTTTGATTATTCCAAATGTATAAGATGTTTTTGTTGTCAAGAACTTTGTCCGTATGGGTTGGTTAAAATTAAATCTGGGCTTGGATACAAAATATTACATAAAAAACCTAAAAAAGAAAAACAAAAATAATGTATAAACATGTACCTTTGCGCATACAATTTTGTGATACTGTATCAAAAAATCTGTTAATAATACTTGACTGATTTTGTTTTGTGTAGTATAATTACCGTCACAAAAAGATTGACGCCGTTTTTGGTGTTAATTTTTTTGATTGTACTTTTAGGAGTGTGCTTAAATATGGAAAATCATGTTGTACTGACAAAAGAAGGATTAAAGCAATTACAAGAAAGACTCGAATATCTAAAGAACGTAAAACGTCCCGAGTGCACAAAGGCAATTGCAGCAGCACGTGCTTTTGGTGACTTGAGTGAAAATAGTGAATACGTTGCTGCTAAAGAAGAGCAAAGTATGTGCGAGTCCGAGATAAATGAATTGGAAGAAAAGATTCGTAATGCCAAAATTATCAACGCTGGAGATATAGATGCTAGCAAAGTCAGCCTTGGTTGCACTGTAACGTTGCAAGACTTGACATTTGATGAAAAATTGGAATACAAATTAGTAGGTTCTACCGAAAGTGACCCCGCTAACGGTCTATTGTCAAACGAGAGCCCAGCAGGTAAAGCGTTGCTCGGCGCTAAAGTAGGCGATATAGTAGAATACGAATCTATCAACGCTGGCGTGATTAGACTCAAAATTTTAGCAATAAAAGCGTAAATATGATTAATAAAAATAAGAATTATGTTCTTATTTTTTTGTTTTGTAGATTAATTTGCAAAAATTAGCGTAAATTAAACTTATGACAAAACAAACTTTGACTACAGGTGTAGTTGTATTAGTGTTAGGTGGTTTGATTGCAAAAATATTTGGTGGAATATATCGTATACCGCTAACATGGGTATTGGGTACACAAGGTTTGGGGATATATCAATTGGTGTATCCTATTTTTTCGCTATTGTTAGTGTTATCTAGTACAACAGCCCCAACTGCTATTAGCACAATGATTGCCGAACGTGTAGGCAAACATCAATATGCTAGCATAGACAAAATATTTCGTCTAAGTTTGATAAGTTTGTTAACATTAGGTATATTAGCGGGCATAAGTCTGAGTCTTTTTAGTACATCTATCGCTAGTTTGCAAGGTAATCTTAGTGCCAAATGGTGCTATGTATGTATCTCTATTGCGATACCTTTGGTATCTATTCTTAGTACATACCGAGGATATTTTCAAGGTCTATTAAATATGACGCCTACTGCGGTTAGTCAAGTGGTAGAGCAAGTGGGTAAACTTGTTTTCGGTTTGTTGTTGGCTATATTATTCCGCTCAGTGAGTGTAGAGTTTGCCACATTAGGCGCTGTGGCTGGTGTAGTTGTTAGTGAAATGTTGGCTGTTTTGTTCGTGATTATTTATGCTAGCATTCATAAAAGCCAGCGTTATACAGAGATTAACACTGCGCAAAATATCAACAATGAATCCACAAAGGACTTGTTCAAAGAACTTGTACGCAACGCAACACCAATCTTACTATGTGGATTTGTATTGCCTGTATTACAAGTAGTAGATAGTTTGTTGGTAGTCAAACTTTTGGGCAATGCTGGTATTGATAGTGTAGTGGCAACCAAAATGTGGGGCATAAACTCTGGAGTTGTTAACTCTCTAATCAATCTTCCAGTTGCTCTGACTCTCTGTGTTGCAGTCTCTGTAGCACCCAACCTACGTAATGGCTTGGGAAACAAACAAGAGACTTTGGATAAAATAACGTTAGCGCACAAAATATCTATCAATATTGCTTTGCCTTGTATGGTTGTGCTGTCGGTGCTTGCTAGTCTCATTATTCCATTTTTGTATCAACATACACTAGGTGACTCGATATTAGATGAAACTAATTTAGCGATTAATTTATTAGTATTTAATACACCTTTTATCTTAATTATTGCCCTTATGCAAGTTCAAAATGCTAGTCTACAAGGTCTAAAGTTGTCCAAAGTGCCACTTATCAATATGTTTGTTGCGGGTGTAGTTAAATTGGCTGTAATGTTAGTTTTAACACAAAACCCAACTTTTAATATCTATGGAGTGGCACTTGCTAATGTATTGTTTTATATTTTTGCGTTTGTATTAAATGATGTCTACATGCATACAAAGTTGGGTTGGAAGATGGAGTATCGTCAACTTTTACCATGTGTAATTGCCTGTGCGGTTGTTGCGTTGTATTTATGGGTAGGTACTTTGGCGTTTGAATATATGAATATATACATACAACTTCCTTTGTTGTTACTAATTGGCGTCAGTGTTTATTTTTCTACTTTGTGGGCAACTGGAGGTGCCGAGTTTTTGTTAAGTTTTGTCAAAAAGTTCAAAAAACGTGTTTACGACCGCCCTCGAACGTAAATAATGTGGCATAGGAGGAGTTAAATGAATAAAACAGAATTAATTAGGTCAGTTAGCCAACAATCCAAACTTAGTCAGCGAGATTGTAGTTTGTGCTTGCGTACTTTAAAGCAAGTAGTAGAGGATAGCCTTAAGCGAGGCGAAACCATCCACCTTAGTGGGTTTGGACGATTTTGTACACGTTTTCGTGCAGAAAGACAAGGTGTTCATCCCGTTACGCATGATTTGGTGCTGTATCCAGCAAAATACGTACCAATTTTTTATCCCAGTTCCCTATTAAAGGCAAAAATTCATTAAAAATGCCCCCAAAATGGGGTTTTTTGCTTATTTTTACCAAAAAACTGATTAAAATCGTTTGTTAAAGGCATTTTTTTATGCTACAATTAAATATCATATTTGAAAGGAGAAATAATAATATGAACAAACAAGAATTTATTTCTGCAGTTGCAGAATCAACTGGCGCTAGCCAAGCAGAAGTTGCAAGAGTTATCAACGCTAGTATCAGCGAGATTACCTCAGCACTTTCAAAAGGTGAGGATGTTGTATTTACAAGCTTTGGTACATTCAAAGCAGTTAAAAAAGCTGCTCGTACTGGTATTAACCCAGCAACAAAGCAAAAGATACAAATTCCTGCAAAAGTTGCTCCATCTTTCAAAGCTGGCAAAGCACTCAAAGATGCAATCAACAAATAGTCTTGGTGTTTTAAAAGAGCGTATTAGTCTACGCTCTTTTTTATTTGACTTTTTGTAGAAATTTTGTTACACTATCTCACATTATGAAAAGTGATTTAAAGATTAAAGATGTAAGTTTACGCAGTCCATTTACATTAGCCCCAATGGCGGGTTTTACAGATGTGGCTTTCCGTAGTATTTGCACAGAGGCGGGTGCTGGATTAACAGTGACTGAGATGATATCCGTTAGAGGTTTGCTATATGGACAACAGGCCACTAATGATCTATTGTATACCCAAGATAATGAGACTCCAAAAGCGGTACAATTGTTCACCAATGAGCCAGATATGCTACGCGACGCAGTACAGTTGCCCATATTACAAAAATTTGATATTATTGATATCAATATGGGGTGTCCTATGCCCAAGATAGCGGGCAATGGTATGGGCTCTAGTTTGTTAAAGAATGTAGACCTAGCAAAGTATTTGGTCGAAAGTGCCGTTTTGCATACTAAAAAACCAGTAACCGTCAAAATGCGTATAGGCATACAAGGCATGTCGGTTAGCCCGCTAGATTTTGCAAAAGCGTTGCAAGATGCCGGAGCAAGTGCTTTGGTGGTGCATGGGCGTACTCGTGAACAAATGTATACAGGACTAGCTGATTGGGATATGATTAACCAGATTGCATCTACCTTAACAATACCTGTTTTTGGAAATGGTGACGTTTGGACTCCAGAAGATGCGCAAAAGCGACTAGACGCTAGCGAGTGTGCAGGTGTCTGTATAGGTAGAGGAGCGCTTGGCAACCCATATATTTTTAGCAAACTCACGCATACTCCGTTTGATTACACTCCTATGCAAGTGATACAAAAACATTTTGATATTTTGTTAAGGTATCATCCTATGGAGTTAGTGTTGCCGTATATGCGTAAACATTTGGGATACTATATTAAAAATATCAAGGGATGCAAGGAGATTAGAGACAAGATTAATCGTTCGTTAGATTTGGACGAAATTATGTATTTGTTAAGTCTAGCTTTTGATGAAAATAAAAAAAAGTAGTAAAATCATTTGCTACTTTTTATTTTATTTAGTATATTTAGTTTGTATAAGATTAAAAGGTAAGATTTATGAGCGACATTATCTACAATATTATTGTAATACTTGCAGGTCTTGGCGTGTCGTTGTATGGCTTTGCTGTGTTGCGCGAAGGTATGGAGACCTCGTTAGGTACGGGCTTTAAGAGGATGATTGGCAAACTTTCGGACAGACACTTTGCTGGCTATTGCGTAACTGCGGGTATGACTGGTTTGTGGCAGACCACGACATTAACACTGTCTATGACTGCTAGTTTCCTCAACATTGGCACTATTGGCATGACTCAGGGTGTTGTTTTGTTGCTAGGTGCAGAATTGGGCTCGGCACTTGGCATAGTGCTAATTGCGTTTCAATCTATTGACCTTATGAAAATTTTGTCAATTTTGTGTGTTGTAGGCGCTTTTATGTTAATGTTTACCAAATCACACAAAATGCAACAATTTTCGCAGAGCATAATGGGCTTTGGCTTGTTGTTTGCTGGAATTGCTTGGTTGAGTGATGGTATGAGTGCCTTTGTAAATGACGAAGGCATGTATAATGCGATTGCTCAAATAGCAAACCCTGTGGTATTGTTTTTGATTGGTGCGATTGTTAGTATTGTTACTAACAGCATGTATGCGACTGTAGCAATAATTACTGCATTGGTAGGTGCCACTGGCGAAGGGCCATTGACCATAATGGATGGTGTATATATGTTGTTTGGCGCAACTGCTGTGGGTGGTATTGTGCCAATGTTGTATTGCATCAGTAACTCTTCACGTGAGAGTAAGGCTATGTTGTTAGGTTACAACTTGTTCAAGGTCTTTGCGACTATCATGTTTGTTTTGTTAAGTTTTGTTCCGTGGATGATACCGCTGTATGACTTGATAGGACATCAGACATCGGCGTACATGGTGATAATGTACTTGCTTATGATGTTGATTCCGGGATCGTTACTGTTGCCACTTAGTGGACCTTTGGGTAGGATGTTGTTAAAAATGATTCCCAAGAACAAAAAGACGGCCAGTGTTTATGATACTTTTGTGCCAGATGAAAATTCACTGAAGTTGTTTAGTGTGGCATTACCTTGGCTAGTGAATAATGTTTTCCGCATTATTGACATGGAAACTAAACTTATGACCAAGGTAATAACTCGCTTGGGTGAAAAACTTTATGACGATAAAGGTTTGCAAAGTGAGATTAAGGGCTTGGAAAAAATTATAAGGTTGACCACAAATACAGCGATTAGACTAAGTGCCAAATTAAATGATGATGATTTGGCAAAACTTAATGTTGTGCTGAATATCACCAACGATGCAAGCCACTATCTAGAAAGGATAGTTAAGGTTAACTCTTATGGACAGAGATACAAAGTAAAAGCTCACAAACTAACAAAAGAGCAATATGCCAACCTAGATAATATGTGGCAAAACATCAGTGATTTGTCACAACAATTGTGTATGCTGGCACAAGATATGTTGCAAAACAATTTGGTACTCAACAACCAAAGCCTTGGTAAGGTGCTGACCTTGGGACAGTCTAATGAAATATTGAATACAGTCTTTCGTAAGAATGTGTTTACCAATGGTGGCTTTAAGGTGAACGGCGAATATGGGCTTTATTTTGACATTCTTTTGGAGTTCGAGAATATCAACACAGACTTGTCCAATACGGCCATAAAAATAGGGGCTTTATCAAATTAGGAGGGAATAATTATGTTTAACAAAATGACATTAAGAGATTATGTTCTAAAGGGTAAAAAAGTCTTGTTAAGGGTGGACTACAATGTCCCCCTCAACTCTAACTTAAAGATTACTAATGATAGGCGTATTCGTGAATCTATCCCAACCATTCAATATCTACTTGACCAACAAGCCCAGATAATTATTTGCAGTCACTTAGGGCGTCCAGAGGGCAAAGTTATGCCTGAGTTTAGTTTGGCACCAGTAGCCGAAAGATTAAGGGAGTTGATAAAAAAACCAGTTATCTTGACTAACGATGTGGCAGATACAGATACATTTAAGTTTGTTCGTAGCATGAAAGATGGCGACATTGTAATGATGGAAAATTTGCGATTTGACCCAGGTGAAGAGTCTAACGACCCAGATTTTGTTAGACGCCTAGCATCTGTTGGTGAGATATACTGTGATGATGCATTTGGTGCAATGCACCGCGAACATGCTAGTGTTGTAGGTGTGGCAAAAGTTATGCCTAGTTGTGTAGGGTTGCTTGCCGAAAAAGAATTAAAGACCTTTGATAAGATATTAAATGATCCAGCAAAGCCTTTTGTGGTGTTGGTGGGAGGGTCTAAAGTAAAGGACAAAATCGACCTTATTGACAATCTATTAGATAAGGCAGATACCATCATGATAGGTGGTGCTATGGCGTATACATTCTTGCGCGCCAAAGGATACAATTTGGGTAAATCTTTAGTCGAAAAAGACAAAATACCTATGGCAAAACAAATATTAGAGAAAGCTGAAAAGTTAGGCACAAGGTTTTTGTTGCCAGTTGACCACGTAGCTACTACAGAGTTTAGTTTTGCGGCAGAAAGTATGGTTGTCAGCACCGACAAATTCCCTCGCTCACTAATGGGGTTGGATATTGGACCAAAAACTTTAGCTATCTACAAGCGTTTTGTGTCTAGAGCCAAGACTGTATTTTGGAATGGGCCTATGGGAGTATTTGAGTTCCAAAAGTTTGCCAAGGGTACTAACGAGATTGCCAAAGCTATGGCAAAGTCCCCTTACATGACTATAGTTGGTGGTGGTGACACCATTTCGGCTGTGGAAGGGCTAGAATTACAGGACAAAATTAAGTTTATATCCACTGGAGGCGGAGCTAGCCTTAGGTTGATGGAAGGTAAGAGTTTACCAGGCGTAGAGGCTGTTCAAGATAAATTTGATTAGGAGTATTTATGAAATATATAATAGCAAACTGGAAAATGTCGATAGATGACGCTAAAATTGATAAGTTTTTAAATACTCTAAAAACTCAAGTATCCTCAAAAAATGTTGTATGTGGTGTTGCGACTCCATTTGTGTATATCAACAAAGTTTTACCAACTTTGTCTCAATACCATTGGCTGGTAGGTGCTCAAAATGTTAGTTTTGCTGAAAGTGGCGCATATACAGGTGAGATAAGTGCCAAAATGTTAAGAGAGCAAGGGGTTAACTTTTGCATTGTGGGTCATAGTGAACGTCGGGTAATGTTCGGCGAAACTGATGAGATTGTGAATACAAAAATACAACGTTTGCTAGAGCAAAACCTGACACCACTACTTTGTATTGGCGAAACATTAGAACAACACGAACAAAACAAAACTAATTTAGTATTAAAAAAGCAACTCCAGAGTGACTTGGCGGACATTAAGTATGTAGACAAACTAATTATTGCATACGAACCAGTCTGGGCAATTGGCACAGGCAAGAGTGCCTCTACAAAGGATATACAGCAAAATATACTGTTTATTAAGCAAACTTTAGGCAAAATGTACGGAGACAAGTCGCAAGATATCACTGTGCTGTATGGTGGTAGCGTCAATCCCAAAAACGCCCAATCGATATTTTTGCTTAATTGTGTTGATGGTGCGTTGGTTGGTGGGGCTAGTCTTGATTGCCAAAAGTTTTTGGATATTGTACACAGTATGCAATAAGGAGAGGTTTATGAAGACAAAAAATCCAGTCTTGGGTATCATCTTAGATGGTTTTGGCGTTCGCGATGAGAGCGACGGCAATCCATTCTTTTTTGCTAAGATGCCGAACTACAAAAAGATATTAGTAGATTTCCCCAACATTCGCATAAACGCTAGTGGCAAATATGTTGGCTTACCAGATGGACAAATGGGTAATAGCGAAGTTGGACACATCAACCTAGGTGCTGGTCGAGTGGTTTATCAGGACTATATGCGTATAACAAACGCTATAAATGACGGTACTTTGCAACAAAATAAAACTCTTGTGCAAATGTTTGAACGTGTCAAACAAAAAGGTAGTACTTTGCACTTTATAGGGTTAGTATCAAATGGTGGAGTGCATAGTGACGTCGCACATTTGTTAAATTTGTTGGATATTGTTGCACAAAATGGAATTAAGCGCGTGTTGGTGCATTGCGTAACCGATGGGCGAGATACAGGAGTACAGACAGGCAAAGGTTTTGCAAAACAGGTGGAAGACAAGTTGACTAGTTTGGGACTCGGACATATTGTAACTGTGGTTGGTAGATTTTTTGCTATGGACCGCGAATCTCGTTGGAACCGTACAAAAGAGGCGTTTGATTTGTTTGTTTACGGCAATACAAAGGCGAGATTTGATACTTACGAGCATGCTTTTGATTCTGCATACTCACAAAATATTAGTGATGAGTATATCAAGCCTTGTACTGTATGTAACTATGTAGGAATGCAAGACGGTGATGAAGTGTTCTTTTTTAATTTTCGCCCAGACCGTATGCGTCAATTAACCAATGCTTTTTGTAACTCAAAATTTTCAGGATTTGACCGTGGAAGGATGCCCAAGGTTACCTGTACATCTATGTGCTGTTATGACGAAACTCAACATAATTTGCCATGCTTATTTGAGCAAGAAATTGTCAAAAATACGCTCTCTAGTGTTGTTTCGAGTAATGGGTTAAAACAACTAAAAGTTGCCGAAACAACCAAATATGCGCATGTTACGTATTATCTCAATGGTGGAGTCGAAAAGCCATACAAAGGCGAAGACCGTATTTTGATAGAGAGTGAATTTGTAGATGATTTTGCCAAATTCCCACAAATGCGTGCTAGAGAAATTGCAAAAGTATTGGTAGACAATATTAAAACAGGTGTTTATGACCTCATAATTGTTAATTTTAGCAATGCAGATATGGTAGGACATAGAGGGGATATGCATGCTAGCATCAAAGCATTGGAGGTTTTGGACGAATGTTTGGGCAAAGTTGTGGAATGTGCCCAAAACCATGGTGTCACTTGCGTTATTACAGCTGACCATGGTAATATTGAGGATGAGCGAACTTCAAACGGCAGAGCCACAACACATACCACCAACCCCGTGCCTTTTATAATTACTGACAAAAAAATGACACTCAAAAATGGTGATTTTGGGTTGGATTGTTTTGCTCCTACTGTCTTAGATATTTTAGATATCAAAAAACCTGCCGAAATGACAGGAGATTCGGTAATAAAGATAAAGTAATATTGACAAACAAAAAGTTTGTTGCTATAATGTTTGCAAAGGAGAAATTATGTCTGTAAGCCTTGTTGCCAATTTTTTTAACACTGTACTAAATAACTGCGTTAGGGATATCCCAGATGGAATTAGGTGGGTGATTATTATCTTGTCTGTAGTAGGTATGTTTTTGTTTTTTGCTTTGTCAATCAATAAAGATAAAGGTAGTGACAAACATCCCATTAAGGTGACTTACCTAATCTTGTCTATTTTGTGTTTGGGTATTTTGATTTTGTACACCTCTTTTAGGGCATAAACAAATCAAATTTGGATAAATTGTACAAAAACGCTTGAACAATTGCGTTATCTATGGTACAATATCGTATTATTATCTTATTATTCCGACATTGGAGGGCTTATGTTTAGTTTCAGTTTGCTTGGGGCTTTGGACCCAGGTGTAGCCAACGCTGTGAGCATTATTCAATATATCATTGTGGCCATTATTGCACTTTGTGCTTTGGCAATTATCTTTTTGGTGCTTTTTCAAAAAAGCAACAGTGATGGTGGGCTAAATGCAATTAGCGGAGTGCAGGAGACTTATTTTGCACACAATAAAGGCAAGACACGTGATGGCATTTTGCGTAAACTCACAGTGATATTTGCCATTATTATTGCGGTTTTGGCAATTTTGTATTGGGTTAGCCTATACATTTACAATCCGTTTGTTTAATTTTTGAGAAAGGGGGGAGTGTTACGCCCTCTTTTTATTGTTTTTTAAAAAAGGAAAAATTTTATGCAAGAGATTATTGATTTTATTCAACATCATAGTTTGGATTACCAAACAAAGCCTACAATTGCAAAAGCAGTTAGCGAAGGTCTTGGTATTAGTTACACAGAGGCATATAGTGCCATAAACAATATGATTGACAACGGAGATATTTGTCAAGTTGGCAATATGGGTAAACTAGCACTATCTAGGACTTTGGGATACAAGCGAGGTAAACTAACAGGCAATGCCAAAGGTTTTGCTTTTGCGCACATTTTGGATGAGGATGTACCTGATGTATTTATACCACACTGTTCGTTAAAAAATGCTTTGCACAAAGATACAGTATTACTTTCTGTCAAACCAAAAGGTGACCAATTTGAGGGAGAGGTCATCAAAATCTTGGCGCGCAATAACTTAAATATTGTGGGTAAATTGGATTATGTTAAGCGTGGTCTTGCCTTTGTAAAACCAGATGATGTACATTATTTTAGTGACATCATGGTTAGGAATGCTGAAAAAATGCACGCTTTAGATGGAGATAAAGTGGTATGCCGCATCAAATCGTATAACACTGGCGACAAAAACCCCTTTGGAGAGATTACCGAAGTTTTGGGGCATGACGATACTCCAACACTTGCAATGCTGTCAATTATTCGCGAAAATAACTTGTATGAAGAATTTCCAAAAGATGTTCTAGCAGAGGCAAAGACTCAACCTCAAACTGTATCTGAGGAAGCAAAAAAGGATCGCGTGGACTTTAGGAATGACCATGTTGTAACAATAGATGGTGAAGATGCAAAAGACCTAGATGATGCGGTGTGTGTAACCAAAAATGACGATGGTAGTTATGTCCTCAAGGTGCATATTGCAGATGTATCAAATTATGTCAAGTATAATAGTTTGCTTGACCAAGAGGCGTTTAAACGTGCCACGAGTGTGTATTTTCCTAATCTTGTTTATCCAATGTTGCCTCGTGAATTGTCTAATGGTATATGTTCACTTAACCCTCACGAAGATAGGCTAACATTGTCAGTTGTGATGGATATAGACAAAAAAGGTAATGTCACAAACTACAAGATTTGTGAAGGGCTTATTCGTACATGTGAGCGAATGACTTATACTGACGTCTATGCAATTTTGCAAGATGACCCAGAGACATGCAAGAGATATGATTATCTAGTACAAGACTTTAAAAACATGGAGAGTTTGCATCATTTATTGGAGGACAACCGAAAAAAGCGTGGTGCACTAAATTTTGATTTGCCAGAATGTAAATTTGAGATGGATGACGAAGGACATGTCTTGGAGGTCAAACTCTATGAGCGTAATGTAGCACATATGATGATAGAGTCATTTATGTTGATTACCAACGAAGTTGTTGCCGAAGCAATGTACAAACGTGAGATTCCATTCATCTTCCGTGTACACGAGCAACCAGATGCTGAAAAAATGAACGAGTTTTTCAATTTTATCAGTGGTTTTAAGTTAAAAGTTAACAATACTCCAGACAAAGTTACACCAAAAGACTTGCAATTGTTATTGCATAAGATTGAGGGGCAACCATACGAGAGTATGATCAATCAAGTTATGTTACGTAGTCTGCAAAAGGCAAGATATGCTAGCAAAAACCTAGGTCATTTTGGTATTGCTGCAAAGTATTATTGCCACTTTACATCTCCTATTCGCAGATATCCAGATTTGGCAATACATAGAATTATTAAGTCAGTTGTTTTGCGTAAACCAGACCCAGATTGGTACGAATTTCTCAAAGATTGGGTAGTAGATGCAAGTTTGCAATCTAGTGACCGTGAGAAACTTGCTGAGACTGCCGAACGCGAAGTAGATGACCTAAAGAAGGCAGAATATATGCAAGGACATTTGCAAGAAGAGTTTGAAGGTGTTGTTACTGGAGTAACATCTTTTGGTGTGTTTGTGGAATTACCAAACACCATTGAAGGGTTATGCACTATGGAAAATTTACCCGAAGACAATTACATTTTATTTGAAAAAGCTTACAAACTTTCTGGTAGCAAACATAGTTATCATTTGGGTGAAAAAGTGCGAGTACGCAACGTGGAAGTAAATTTATTAAAACGCCAAATTACCTTTAAAATGTTGACAGAGTAGGTCGAAAATCGCCAATATCAAAAAAAATTGCAAAAAGGTATTGAAATAATATAAGTTATATGTTATAATATGGGAGTAGCAATGAGAGTTATTACTACTAACAAACGCGCAAACTTTGAATATTTTGTGCTACAAAAATTTAATGCAGGGATTGCTCTCGAGGGCGGTGAGGTCAAATCCGTCCGCGCAGGACATATTTCTATCAACGATGCATACGTTATTATTAGGCAAGGTGAAGCGTTCCTTATCAACTCAAACATCAAGGCATATTCGTTTTCAAGAGTACCTTGTGATGAGAGACGGGCACGCAAGCTTTTGCTCAATCGTTCGGAGTTGGATTTTTTGTCTGCAAAAGTCTCGACAAAGGGTCTAACGATTGTTCCGCTAAAAGTTTATTTTGAGGGACAATATGTCAAGATAGAGATTGGATTGTGCAAGGGTAAACAACTGTATGACAAGCGCAATGTTATCAAACAGCGCGACATTAGGCGCGACATCGAACGAGAAATCAAAGGAAATACCTAGATTTTTTAGGGGATGTTAGGGCTTTGACAGACAATGTGAGCAACTGATGGCATACTGCAGGTTCGTCTGCATTAATAACGAAAATTAAATGTAAACGCAAACAAAAACGTTTCTTACGCAAGCCCACGCACTGCGTTCGCTTATGCGTACTAATCTGATTTAAGTTTTATTAAATCTGCCACCAACAAGTCGTTTGGCAATCGGGGCTTATTGAATGGTATCAACCGACCGAAAAGCTCAACTTTTGGCTTGTTTGGGGCCTTGGGTTGTAATTACCAAACTTTGCACTCAACACCTGTCATTTGGTTAGTCGATTAGCAAGATTTATAAAATGACTAAGTATGTAGATGTCAGTTGGGCAGTTGCTTGGACATGGGTTCGACTCCCATCATCTCCACCATTTGTGACAAAATTTCAAAAGATTATCAAAGGGGTAAATTTATTATGAGTTTTATTGATGCATTATTGGCGGTATTAATAGTTATTGTATTCGTGGCTGTCGTGGCAGTTGTGATTGCCTTGATTGTTGACTTGTTTTTGGCTATTGTATCACCTAACACGAGGGGGTTGTTTTTCCGCCGTAACGCCAAAGAGGGTCAAAAACGACCAAAAATGGTAGAATCGGCTGACACCAATACTGTTACTTTGGACGAATATGAGTCAAAGGATAAACAAGAAAAACAAGCGCAAACTGTGAACAATTGGGACGAAAATTTGGTTACTGCTGAGCAACAACAACTTTTGAGCGGTGAGTCTGTACCAAGATTAGAGTCCAAGAATGCAGATGCAGAGCGTGAGCAAAACATTGATGTTCGTCAGCAACAAATGCAAGACTTTGATGCGTTATTTGATGAAGACGAAGATGCTAACAATGATGACATTACAGCCATGATTCAAGAGATTAATGACGAATCTGTAAAAGAGTTTTATGCAGAACCAGCAAGACCAGCAGAAGATTCAAAATCTGAGGTTAAGGCAGAGACAACAGAGGGCGACGAAGGTGACGAGGGCGCAGAAATGTTAAAGAGTCAACCTGCAACCGCTGAGAAAAATGAAGTGGTAGAGCCTGTTCAGACCGCTGAAGAAAAACACATAGAGCAAGATAATGTTGTTGTTCCTGCATCTATCTATTCAACTTTGACATTAGAGCAACTCAATGCTAGGCTCGAAAAACTCAACGAGAGATTAAAGGTTAACGAAAAAGAGTTAAAGGCAAATCGCAAAGAATACCTTCCTCTAGCACGTGTTAAAAAGACTTTGGATCGTGACGAGCAAAAATTACGTCGTCGTGAGGCTATTGTAGCACGCAAAAAAGTTATCTTGTATGGTGTAAACAATTATGTTGACATTGACGAAGAAAAGGCAAAAAAATTGTCCGAAGACTTGGATTTGCTTGACGGACTTAGATTGTCTGTTCAGCACTGCGAAGATGTTATGGCAACCAACAAGGATAGATATCCTTTGCTTGAGACAACCAACAAGATTTTGGTTCAAGTTAATCGTGACCTAAAGGACGATATTGCCGAGGTTCAAGATGCCATTACTGCTTATAAAAAAGCACACCCTGATGAATAATTGAGGAATCTAAATAAATTTTTGAAGACACAATATTTTTGTGTCTTTTTTATTTTGTAAAATTGATAACTTGTGTTACAATTGATTAGTAACGTTATTGAGGTAAAGATGAGTAATTTTTTTAATAAATTATTTGGTAAGAAAAAAGATGAACAACAACCAATTGACGTGGATACGTCCACTGCTAAGAGTTCGCTAAAATTAGGACTTGCATTGTCCGGTGGAGGTACGCGAGGGCTGGCATATTTGGGTGCTTTTAGGGCTTTAGAAGAGAATGGAGTACATTTTGATTATGTATCTGGCACGAGCGTAGGTTCGTTAATGGGAGCAGTGTACGCTAGCAAGATTTCTTTAGACGAATTAGAACAAAAAGCAAAGTCCGTTACATCCAAGGATATTTTGACTAATCACTTTAAGTTCATGCCTAGTGGAACGCAAAAATTTAGTACTTTTATAAAAAGTGTTTTGGACGGTAAGGGTTTTGGTGATTTTGAGATTCCTTTGACAATAGTTGCCACAGATATTATATCTGGTAACGAGATTTGGATTAATCAAGGTGACATAGGTGACGCTATTGCTGGTAGTTGTGCAGTACCTTTTATTTTTAAGCCAGTAGAGTTTAATGGATACAGACTCTATGATGGAGGATTAGTGAACAATATACCAGCGGATGTTGTTAGAGACATGGGGGCAGACATAGTCATTGCGTTTGATATCAACCCAGAGCGTGGATTTGGCACAGACAGCACAAAAACTTGGGAAGAATTAAAGGCAGCATTGCGTATATTGATGAAATCCAACTCGGTCAATGGTTATGTCTACTCGGATGCTGTAGTCAAGATAGACTTGAGTAATTATGACCGCACAAAGCTGGATGATGTGGATGGACTCATTAGAGAGGGGTATGAACAAACCATAAAGCAAATGCCCGAGATATTGAGAGCTATCCGAAAATCTAAGCCTGATGAAGATATTAAAAAGACGGAGCGTAGACTTAAAAATATGATTAAGACTCGCAAAAAATTTGAGCGTCGTCAACAAAAGTTGATAGATAAAGGTGTTATTGTGGACGTAAACCAAAAGCGCAATAATGCACGAGTCGTTATACAAACAGGAGAAGATGAATAATGGCAAAAAGCAAAACAAAAGGTGTTCGATTTACAAAAACTAGAGTTATTATCTTTTTGGTGATTGCTGTAATCTTAGGTGTTAGTATGCTGTTTAGTGCACAGATAGATAACTTATATCAACAAATGGTGGGCAATACGAATGTGGCAACATCAGACGAGATTTTGGCCAACAGTAAACTCTCGATAAATTACGTCAATGTCGGACAGGGTGACTGTATTATGGTCAATTTGCCTGACGACAAAAATATGATTATTGATGCTGGACAAACACAAGGAGATGACGAGACAACTACGGAGCATGTGATTGAATATGCCAAGGCAAATGTTATACAAGATGGACAAAAGTTCGACTACATGGTGTTGACACACGCACACTTAGACCATGTTAGTATGTTAGACAACGTGTTAGAGGAGTTTGATGTTGGCATTGTCGTACGCCCACCAGAGTTTTATCAAAGTGACACTGACGAGGAATTAACAAACAAAGAAACAGAACTGGCTAATAAGGTTGGTGCTACGATAAAATCTTCTTACAATACCACCAAAACTGCTACTATGCGAAGATTCTTAAATGATGCCTACAACGAGCCTAATTGCGAAATGCTGGTTACGAATGATGAAATAGTGTGGGAAGGGCAAGATGATGAGGGTAATACTTATACTATCAAGTTTTATACTATAGATATGGAAAAATACTACAATCCACCAAGTGAAAGTGCTTTCACGAATGAAAACAACTATTCACCATTAATTGTCCTTACTTACAAAGGGCATTCTATCGCTTTTACTGGTGACGGTGAAAAGGAAAGCGAACAAGCTTTGATAGAAAAATATGGCTCAGCGCTACCTAACGTAGATTTTATGGACCTAGCACATCACGGCAGTCGTACTGGTAACATCGCGGAGTTTATAGAGGCTCTTGACCCTGAATATGCTATTGTATCAGTAGGAAAGAACAATAGTTATGGCTTGCCAGACGAAGAGGTCTACGAGATACTCAAAAACTATGACCCAGAGTTTGCTAACAGAATATTCTCTACGGCAGATTATGGTGACATCGTGATAGGATTTAACTACATAGCACCAACGACAGGAGAGGATTTGGACGATTCAACCAAGACTGCCAGTACGTCAAACAATACATTGGTAACTAATGGAGATGTGGCAGTTGGGATAAGTTCGGGTGAATATAGTTCGCAAACCGTTATCAAATGGTGGTACATAGCCCTCGGCTTGATTGTTTTGTCGGCTATTTTGATATTCTTAACTCCATCAAAACAAAAGAAACTAATCAAAAAATTAAACAAAAAATAGTTAACTATTCGTAAAATTAAAAAATATTGGCAAATTGCCAATATTTTTGTTTTTAAATATTTTTGTAAGTTTATAAATATTGTAAAAAAATAACTATCCTAAAAATAAGTATATTACTAATTTTGTGTGCATAATTATAATTTTTTATGTATTTAAATTTATTTTATAAACCACAATATTTTGTGCATAATGTACAAAAATACACTATATATAGTATTTTTATTAAAAATGTTTGACTATATTTTGATTAATGATTATAATTTTTATATATCATCAGGAGGACATGGACAAATGATAAATATGGTTTTGAAAAGAGACGGAACATATCAGCCGTTTAACAAAAAGAAAATTGCCGATGCAATCTACAAGGCTGCAGTGGCATGTAATGGTACAAATTACGAACAAGCAGTAAAGCTTGCGAACGAAGTTGAGGAGAGGTTAAACAAAAAATATAGTGAGAACGCAACTCCAACAGTAGAGCAAGTGCAAGATATGGTGGAATATGTGTTGATAGAGAATAAACATTCACAAACTGCAAAGGCGTATATTTTGTATCGTGAAAAGCGTCAACGTGCACGTGAGGCTAATGCATTGACTGGTGCAACCATAGATTTGTTTGGTAGATATATCAATGATACAGACTGGCGTACTCGTGAGAATAGTAATATGAAGCGTTCGGTTGCTGGACTAAACAACTTTGTAAGGGAAGAGTTTACCAAAAATTATTGGCTTAACGAAGTTTATCCAGTGGATATCAAAGAGGCTCACTTGTCTGGTGACTTTCATATACATGATTTAGGGTTTTTTGGCGCGTATTGTGTAGGTTGGGACCTAAACCAACTTTTGACTCTAGGTTTTAGGGGTGTAGAAGGTAAAGTAAGTTCTAGCCCAGCCAAGCACCTAAGTAGCTTTTTGGGACAAATAATGAATGCAACATTCACCTTGCAAGGTGAAACTGCAGGTGCTCAAGCTTGGAGTAGTTTTGATACATATTGCGCTCCGTTTATTTATTATGATAAGTTATCATATGATGACGTTGTACAGACGTTGCAAAGTTGGGTACATAATATGAACGTTGCTACACGTGTCGGCTTTCAGTGTCCATTTAGCAACATCACTCTAGACCTTAAGGTACCAAGATTGCTGGCAGATAGACCTGTAATAATAGGTGGAGAGCCACAAGACCGCACTTACAAAGAGTTTCAAAAAGAGATGGATTTGTTCAACCTTGCTTTTTGCGAAGTAATGATGCACGGAGACAGTGATGGCAGAATTTTTACATTCCCAATCCCTACTATCAACATCACCAAAGATACAGATTGGGATTCACCTGTAATGGACGCCATCATGAGCATGACTTGTAAGTACGGCACTCCATATTTTGCAAACTATGTGACTAGTGACCTAAGTCCCGAAGATGCCATTTCGATGTGTTGTAGACTTCGTCTAAATGTTTCAGAACTACGTAAGCGTGGAGGTGGATTGTTTGGCTCTAGCCCACTGACTGGCTCGATAGGTGTCGTAACAATCAATCTACCACGTATCGGATATTTATCCAAAACAAAAGAAGAGTTTTTTGACAGACTTGGCAAACTCGCTGATTTGGCGCAAAAGTCACTCGAAATCAAGCGTAAGGTGGTAGAAAAGCAGACAGAAAATGGACTTTACCCTTATTGTAAATTTTATTTACAGACGGTCAAAGACCGCTTTGGCAAATATTGGGCAAACCACTTTAACACTATAGGTATTATAGGTATGCATGAGGCAACATTAAACTTTCTTAATGAGCCTATCACCAGTCCAAAAGGTCAAGAATTTGCATTAGAGGTAATGGACTTTTTGCGTGCTAAAATGATTGGGTATCAACAGCAAACTGGCAATCAATACAATCTAGAGGCAACACCAGCAGAAGGTACTGCACCAAGACTGGCGAAGTTAGACAAAGCACGCTATCCCAATATTATTACATCTGGAACTGGTGAAGACGTATACTATACCAACTCTACTCAATTGCCTGTAGACTATACTGATGATATATTCGAAGTGGTCAAGTTGCAAGATGATTTGCAATCTAAGTACACTGGTGGAACGGTTTTGCACTTGTATTTAGGACAAAAGATTGATGACATTAATACATGTAAAAACTTAATACAAAAGATATTTAACAACAACAAAATGCCATATATCAGTGTGACACCAACGTTTAGTGTTTGTCCAAAACATGGTTATCTAGCAGGTGAGCATTTTGAATGCCCAGTTTGCGGACAGCCAAGCGAGGTCTGGACACGAGTGGTAGGTTTCTTCCGTTGTGTCAAAGATTTTAGCAAGTCAAAACAAGCGGAATATCACAATCGTACTGTCTTTAAGCTACGTCCCGAGCAGGTGATGACATTGGAAGAATATCAGCAATATCAAAAAGAACAGATGGGAGCATAGTTTTGCAAATTCATAATTTAGTTAAGACATCATTAATAGATTATCCTGGCAAAATTTCGTGTGTTGTGTTTACTCAAGGTTGTATGTGGCGATGTTGGTACTGCCAAAATACAGAGTTATTGCCAACAGTTGAGGGGCAAATTTTGGAGGAAGACGTACTGGATTTTTTGTCTACACGCAAAGGCATGCTTGATGGAGTTGTGATTTGTGGTGGTGAACCAACCATGCAACCCGACCTAGAAGGGTTTATCAGCAAAATAAAAAAATTAGGTTTTTGTGTCAAGTTGGATACTAACGGCACCAACCCACAAGTTTTGGATAAACTCTTAAATGATAAATTGCTAGATTATGTTGCAATGGATATCAAAGCACCATTACAGGACTATACAAAAGTCGCTAGCGTGCCTGTCAATCTAGATAATATTCAAACATCAATAAACATATTACATGATTGTAAGATTGATTACGAATTTCGCACAACTGCAATTCCTACATTAAGTAAAAGTGACTTTTTGGATATTGCAAAGTTTATTGCAGGCGCACCAGCATACTACATTCAACATTTTGTCAAACCTAAAAACTATAATCGCCCAGAGAAACTTTGGGATGACGCCAGTCTTATGGATATCGTAAGAGACTGTAATAAATATGTACCCACAAAACTCAGATAAGTATTTAGCATTAAAATTAGAATTATTATATTAATTTAATTGCAAAGATACTAAAAATATGATATCATTAATCTTAACAGTTTTGAGGTGAATGATGAAATCAAACATTGCACTTATTTGCTTATTTAACAACTATTCCCAAAATGTTTCAAAACTATTGGGTGACAAACTAGATATGTTTTATGTCGATGTAGAGGATATGCTCGATTTTGAGTTGGGAGACATCGAACATGTCAAAAATGTTTTAGGTGACAAAGAGGGTGAGGCATACATTAAAAAGAGCCGTAACAAAGTGCTTGACACAGTTTGTTCATTTGAAAACACTGTCATCACTATTGACCCATTGTTATTGTTTGCAAAAGATAATTATAAAAAAGTTTCAAACACCTGTGTCATAGTTTATTTGCAAATTAGCCCAAAGTTTTTTGCCAGTCGCGCAAAGTCAAGTCGTGATGTTATTCCGAATGATATTTTGGGCATTGCATTTGCTGAACGAGACAAACAATATGTGGCAAAATCTGATATTGTAGTTGATTGTAGCAAACTAAAAGAGTCCAAAGCAACCAAAAAAATTGTTTCGCAAATTTTAAAAATATACAAATCAAAAAATTAATATTAAAAAGATAGCAAAACGCTATCTTTTTGTTTGTTTTTTTGACATTTTTAGATATAATTAGCAAGAGAGGTAAGTTTGTTATGTCAATAGAACAAGATTCTGTCAATACAATTAAAAAACTAGCACTTGAGATGATTTGTCGAGCCGAGAGTGGACATTGTGGTTCAGCACTGGACTGTGCTCCTATTTTGTACGCAATCTACCGTGAGGCAAATGTTGCAACCAAAGACCAACTGTATCTCAACCGTGACCGCATAGTATTATCCAACGGTCACGCTTGTGCATCACTTTATGCAATATTACATTTATTTAACTTTGGTTTGACTATAGACGACCTAAAAGATTTTCGCGTTTTGGGTTCTTTTACTCCAGGTCATCCTGAACTTGTGACCAATGGTGTTGATTGTGCTACGGGGCTTTTGGGACAAGGATGTGCCAATGCTGTGGGTTTTGCTTTGGCAGAATCTATTTTACGAGCGAAGTACAACCGTCCAAGATTTAAGATATTTGACCATTACACCTACCTTGTTTGTGGTGACGGCGATCTAATGGAAGGTGTTAGTTTTGAGAGTTTTGCCCTCGCTGGTAAATGGGGACTAAACAAACTTATCACGATTTATAACAAAAATGATATGACAATTGATGGTAGTCTAAATATGGTATCCAGTGAGGATGTCAAACAAAGGTTTGTGTCACAAGGCTTTAATGTCTTGGAATGTGACAACTCAGTTGCCAAGCTCATACCTGCTATTGAGCAAGCAAAAACAAGTGACAAGCCAACCATTATCATTAGTCATACCAAAATAGCACAAGGCACTATGTATGAAAACAGTCCACTAGCGCATGGGCATTGCTTTAATTCTCGAGATGTAGTTAGATTGTGTAAATTGTGGCAATTGGACACCGAACCATTTAAAGTAAAGTTAGATGTTTACAAACATTTTAGAGAACTCGAAAATAGTGCAAACAAAAAATATGACAAGTGGTGTGCGTTATTAAAAAAATACAAGTTAAAATATCATAAAGCATATAATGATTTGTTTTCTGACAAACAAAAAACTATTCTCAAGGCGCTTAATGTTAAATTTAACAAGTTACCATTGAGCACTATGACCGCCAATCATCAATTATTGCAAGCATATGCTCATGCTGATACTAATTTTGTTGGTGGTTGTGCTGATTTGGCAAAAAGCACCCTTTGTAAGATTGATTTAGGTGGACAATATTCGGTTAAAAAACAGGATGCCAAGAATATAGCTTTTGGTGTGAGAGAAAGTGCAATGGGCGGAATAATGAATGGTCTGGTGTTACATGGCGGACTAAAAGGTTTTGTGTCTACTTTTTTAACCTTTAGTGATTATATGCGCCCTGGTATTCGCATGAGTGCAATCATGAACGTACCTTTGTTGTATATTTTTACACATGATAGCATCAGTCTTGGACAAGATGGAACAACGCATCAACCAGTAGAACAACTTGAGTCTCTGCGTATTATGCCAAGTGTGATGGTATTTAGACCAGCAGATGCTAATGAAACTAAGTTTGGATACATGTGGTACGCAAAAAATCAAGTGCCTACGATTTTGTGTTTATCAAAAGTAGAAATAGAGCCAAACAAGCATGTAACATACAAAGATTTTGCACGTGGTGCATATATCTACAGCAGAGAAAAGGATACTACACTAAATGCTATTTTGGTTGCTACTGGTAGTGAGATAGACGTCGCTTTGCGTGCAAAAAAACTGCTTGAATACAAAGGTTATTCGGTTAGGTTAGTTAGTATACCGTGTCGGGAATTGTTTGAACGTCAAGATGAAGATTACAAATCAACAGTTTTACCAACTGATTTTCCAACGAAAGTTTCTGTTGAGGCAGGTGTTACACGTGGCTGGGATAGTTTGACTGGTAGATTTGGTAAGAGTGTAGGGGTGAACACATTCGGTGAGAGCGGAACAACTGCAGAGTTGTATGATTTGTTTGGGCTTACGGCAGTAAATATCGCAAACATAACAATTGATTTAATCAACAAGAACAAGACGTACTAGGTGATAGTATTTATAAAATTATGCGTAAAATTATGTGATTTTACGTTTTTTTTGATTTTGTTTGCTCAAATAGGGAATACTTTATTCTGAGGTGATTTGTTATGCGTAAACCTAATATGTCTTTGCAAAAGATAAAAGAAGAAATTATGGCACTAAAGGGTAAACCGATAGATATGGCGGTAAACAATGGGCGCAAAAAAATTGTACATTACGAAGGAGTGGTAGAAAATATCTATCAGAGCGTTTTTGTTGTAAAAATTGAAAATGATGCTAATATTGACAAAAAATCATATAGTTTTAGCGAAGTTTTGTGTGGTGATGTAAAAATTGAACTAAAACAAGGTGCATAATGCATAAAACGTAATTTTGCTTAATAAAATAGTTTCAATCAAAGTTTTAGGAGGATTTTAATGGCTCTTACACCAAATTGTAAACAAGTCGATGCAAAATTACGCAAGTTTTTGTCTACCGAAAATGTTACTATACCTGTAAATATTGTATCTAATGGATTTAGCATTAAGCAAGTATTGTCCATAAATGCTTTGCCAAGTGTCCAAAACGTTGTATCAACCAATGGCAACGCTGATGTCAGTGGAAATATCGCTATCAAAGTTTTAGTATTAAATGAGGATAAAGAATATCGAGTCCTGCAAGAAAGTGTTACCTTTAATGTTCATTTGCAAGATGTAGACATTCTGGAAAACTCAAAAATATTTACTATTCCAAAGTTATTAGAGGTTAGGAGTATTGTTGCTAACGAAAATAATGTTTCTTTTAACGTAGTTGTAGGGCTAACTAGCTATTTAGTGAAGTCTCAAAATTTTGGTTATATAGAGAGTATAGATACCTTGGCTCAACAAAAATATAATACTATAGAATATTCAGATGTCACTACCAACTTAAGTCAAAATTTTGAACTATCGACTGAAGTAAATCTTCCTAACAATGCCTCTAATATTTTATTTATGGGAGGTAATGCAGTATTAGATAATTGTATATCTAATACTGATATTATCACACTCAATGGTAAGATTTTTGCGAGTGTGATATATCTAACCAATGAAGAAACACCAAAATTAAAGAGTCAAAACTATACGATTGAGTTTAATCAAGAAGTTTTAGCAACTGGTGTAACGAACGAAGCTCAAACCGTGGCAAATATAACACTTAGTGGTTTGTCTTATGAAGTGCAAGGAGAGTTGAGTGGCTCCAAAGGAGTTTTGGTTGTCAAATCTACTTTAGATGCCAATATTCTTGCTTGTCAAAAGCACACAATAGAAAGTGTAGCGGATGCATTTTGCCCAAAATACAGTTTAAATTTTCAGACGTCCAACTTTTTGACCCAAAACAATATCCTGGAGAATTTATCCGAAAAAGTGGATGGTAGTCTAACTTTATCTAATGATGTTCGTATAGACAAGATTTTGTGTGTATCTAATACTTACACAACACATACAATAACTAAGAGTGAGCAAGGTTTTGTACTAAATGGTATAGTTTTTGCTAATGTAATCTACCAATTAGATGATGATAATAATACAGTAGGAGCAATTTTGGCAGAACTTCCATTTACCAAAACTTTGGATAACCAAAGTAATGACGTTGATGATGTTAATATTTGCGTTAAAGAGATTGAAGCACGTAGTAAACGCGTAAAAGATATTGATATTCAAGCAGATTTAGTTTTGACGATTAATTATTCGCAAAACATTAGTCAATCAATCATAAGCAACGTGAGTCTAGGAGATAAATTACAAGAGACTTACAAACCACTTGGTGTGTATATAGTAAATAATGTCAGCGAATTGTGGGATGTAGCAAAGTCATTGCGAATAAGTCCCGAAGTGGTTATGGCCCAAAATCCCAATTTGACTTTTCCAATTACTCAGCCTACTAATATACTAATTTATAGACAACGTATGCAATAGTAAATGAAAATAGAGTACTATGCATACTGTTTCAATTAGTACTATGCACTCAATATTTGAGTTTTTAATAATATTATAATAAAATGTCAAGATTCGCTTGGCATTTTTTGTTTATTTTAAAAATTAATGTGAATAATTTTTGAAAAGGAGTAGATTATATGAATGTAAAGGTAATTATTAGTTTTGTACTATGTTTGTCTTTATTTGGATTATTTGTATATGTTTTACCTCACGAGCAAGATAACAAATCTGATTTTAACAATGAGTTTTTAAGGGTACATATTAGAGCAAACTCAAATGATACGATTGACCAAGAAGTTAAATACAAAGTAAAAGATGCTATTGTGCAGTTCTTAACTCCTTTGTTGTGTAACGTGACCGACAAGCAATCTGCTATGCAGATTGTGGCGAATAATTTATCTAATATAGAATCAGTTGCTAATACTGTGTTACGAACAGAGGGCTTTTGCTATACTAGCAATGCTAGTCTAAAGACTGAAGAGTTTCCGACACGCACTTATCAAGATTTAACCTTGCCCTCTGGAGTGTATGATAGCTTGATTGTTAACCTTGGTACAGGTACAGGAAATAATTGGTGGTGTGTCGTGTATCCGCCTCTGTGTTTTGTAAATACAGATAATTCAAGTAATGTAACATACAAGTCAAAATTAGTTGAGATTATCAATTCGTTTTGGAGGAAATACGATGCAAAATAAATTACTTGCAAAAAAATTGGTGATGACATTAGTATTGCTTGCTTGTATAACTACTGGAATATTAGGTTTAACATTGCCTATACATGATAATTTAGATAGTATTGAATATCAAGAAGTGTTACAGACTGCTTTAACGACTTCGCAAGTTAAGACTGTACAAACAAAATTAAAAAAATGGGGTTATTATACTGGTGTAGTAGACGGTATATATGGTACAAAAACTAAAACCGCGGTAAGAAATTTTCAAAAAAAGAACGGTTTAACTGCTGATGGTATAGTGGGTACCAAGACTGCTGCTGCATTAGGAATGTCATTATCTAAGAGTAGCTCATCGACACAAAATAGTGGCGATTTGTACAACTTAGCAAAATGTATTTATGCCGAAGCTCGTGGTGAACCATATGCTGGGCAAGTGGCAGTTGGAGCAGTTATACTCAATCGAGTGAAATCTAGTAAATTTCCTAATACTATATACGGGGTTATTTATCAACCATATGCGTTCACATGCGTAAGTGACGGACAAATAAATCTAGAGCCAAATCAGACTGCCTATAATGCTGCTCGAGACGCTATGAATGGTTGGGACCCAAGTTATGGTGCATTGTATTATTACAATCCAGCTACAGCCAAAAGTTCGTGGATTTGGTCTCGAAAAATACTTGTGACAATAGGTAAACATAATTTTGCAATATAGAGGTAAAAAATGAAGAAAATAACTATTATTATCACATCTGTTGTGTTGGGTATCGTTGGAACAGTTGCAGGAACAATAATGTATTTTGGCAAAGTTAACGAGGCAAATGATTACAAATCAAAATTAGAATACGTCTATCAGCAAAATTTTTATGAATTGGTTGATAATGTGAATAATATTGAGTCTAATCTATCAAAATTAACTGTTTCAACGAACGCTTCACAACAAAATGATTATTTATCAAAAGTTTCTACGCTTGCTAATAATGCCCAAAATAATATTAGCGTATTACCTATTGAACATAACGCTATTAATGAGACTATCACGTATCTAAATCAATTAGGTGGTTACACAAGTACATTACAACAAGAATTGATATCACAAAAAAATATTGATATGGACCAAATGTCACAATTGGATGACCTATTAACTACTAGTAAAACTGTCAAACAAGAGCTTAACAAATTGTCAGTTTTAATAAGTAGCAATGATTATAGTATTACTGATAATCTATCAGACCCTAATCAAAATGCTAGCAAGTTTAACAATGAGTGGGCGAATTTTAATAACGGTACGATAGAATATCCGCAATTAATTTATGATGGACCTTTTAGTGATAGTGTTATCCACAAAGAGATAAAAGGACTATCAGACAAAGAATTAACAGAAGCAGAGGTTAATGTAAAATTAAGACAATGGTTTGACGAAAGTAGTATTAAGTATATTGGTAAAACAAGCGGAGGAGATTTTGATACTTACAATTACACCTTAACTGACGGCACTAATGAATACTATGCACAAGTCTCAGTACGTGATGGCATTCTACTACAACTTAACAGTGGACAAGAATCAAATGAGCAAAACTATACCGAAGAGGAATGTTGTGTACTCGCTCTACAGTTTGCTAAAAATCTAGGATTAGAGAATATGGAGGTCGTTTGGGATACCGAAAGTGATAACTTTACTTATGTAAATCTTGCGCCTACACAAAGTGATGTAATACTTTATCCTGATGAAATAAAAGTGAAAGTTTCCAACTCTACAGGTAAGGTGATAGGTTGGGAGGCAAAAAGTTGGGCATACAACCACACCGTCCGCAAAAACCTAGAGCCAAGTATCACAAGTGCGGAAGCACAAAAAAGTGTAGCAAGTTCGATGGATGTACGTACTACAAAATTAACTGTTATACCTAATGAGTTTACTGGTGAGACCTTATGTTGGGAGTTTATGTGCGCATATGAGGGTAGTACTTATTATGTGTATATAGATGCAAAAACAGGCTTGCAAACTCAAATCTTAAAGGTAATAGAGACAGACGATGCGAATTTACTTATGTAGTGCATAGTACCCAAAAGTATAGCATTAATAGGAAAAAGTATTCGTAAAAAAGTGCATAGTACTATGCGTAGTTCTGGTATAATATTAAGCACAAAATCAAATAGGGGCGTTTTAGTAACGCCTCTATTTTACTATATCAATTTCACCACCACCAAGGCAATTTTCGTCACCGTCATACAAGACAACAAATTGTCCAGGGGTTACGCTTGTTTGTTTGTTTAAAAAAGTAATTTGTACATTTTGGTCTATAATGTTTACATGCACGGGTTGATCAGGTTGACGATATCTAAACTTTGCAAAACAATCAAAACTTGTGCTTTTTGGTTTTTGTGGAATGAAATTAAATCCTAAAGTTGTTAGTTGTGTTTGGATTGGCATTTTGTCTTCACCTTGTGTGACATACAAAGTATTTGTAGTTAAGTCTTTTTTTACGACAAACCAAGCTTGGCCATTGCTCTCTTTTTGCCCTCCTATCCCCAAACCTTTTCGTTGACCAATAGTGTAATACATCAATCCGTTGTGTTTGCCAATAGTTTTACCGTTGAGAGTCTTGATTTCACCTTCTTTAGCGGGTAAGTATTGGGATAAAAAACGTCTAAAATTCCTTTCGCCAATAAAGCAAATGCCCGTGCTGTCTTTTTTGGTAGCTGTGACCAAACCCGCTTGTTTAGCAATCTCTCTGACCTTTGGCTTTACAATATCGCACAAAGGGAAGATAACATATTTAAGTTGGTCTTGGGTTAGTTGATTCAAAAAGTAACTTTGGTCCTTGTTTTTATCAAATGCTTTTTTCAGATAAAACGAACCCTCTTTTTTAACAACCTTTGCATAATGTCCCGTGGCGATATTATCAGCTCCGAGTGACAATGCCTTGTGGATAAAAGGTCCAAATTTTATTTCTCGGTTACACAAAACATCTGGGTTAGGTGTCCGACCTTGCTTGTAACTATCCAAAAAGTATTCAAATACTTTTTCGTAGTATTCTTTAGAAAAATTAACACTGTAGTATGGAATATCTATCTTGTCACATACTCGTCGCACATCGTCGTAGTCTTGTTGTGCTGTGCAAACTTGATTTTGGTCTTTTTCTTCCCAGTTTTGCATAAACAAACCAACTACGTTGTAGCCTTGTCGTTTGAGTAGTAAAGCACTGACAGATGAGTCCACGCCACCTGACATTCCAACCACGACAGTTTTTTGTTGCATACTTTGCTCCTTTTATTCTTTTTGTCCCAATACTACAGGTACTCGATATCTTTTGGATGCTAGCAAAATGATATCATATATCCAACGAATCAACACGACAACACCGCCAATAGAAGCAATCGTGCCAAACACGCTAAACAATCCTGAGTCTACATTAAGTGAAATATATTTGCCCCAAACTAATCCAAGGATAGTAGAGTAAATGAGTGTGAGTGTCCAAAACACACTCATTAATATTGCTGATATGTATTGTTTGGTATAATACCTATGTGCTCCAAAAAGACCTAAAAAAATGCAAAGCAACAAAGTCTTTTTGTAACTTAGGTCAGTAGGAAAAATACTAGAATACACAACTAACTCTGGTTGATATTCTTTTTTTGCTTTTGTGACAGCTTTGTTAGACGCTGTTCTTAATTGACTGATTTGTGTACCACAGTGTATACATACATTAGCATTTTTTGGAAACTTTGCTCCACAATTTGGACATCTCACTATAATTACCTCTTTTTATAATTATATTATAACGTGTTACATTTTTCAAGTGATTTGTTAAAGTTTGTTTTATTTGGTAAATGTTTGAGTACAAAAAATAAAAAGTTGTACAAAACTCTAATTTGTACAACTTAATTTAGTATTATGCTACTGTTTTTGCATAGTACTATGCACCAAAGTACTCAATACATTTTTGTGCATAAGTGTTGGTGCAAACATCATCAAAGTCTACTATAGTATTTTGTTCAAGTTCACCAGCAAACTTTATTATTTCTAGCAACCTATCAAAACCTTCTTCGGTCATTACTGGGGTACTAGCATAGGCGTTAATAGACAAGTAATTCTGAATGCTTGATTTGATAGATTCCTGTGTGCTACCATCAAAACTTGGTTGCAGAGCGCTAACCACGTCATCTATATCTTTATTTACTAAATACAAGTATCCTCTGTAGACTGCTCGCAAAAATTTTTCTGCGTGTCCCGAATCGTCAGACAACCATTTGTCACTTGCAATAAATGCTGTGTATGGTACAGTGCCCCCAAGTTTGCCGACGCTTGCTACGATTGCCTTGTTTGTTTTAGATGAAATATAGTTGCTTGCGGTAGGTTCAAACATGGTGCAATAATCTCCAATGCCACTATCATACACGCTTGCCACCATACCAAAATCATAGTCTAAGTTGAGAGTATAATCAGTGCCGTTTTCTAATCCAGCCAAGTGTAGGGCATACTGTAAAGTCATAGCTGGCATTCCACCACGTCTACCGCCAATGATTGTTTTGCCTTTTAGGTCGTTGAGTTCAAACTCTTTGTCTGACTTTGCACCTACCAAAAAGCTACCATCGCAAGCGGTAAGTTGTCCAAATACTTTTGGTGTTGAGCCATTGCTTTGTAGCCCTGTATACACACTTGTTTCGGGACCTGCTAGGCCTACATCTGCACTGTTTGATAGTAGAGCAGTCATTACGTTATTGCTACCATTTGCGTTAACCAAGTCTATTTCTAAATTTTCATCTTCAAAAAATCCTTTATTTATGGCAATATATAATGGTGCATAAAAAATACTATGTGTAACTTCATAAAGTCTCACTGTCTCCATTGTGTTGGTGTCCACACTGTCACAACCTGCAAAGCTAAAAACACTGACCAGTGGTATCATCAGCAGTAGATACAAGAATGTTAGTTTTTTCAAAATATCCTCCTTAATAATTTTTTATACTTTATAATATTCTGTTAGTGTTAAATTTGTTAAATTTTGTAGTTTTTTGTTTGTCTTTTTATTTTTCTATGTTATAATATACTAATTTATGTAGCATAATAAAATTAAAAAAGAGGAACGTAATTTGAGCAATAATATGTTTAAAGGCTTTTGGAATGTCCCAAATGTTTTGTCATTGTTTAGACTTTTGCTAGTACCTGCCCTTATCATCACTTATTTTTGCGTGCCTGGGACCAATCATGTCGTGGCATTGGTTATTTTTTTGGTGGCTAGCATTACTGATGTTTGTGATGGTTTTATTGCTCGTGCAACAAATCAAATTACGCCAATCGGCACAGCCTTAGACCCACTTGCAGACAAGTTGTTAAAAGGTGCCACGTTGATTTGTCTTTGTATAGACGGCGTTTTGCCTATTTGGTTAACAGTGTTATTAATTACAATTGACGTTTGCATGATTATTGTTGGCGTCTGCTTATTTAAAAAGCAAATTACCATTCCAAGTAACATTATTGGCAAAACTGGTACATTTGTGATGACAGTTGGTCTTGTAATGTGCTTTTTGCCAAAGACATTTGGTAGTTGGGGCTTGTATCTTTTGTATGCGGGTTTGATTGTTATTGTAGTTAGTGTGATTGTTTATGTTGCTGTCAATGCTAAAAACGTTGTTAATACACTCAAACAGCAGAAATTACAGAAACAACAAAAACAAGACAATCAGACAGAATCACAACAAAATACAACAAAAACTTGTAAAATTGATGATTGATTGCTTGTGATAACGTCTATCATGGGGAACGCTATTCATAATCTATACTCCAATTTGTATGATTGGCTTGTTTTAAAACATTACTATGATTTTAGAACTTGCGATTATATATGTTTTAGTTTTAAATGAAATTAATAAATAGATTACAATTCAATTCTAATATAGATTACGATTGGACCATAGATACAAGATTCCATAAAAATCGTTGGTAGAATGTAGATGATTGGGTTCATGACCACTTAGGACAAACAGAATTAAAATGTTTTGCAATAGGTAATAATACTACAATAGAAAATATAAAAACATTATACATAAATTTAGTCAGTGATATGTTTATCAAGGTAATCCATTGAGAAGCTAGCAATGTGGGCGAATCTATTAATTTGGGCTACTTTTTGTAGAAACTCTTTTATTAACAGTTACACGTAGGTGCTATTGAGTATTTGTGACGATACTACTTACAGATTTTTATACAGATAGTCGAAATAGATATTTTAAATTAAATTTCATTTTGGTATTGACAAAATCTGTCTTTTGAGGCATACTGAATGCGGTACACATAAAGGGGTAAACAAGTTATGGAAAAGGACAGAAAAGAAGCAACAAAAATACAACAGGACGAAATTGATGCGCAGGGCAAACGTGTTCGTAATATTGTTATATCAGCAATGGCTGGTGGAAGTTCTGTAATAGCAATCACAAAGTTGTTAGGATTTGGCAAAAAGATGGTCGACCACTATGTGCCTATTACAGATGACAACATTAACAGCACAGTATTAGGTCAAGCGATTCAACAAAAATGGTCTGGGTATTCATCCACCATTGACCTTAGCACTCAAGAGGGGTGGCTCCAACTTAGCCAAGGATTTGGATACATAGGTGAACCAGCATTGGCTCGTAACTGTATAGCGGACTATTATTACGTAGCCAATTTGACCACAGGTAAAGTACCTTACACCAAGTTA
>ONVD01000038.1 GCA_900321185.1 uncultured Eubacteriales bacterium
ACACGATTGCTGTAGCCCCATTCGTTGTCATACCAAGCTACAACTTTTACAAAAGTGTCATTTAGCATTATGCCTGCTGTGGCATCGAAGATGGATGAGTGGGAGTCTCCGTTAAAATCGCTCGAAACAACTGCTTCAGTTGTGTAACCCAAAATTCCTTTAAGTGTTGTCTTGCTAGCGTGTTCCATTGCTTTGCAAATCTCTTCATATGTGGTAGGTTTTTTGAGTTTGACTGTTAGGTCTACAACACTCACATTGATTGTTGGAACTCTAAAAGACATTCCTGTTAGTTTGCCTGCTAATTCGGGGATGACTACGCCAATCAATTTCGCTGCTCCCGTACTACTAGGAATAATGTTTGCACTGGCGGCACGTCCTCCACGCCAGTCTTTTTTGGAAGTGCCGTCTACCACTAACTGTGTGGCGGTGCTAGAGTGTATGGTACTCATTAATCCTTCCACTATGCCAAAGTTGTCATTTAGGACTTTGACAATAGGGGCAAGACAGTTGGTGGTGCAACTTGCGTTGCTAACAATCTGCATAGAGTTTTTTAGCATATCGTCATTGACACCTAATACTATGGTTGGTGCATCTTTACTTGGGGCAGTGATTAGCACTTTTTTTGCTCCAGCACGAATGTGGCCCATGGCGCTTTCTTGGTCCTTAAATTTGCCAGTGGCCTCAATAACTACATCTACACTGTTTTTGCCCCAGTTGATAGTATCAGGTTCACGCTCTTGTGTAAACAAGATTTGGTGTCCGTCAATAATCAAAAAATCTCCTTTTGCACTTACTTTGCCAGGGTAATGCCCATGTACTGTATCAAAACTAAACATATAACTAGCATAATCTGCTGTCATAAAAGGGTCGTTGATTTGTACAACTTCTATATTAGGGGTGTTGATAGCAATCCTAGCTACCAGTCTACCAATGCGCCCGAATCCGTTAATTCCAATTTTTACTGTTTTCATAATTTATTACTCCTTATTTTTTCGTGGTCTGCCACGCTTTTTAGGTGGTTGGTCACTAATTGTTGCTTTTGTTTTGGTTGTTGTTGCTTTTGGTTGTGTTTTAACATGTTTTGTAGTTTTGGTTGTTGTTGCTTTTTTGTTGCTTTTTACTTTAGACGACTTTGATTGTCTGTGTCCTTTGTTGTTAATTTGTTCTTTAATAATAGAGCGTGCATTCTGCGATTCTATCGAGATTGTATCTTGTTGTGTGTCAAAATCTATGAGGTCTTGATGAGTAAAAGCATCCACAATGCTGATATATGGTATACCTTCAGCATCTATAGGAATAGGCCTTCCTTGCCGTGCGTCAAACAAAAGTTTACTAAAGAAGGCGCAGACAACAGCCCCTAGTGCAAGCCATATGACGATTGTTATAAATATCCATAGATTATATATCCATCCATTAAACATAGGATAGATAAACAACGAACAGAGCGACACAATGATAAAAATAAGTGAGACTATGCCGAGTGACATCAACCATTGTTGTGGGTGTTGTTGTGCATGTGTAGGTGAGTCGTGGATTGTTTTTGTTCGAACAATACCAAACTTTTTGTCAGGGGTTATATTGGTATTTAGCAAGGTTTTTGCGGATGCTGGATAGGAAAGAATCGTATCAATAGAAACACTATTGAGCAACACCACTCCACTATCGCAACATAGGTCATTTAATCTTTTGAGCATTTTTAAACCCAACGAATAAGTGCATTCTCCAAGTTTTGTAAAAAAGTCATAGACTGGATTCTCTTTTTTACGAACAAATACGTTTTCGCAACCATCTTTGTATTGTTGGAGTACTTGTGTAATAACGTCAATATTCGTATCAATATCCAATACCAAAGCGCTATCTCCGTTAATGTTATCCAGTCCAACATAAATTTGTGAGGTTTTGTTTGTATCGTCAGCCAAAACTATCAGATATTTGTTTTCATCTCGTGCAACGATGTGCTTGATGTCATTTAGAGCGTTATAATTTTTTGTAGTGATATAGACAATTTCGTAATCTATCTTGTATTTTTGTAATTCTTCGGTTACGGTTTTATCTTTTGTACCTATATCACTTAAAACCTTATTTGCTAACACAACCAACGATAACATATCTTATCCTCTCTAATACTATAGTTATAGTATATAATTAAATGCAAAAAAACTCAAATAAAATAAGTGACTTTGTTAAAATTATTTCCAAAATGATAGATAAATATGCAGTTATGAAAATTTTGCTTAACAAATATGTCATAGTTGTAGGTACTATGCACAAATGCTACACTACTGCATAGTACCTGCAAATACTAACTTTTACGAAGACTTTTTATTAACAAAACGCATTTTCAGTACTATGCACTCATTATTTAGTTTTTTTAGCACACTATTTGGTGTAATAACATAAACTACAAATGTACGGGCAGAATAGAGGAGGTTTTTATGTCTTTTTTCTCGGGCGTGAGAACAGATTACATACCAGGTCCAATCGTTAATAATCCACTGAAAGGACTGTGCGAAAAAGTGTGTATACAGGTCAAAAAAGTATTTGATGCATGTTTAAAACAACAGCATATTGATGGTGAAACCCTAACGTTGGAGAACTTTCAACCTGCAAATCCAACTTTTCCGCTAACTTTTGTTTCGGGGCAGTCAAGTACAACCATAAAACCGTTTTTGACTAATTTGGTTGTAACACGTTTTGATGATAGACCTAACTTTGCGCGTATATCAGCGACGGCAAATATGCCACTAGATATTGTGTATACTGACGCAAACAATGTGCAAGGTGTGGCTCAAGGTGTGCTAACTTTGCCTATTGATGTTGTTTTATTTGTTCCTCAACCATCTATTATTCCATTTGAAGTGGAGTTAGTGGCTAGTGTAATGGTTGCCAATGGAACTTTTGATGGCACAAGCATAACTATTGAGTGCTGTGTATTAACCATACTAAAGGTTGTAGCAGAAACAGAGTTGCTTGTTCCTAGTTATGGTTACTGTCATATTCCACAATGTCAAGAGTTCTCACAAAACGTTTGTGAAGGATTCTTTGATATGCCATTATTCCCAAACACTGCACCAGGTGTTACGGTGGCAAATAATACGAACAACGATGGTTTTAATTTATTCAGTTAAACATTACAAATATTATCTCTACAAGCAAGGCTTTTGCCTTGTTTTTATTTATACTCTCTATTTTTTAGTTGCAATTAACTTAAAAATTAGTTATAATTTAGCATAAGGAGTAGTGTAAACAAGTGAAAGTTTTTGCGATAGGAGATTTACATTTAGACAGTGTTGTTGACAAACCTATGGACGTATTTGGGCCAGGTTGGGAAGACCACTTTGAACGTATTACAAAAGACTGGCTCTCAAAAGTAACATCACAGGACTTGGTTTTGATACCTGGTGATATTAGTTGGGGGATGCGCGAAAACGAGGCAAAACCAGACCTGGACTTGATTGCCAAACTACCAGGCAAAAAAATTATCACCCGAGGCAATCATGATTATTGGTGGAATTCGATTACTAGGGTTAGAGCAATGCTTGGGCAGGATTTTTATGCATTGCAAAATGATGCTATACGCATAGCAAACGTTGTGGTTTGTGGTACTCGCGGTTGGACTGTTCCTAATGTTCCTAATGAATATAAAGATACTGATGACGAGCGTATATACAAACGTGAAATTATCCGAATGGAACTTGCTTTGCAAGACTTGCAGAAAAAACGTCAATTGGGAGATGTGGCGGTAGTGATGATACATTACCCACCTTTTAATGCAAAATTGATGGATTCTGATTTTACAGCAATGTTTGACAAATACAACGTAGATATTGTTGTCTATGGACATTTGCACGGCAAAAATTGTCGTGCATGTAAGTTTGTGCAAAAAAATAATGTCAAGTATTATCTGACATCTTGTGATCAAGTTAATTGCGAACTTGTGGAAATTGTTTAGGAGGTTTTATGGAGTTTAAACATCAACCAGTTATGTTGAATGAATGCGTAACTAACCTTGCTATCAAGCCTAATGGTATCTACCTAGACGGCACTTTGGGTGGTGGTGGACACTCTGCCGAAATTTTGTCACATTTGACCACAGGTAGATTGCTGGCTTTTGATAAAGATGAAACTGCCATTGATTTTTGCAAGCAAAAGTTTAAGGACAATCCTAATATAACGTTTTTTCACGATGACTTTAAAAATTTTTCAGCAAGGTTAGACGAGGCAAAGATAGATGGTGTAGATGGTATTTTGCTCGATTTGGGAGTAAGTAGTTATCAGATAGATACTCCAGAGCGTGGCTTTAGTTATATGTTAGACGCGCCACTCGATATGCGAATGAATCTTGACCAAGCCAAAACTGCATCAGATGTGGTTAACCACTATACCGAGACTGAGTTAGAGGATATTTTTTCACGCTTTGGTGAAGAACCTTTTTCTCGTAGAATCGCACACGCAATAATGCTAGCTCGTAAAAATAGACCTATAGATACCACTTTGCAATTGGTAGATATTATTCAAAAAATCGTGCCGCCCCAAAAGGCGTCCAAAGGGCATCCTGCAAAAAGAGTATTTCAAGCGCTTCGAATTGAGGTAAATGGTGAGTTGGATAAACTGCAAGATTGCATTGTGTCTATGGCACGCAGATTGAACACTAACGGCAGACTGTGCGTTCTTACTTTTCATTCACTAGAAGATCGTATCGTCAAAGATGCGTTTAATATGCTTAGTAGTGATTGTATTTGTGACAAAAAACTACCAATTTGTGTATGTCACCACAAACGTGAAGTAAAACTTGTAAACAAAAAGCCCTTGACTGCTAGTGAGCAGGAGTTAACACACAATCCACGCTCGCATAGTGCAAAACTACGAGTTGTCCAAAAATTGTAGGGATTTATCATATTTTTAATTTAAAAGGAGTATAGATAAATGGCTAGAAAAATTAGAGAAAAAGAAACAGACACTCTTTATGAAAATGATTTAGTGGATATGATTGACCAAAAGTTAGATAGTCAACCTATCGTCAAATCTAGCATGCACGAAGAAGATGACGATATACAGCAAGTATTCAAAGATTTGAATATGCAAGGATATCTTACAGATTCAAAGGATACTACTCATGTCGTTACTCAAAAACGCCCCGAGCCTGTTCGTTCCAAGCCTAGACCTACAGCCAATCCTTTTAAAGAACAAGAGAACGTAGAAGAGTCAACTCCGGTATATGATGATGTGGTAGATACAAATTATGATACTCCACGTCTAGACGTACGCACATATCAACCTGTGCCAGTAAAAAAATCTAGCAAACGTCTAAAATTGTGGTTGACAACGGGGATTTGTGGGGTATGTATGTTAGCTAGTGCAACCCTTATTGGTGTTTTTGGTGTTGGACCAGGGGCGGGTACTCAGGCTGTATCAAATAATAATACAGAGTATGGCGAACTTGCTAGTGACCAAGGTATTGTCAACAAGACAGATTCCAATTTGACTGATGAAGAAATTCGAGATTGGTTGTCAGGGCGAAATTTACCTAAGAATGTTACATCAAGTGATACATCTAGCACCACTAGTCAGCAAGATACTATTACTAGTAGTAGTCCATGGGACAAATTCTGTGACTTTTTCTCTCGATTGTTTGGGAGATAAGATGAAAAAATACTATACATTTTTAAACTTACAAAAGAGGTTACTATGTATTTTGTGCATAGTAGCCTTTGCTTTTTTATTAATGGTTTGTAAGTTGTTCTTTGTGACGGTTGTGGACTCCAAAAAACTCCAAACAAGAGCTATAGACCAATGGACTAGAGATTTGTCACTTTGTGGGGTGAGAGGAAGTATCTTGGATACAAACAACATTGTGTTAGCCAGTAGCTACACATCCTACAATGTGTACGTAAGGCCTGTAAGTGTTACAAACGCACAGGAATGTGCACAGACGTTATCTCAATTATTAGAGTTGGAACAAGACGAAGTGCTCACTAAGATTAACAACAAAAAAGTGTCTGAGATTTTACTCAAGCAACAAGTATCACCATCTCTAGCATATCAAATTTTGAGTGCAAATCTTGATGGTGTTTATTTATCCGAAACCAGTACTAGACAATATCCATATGGAGATTTGCTGACTTCGGTCTTGGGCTTTACCACAATAGACAATATTGGACAATCTGGTTTGGAAGCATACTACAATAGGTTTTTAACTGGCACAGATGGTTATTCGTTGACCGATGGTACAATTACAGGTGTAGAACTTAGTAACGCTACAACTGAATATGTCTCAGGAATACCTGGTTGCAATATAACACTAACTATTGACGTAGGTCTGCAACAAATTTTGGAAGGAGTGTTAGATAGGGCTATAGTAGAACAAAAAGCTACAAGTGCATTAGGTATAGTTATGAACGCCAAGACTGGTGAAATTTTGTCTATGGCGACAAAACCCAGTTTTGACCTAAATAACATTCCGCGAGATGATGTTGATACTTTGATGTCATTAAGTAAAAATACCACAGTCACCGATGTTTATGAACCCGGCAGTACTTTCAAAATTTTTACTATGGCAAGTGCGTTGTCATTGGGTGTTACTACACTAGACGAAACTTTTTTTGACCCAGGATATAGAATGGTAGATGGTCAAAAAATAAAGTGCTGGAAAACTACAGGGCATGGCAGTGAAACCCTTGTTGAAGCCTTTAGGAATAGTTGTAACAGTGTTTTTATGGATTTGGGGTTACGAATGGGGACAACAAAATTTTACGAATACTTATCTCGGTTTGGCATTGGGCAAAAGACTGGCATTGATTATATAGGCGAAAGTAGTGGTATCATGATGAGTCAAGATGTAGTAAAGAATGTCGATTTGGCACGTATTTCATTCGGGCAAGCGGTCGCTGTTACACCTATTCAGATGATTACTAGCATATGTGGTGTATTGAATGGTACACTCTACCAGCCTAGACTAATAAAATCAATCACAAGTGAAAATATAACAAAAACTTTTGATAGCGTCGCGGTTAGAGACACTGTTAGCGATGCGGTAAAACAAAAAATGAATTATTTACTCGAGCAAGTTATGTCTGGTGACGGAGAGTGTACTTTTGTGACAGGCTACCACATAGGAGGAAAGACTGGTACAGCCCAAAAATACGAGGATGGTAAAGTTGCTAGTGGTAAATACATTGCAAGTTTTGTAGGTACTTATCCAGCAAGTGACCCACAATATGTTTTGTTGCTTTGTGTAAATGAGCCAAGTAACGGCATATATTATGGTGGACAGGTGGCAAAGCCATATGGCAAAGATATTTTTACGAAACTCTTTAACTATTACGGCATAGCGCCAGACGAAAAAGATATGGTGGATAACACCAATCTTGTAGCAGTACCTAATCTCATTGGTATGTCAATAACAGACGCATGTGCGTTGCTAAAATCAATGAAACTGGACTATTATTTTGACGACGATATCCAAAAAGTAACTGCTCAAGCAATACCAGATGGGCAAATGGTCGAGAAGGGTACTATCATTGTTTTGTATTAACAAGAGGGAGATATGATATGTTATTAAAAGAATTGTTAAAGAATATAGATTTTGAAACTAATGGTAATCTACAAAATATAGATATTGCTAGCCTGGCATTTGATACTAGTAAAATAAAAGACCATGGTCTATATTTTTGTTTAACGGGACAACAAGCGGATGGGCACAATTATGCGCCAAAGGCTGTTAAAAACGGCGCAATTGCATTGGTAGTTGAACATTTTTTAGATGTGCGAGTGCCACAAATAAAAGTAAGTGATTGTCGTGAAGTCATGGCAAAAGTGAGTGAAAATTTTTATGGCAATCCCGCCAAACAATTAAAGATGATAGGTATCACTGGTACTAACGGAAAGACTACTACGACATATATTTTGCATTCTATTTTGCAACACTGTGGTTACAAAACTGGTGTGATAGGCACTATAGGTATTGTGATAGGTGACAAAAAATACCCAACTACCATGACAACACCTGACCCAATAGAATTCAATAAAATTTTAGCAATAATGCTCAAAAAAGGTATACAATATGTGGTTATGGAGGTTAGTGCTCATGCAATAGCCCTAAAAAAAATGACTGGCATAACTTTTGATGTTGGAGTGTTAACTAATATAACACAAGACCACTTGGACTTTTTTAAGACGTTTTCGCATTATGCTGATACCAAACTTAGTTTTATTTCTCCAACCTTTTGTAAAAGTGCTGTAGTTAATCTAGATGACAAACTAGCGAACACATTGTATACCAAATATCTTGGCAGTTCTTTTGTGTGTCGCGGATTTGGTGTTGACAATTATTTAGACGTTTATCCCATTAGTTACACCTTGGATAGTGATGGCATACACTTTTGTGCAGATGCTTGTGGGGAGATACAAAATTATAGCACTAGATTAATAGGTAAATTTAATCTTTCCAATCTCTTAGGTGCTTTGGCTGTAGCGGATATTTTGGGACTTGATCCTCAACATGTTAAAGAGGGTATCAAAGCGCAAACTCCTGTGCCAGGGAGATTTAATATTTGTCCGCTTTACAACGGGGCAAATGCCGTGATAGACTATGCGCACACACCAGACGGATTACTAAAAATTTTGACAAGTGCAAGAGAAGTTTGTCGAGGCAAACTAATTTGTGTTTTTGGGTGTGGTGGCAACCGAGATAGACAAAAACGACCGATTATGGCGAATATTAGCGCAAAAAATGCAGATTATACTATCATAACAAGTGATAACCCACGTTTCGAAAAACCAGAAGATATTATTGATGAAACCAAAAAAGGGATAGCGGATAGTGGAGCAATATATGAGTGCATAACTGACCGTCAAGAGGCCATCTCTAGGGCGGTGAGTCTTAGTAAATTTGGTGATATAGTTGTTATTGCTGGTAAGGGTGCAGAGGATTATCTCGACATCAAAGGGCAAAAAATTCATTATAGTGACTATGAAGTGGTCGATAAAATTAACAAAAACAACAGTGAGGTACAACTGTGATAAACATATTGTTGGCACTTATTATTAGTTTTGTTGTTGGACTGGCACTTATCCTGCCTGTTTTTTGGTTAGTGGACAAGGCTAAAGCAAAACAAACAATATTAAAATATGTGACAACACATAAAAACAAGCAAGGCACACGAACATTGGGTGGATTAATATTTGTTTTGTCGGCTTGTATGGTTGCACCGTTCTTTTTTAGTGGACAAGCAAGACTTGCTGGTGTAACAATTGCTGTATTTTTATCATTCGCATTGCTGGGGTTTTTGGATGACTTTATCAAGATACGGACTCATAAAAATATGGGGCTCAAACCTTATCAAAAAATAATTGGGCAAGTAGGTATATCAGTTTTGATTGCTATATTTGTATATCAATCAAACTTGGTTGGTACAACCATATATTTGCCTTGGAGTTTTGTTGAGGTGGATATTGGTTGGGGGATAATACCGTTAGTAATATTTGTTTTTTTGGCTATGAGTAATAGTGCTAATCTTACTGATGGCCTTGACGGACTGGCTGGTGGAGTCAGTACGGTGTGTATGGGTGGATTATGTGTCATAGTTTCGTTATTAATTGGCGTTTTATCTAGCAATGGCGTTGGATTGAATATCATCAGTGAATACAAAAACTTGGTCTTGCTAGGTGTTTGCGTATGTGGTGGATTGCTCGCTTTTTTGTGTGTAAATAGTCACCCTGCCAAAATTTTTATGGGTGACACTGGGTCACTGGCATTGGGTGGAGTGATTGCTTGTATCGCAGTGTTTACAAAACTATCTTTGGTATTGCCTTTATTGTGTATATGCTTTGTAGTTAGTGCTGTAAGTGTAATGCTACAAGTGTCTTATTACAAAATCACACACAAGCGTATATTCTTAATGGCACCGTTACATCATCATTTTGAGAAAAAAGGAGTGAATGAAAATAAAATTGTCGCCATATATATAATAATAACAATTATATTTAGTGCATTAAGTATTTTGTTATGTTTGATATAGAGGTGAATGATGGAATATTTGGTTTTTGGAGCTGGAGTAAGTGGTTTGGGTGCTTGCGAGTTGCTGGCAAAACAAAATAACAAAGTATATTTGTATGATAAGGACAAAAAGAAGTTACATGACCTAAAAAGGGCAAAACTTGTGGCAGACAGTGTAGTACTATGCACAAAAAGTTTTAAAAACTGTGTGCATAGTACTATGTGCATAGTACTTAGTCCTGGTGTACTTTTGACTCCAAAAATAGATAAAATCATAAAAAAATACAATTTAACTACATTGGGTGAACTAGAGTTAGGGGCAAAAAATTGCCAAGGTACACTTATCGTCATCACTGGTACAAACGGTAAAACCACTACAACCACACTAACAGATTTTGTGCTAAATTATGCACAAAAACATTCCTTTTGTGTTGGCAACGTAGGGATAAGTATTTGTTCGGTGGCTTTAAAGACAAAACCTCAAAACTATATTGTGTGTGAGGCAAGCAGTTTTCAGTTGGAGCACAGTAAAACAATGCACCCGCATATCGTTGCTTTTTTGAATTTTGCACCAGACCATTTGGATAGATACAAAACATTAGATGATTATTTGTCTGCTAAAAGTCATGTTTTTGATAACTTGGACAATAATGACTATGTCGTCCTTAACTATGACGATGATGTTGTTCGTGCATGTGCACACAAAACCAATGCTCGTGTTATTTATTTTAGTGTAAATCACATTTTAGATAGTTTTGAATATAGTGCTTGGGTGTTTGAACAAGTATTACATGTAAAACTTGGAGACAAAATTCACAGGATATCAACTATTGGCACAAAACTTAGTGGTATGCACAATGTTGCTAATATGTTGGTTGCTAGTGTTATAGCACTGCTGTGTGGGGTGGATGAAAACTTAATTAGTGAAGCGTTTGTAAAATATACGTTACCTAGTCACAGATGTGAGTTTGTAGGTGAGTTTGGTGGAGTTAGATATATAGATGACTCAAAGGCTACTAATATTCATGCTACCACCAATGCTTTAGCTAATATTAAAACGCCAATTGTGTTAATGTTGGGTGGAAGTGATAAAGGCGAAGATTTTGATGTATTCTTTGCTCACATACCTAACAATGTCAAAGCTATAGTTACTTTTGGACAAATGGGTAAAAAATTATACAAATTAGCGAACAAGTATAATGTAAACAATGTACATTATGTGCGTGATTTTAAACTTGCATTAGATGAAGCAAAATCACAATCACTAGCGGGTGACACGGTGTTACTTAGTCCTGCATGTGCAAGTTTTGACGCATTTGATAGTTATGCGGAGCGTGGTGACTATTTTAAGTATCTAGTGTGTGGAGGAGATGTTGAATAAAGTCATAAAATTTTTCGGCAACAAATATTCAGCGTCAATATTATGCATAACCATAGCCTTGTGTTTGTTTGGCATACTGATGGTTTATTCGGCATCCAGTTACACAGCTTTGCAAACTTATGGTTCGTCCACTTACTTTATGACTAAGCAAATTGTAGGTTTTTTGATTGGTCTTGTCGTAATGATTGTTTTGTCTCATGTAAACTATAATTTTTTGTCACGTTTTTATATTTTTGCTTTGATATTGGGGATAGCTTTGTTGGTTTTAGTGCTTATCCCTGGAGTGGGTGTAACAAACTATGGCGCAAGACGTTGGATAGGATTTGGTGCGTTTAGTTTTCAGGCTAGTGAAGTTGCTAAATTTTGTTTCATTATCTTTTGTGCAGGTTATATGTCCAAATACGTTGAACGAATGTCAACCTTTCGTGGCAGTTTGCCAGTGTTGTTCGCAGGACTAACGATGTGCGTATTGGTACTGTTAGAGCCTAATATGTCCATAACAATTTGTCTCGGAGTTGTTATGATTGTTATGTTGCTGGTTGGTGGAATGAATATCAAGCATTTGGTAGGTTTGTCCATACCTATTGCTTGTGCTGTACCTTTACTTATTATGTTAGAGCCTTATAGACTCAAACGCTTATTTGCGTTTTTAGACCCATGGGCAAGTCCTCAGGGCGAAGGCTTTCAGTTGATTCAATCGTTGTACGCTTTGGGTGCTGGCGGATGGTTTGGCGTAGGACTGTTTAACTCACGTCAAAAATATGCATTTTTGCCGTTTAGTGAAAGTGATTTCATCTTTTCTATTATTGGGGAAGAATTTGGTTTTGTAGGTGCATTGTTATTATTATTGGTATTTGGTCTGCTTATTTATCTTGGATACAGGGTGTCTATTAATGCAAAGGATAGGTTTGGATGTTATTTGGGTATAGGTATAACCAGTATACTCGCAGTTCAAGTCTTGCTAAATGTAGCGGTGGTTTCTGGCGCTGTACCACCTACAGGGTTACCTTTGCCATTTATTAGTGCTGGTAGTACAAGTTTAATCGTTTTTATGGCTGGTATGGGCATTTTGTCCAACATTGCACAAAGTACAGGATTGCGGACTAATACAATCAATTATTCGCAAAAGTTATTCGTAGGACGCAATAAAGCCCAAATTTCTGAATGCAAGCATTGATTATTGTGCCGAAATGTGCTATAATGTTAAAAGTTTATAAGGGGATTAAGTTTTATGACATATTTTAACGATGAGCATGATATAGATGATGCTAAATATTTTACAAAAGAAGAAGCTTTGGAAAAATTGATTAGTGATACAGACATGGTGTGTCAACGCACATGTGATACAGGTAAATCGATTGATAATATACAAAATACTGTTAATGAGATAATCCAAATAATGAAAGAGTTCATTGAATTAGAAAAACAAAATCTGGTTGTTCAGCAACAAATCTTGATGGAATTGAGGTCTAGTAATCAACAACACAAGCAACAAGAAGTCTTGGATAAAGTCAAAAAAACAAGCAATAGCGAAAAAAGAATAGATGACAGCAAAGAGGTAGACTTTGGCAAGAACTTGTAATGTAGAATATTTATTGTTTTATGTTTAACAAACGAACAAATAAAAAGAACCTAACAAAAATTGCTAGATTCTTTTTTATTTGCTTTAAAAATATTGAAACAAACGTTACTGATTTAGTGCGTTGGCAATACTATAGGGTGACCACGTTGTTTGATTTGGTCTTTAGCATTCTCAAACTCTTCGCAACGTTTTTTGTAGAGAATGAGTGCACATGCTAGCTGGTCAGGGCAACTTGTGCCATTTTTACACAAAATACCTTTGCATTGTGTAATGATGTAATCAATATCCTTGCCAACAAGCAATTTTGATAATGCTTGCAAGCCACCTGCACAGCCCCCCAAAAATTTAAGGTCAGTCAATATGTTGTCCTTCACGGAAAACAAAATTTGTCTGGAACAAGTCCCTACAGTTCGATAAGATTCCATAATAATGTACTCCTAATTATTCATTGTTTTATTTAACTCATAAGATTAGTGTAAACAAATTCGTAAAAACTAGGTGCTTTGGTTGTCCAAATTTCGATTGCTCGTACCGCGTCTGCGCGAGTCTGTAGATTAATCTTAATCTCAAACATCGACTTGCTAGATGCGGTCTCGGTAATACGCAGTGTGACTAAGTATGTGCCGTCGCTATTCTTTGTAAATTCGCCCACATACTCCTGCAAACGTTTAAAGTACATGCGGTTGGTTTTACAAAA
>ONVD01000040.1 GCA_900321185.1 uncultured Eubacteriales bacterium
GACCTTGTCAACAAATTTGGTAATTTTGTCAATCGTACAATTAACTACAAAGGTTGGGATAATGTTATACCTAATGCGCAAGTAGATAAGAGCATAAAAGACCTAGTGGCAAAAACTTTTGAAACAGCAGGTGAGGACATTGAACACACCAATTTCCGTGATGCTTTGGGCAAAGTCATGTCTCTAGTGGAAGCTGGTAACAAATATTTTGATGAAAAGCAACCTTGGGTGCTATTTAAAAATGACAAACCAGCATTTGACGAAGTTATTTATACTTGTTGCTATATTATTCAAAATCTCGGCATACTTATGGAGCCATTTGTACCATTTAGCGCAAAAAAGATTAGAGATGCGTTCCATCAGGACAAAGTTGTTTGGTCTCCTACAGATTTGACAGTAGGAACAACAATAGAACATATGCCAATATTGTTTGAGCGTATGACTGACAAGGATGTTTTGTAATATCCAAAACTCAACTCGAAGATACAGATAAATTCACGAATAATTGTTATGTTTGGATACCTAGACGTACTGTTTATTTTAATAATCAATGGATTGTTTATTTTGGGTTGACTAATTGTACAAAATATGCTAGTATTGATACTAGCATTATGCAGGTGTAGTTCAATGGCAGAACACGAGCTTCCCAAGCTTGATACGAGGGTCCGATTCCCTTCACCTGCTCCATTCAAGCAGAATAAGCTTGATTTTTTTATACCTAGATGATGAGAGAAGAGCAAAAGGGAATCGAACGGGCGGAACAGAAAATGCGAGCAAATCGCAGCATTTTCCCGCCCCGGCGTGAAAGCGAACACGAAAGTGCATCCTAGAACAAAGAGAGTAAGTGATATGTGAGCGGAGCGATTCCCTTCACCTGCTCCATTTATAGTGCCATTATCTTGTAGTGGTGCTTTTATTTTTAATGAGTGACATACATTTTTTGATTTTTTTTAAAATATTTTGTGTTTTTTGCATTTTGTTATTGACAAATACATATAATAGGTGATATAATTAACCTACCAAGTTAGGGTAGTATGTCGCGGGGTAGAGCAGTTCGGTAGCTCGTTGGGCTCATAACCCAAAGGTCGGTGGTTCAAATCCTCCCCCCGCTACCATTCAAGAGTCTTGCTGATGCAAGGCTCTTTTTTTTTGTAAATAATCATATTTAATTCTTTATTCTATTTTAATATTCTTTGTTCATTTTGAAAAAGGCATATTGTTTTGGTTTGTTGGTACAAAATTTTATCTTTAGCAATGAATAATCTATAAAAAAATGTCGAAAAAAGTCTAAATCTGCTTGACGTAGTATAAGCCAAAATGTTAAATTAAAAATAGCATAAATTTTGGGTGAACGCTATGGTTTTTAATGTTAAATCTAAGATAAATGTTTTGCTGGCAATATTGTGTTTGTTGCTGGCTGTCTTGTTGTGTGGTTGTAACGATGACACTCAACATTCTACAACCAACATTACAGATAGTAAAGAATACGAAGCAGGTAGGGAGTGTAGTTTTGATGATGCTAGCGATGTGATTTTAACTTTGGGATTAGTGGGACAAGATTCTGTACCTTTAAAAATACAAGGTACTAACTACACTCTTGATTATAATGAGCAAATAATAAATATTATAGACAATTGCATAGTTGCTGTCGGTGTGGGAGAGACCACCATAAAACTTAATTACACTGTTGCCGACAAAACCTTGACTGCCACTAAACACGTATTAGTCAAGTCTCCAGTGTTTTGTGGCAATGCCAGCATATTACCTAAATATATTTTTACATTAGATGGTGGAGCTAAAACAATAGATATTCAAGACTTAAATGCAGATTATATGTTTGATGTCGAGTATTCTACTGCAGGCAAGTGTTTTAGTGTCAACAATCTTGGTAATGTTACACCACTTAGTTGCGGTAATGATTGGTTGTATGTTCGCGTCGTATCTGGCGTGGACGCGGAAAAGAGGTTAATATACAAAACTTTGGAGACGGAGATTATTGTTATAGACCCAGATTATGATATCAATCTAAGTGTACTTGATGCTCAAGATAACGTACTTTTGGATAATGGAGATAATTATACACTTTATTCCAACCCAACTGGTATATCTTATAAATTAAAGTTGTATACAGGGGTGTTTGCGGAAAATATTGTAGACGTTGTCATAAATACAAAGACTGAGAAAAATTTGGTAAAAGACGATAAATCTTTATTGCATTTTGGTAGTAAGCAAATTACAGATAATTACGTTTATTTACCTTTGACTATTTATGATGCTGGTACTACACAACTATCCTTATCTTTGTCATTTGTTGCATATAATCTAGTGTCAAAGTGTGAATACAACGACATAACGTTGAATGTCTACAGACAAACCACTGATTTTGAATTAACAGCGTATTCACTCACTGATTATTCTGTTATTGCTGATGATAGTTTTAGTTTGTATGTGTTTAATACGGAGTTTACAGAACAAGCCAATGCTGATTTAATTTATGACAAAACTTTGGTCACGTTTAAGACAAATGATTATACTGACCAAGTGATGAATATCGAATGCATACCTAACGCCGAAGTTGAAGTCCGCGAAGATGGTTTTGTCATCATTCCAACGCACGCTCAAACGATAAATTTTAGATTAACGGGGTCATATGGAAATTACACCAAAACTTTTACAATAGAAGTTTTGGAGTATTTGCCTCAAAATGTAGAATTTTATTCACCAAATGATATAGATCTAACATTGAACGTAGGTGATGCTATGGATATTACTCCCGTTATTACTCCTATTTATGCTTTAGCAACTATTGAATATGTTTTTGACACTGATATATTTACGATTAACAATGGCGTTCTGTTTGCTAAGAGTGCTGGAGACGCTACATTAACCATAAACGTAGGTAGCATATCTAAAAGTTATGCAATTCACATTCTAGATAATAATATCAAGATAGATATTATATCTGAAACAAATATTGAGGGCGGTGTTCAATTATCTTACAAAGTTTATGCAGGGAATATTACTAAATATACAGATTACGAACAAAAATTAGAGTTGTATTTTTATGATACCAATGGTAATTTGATAACATCAAAGGATACTGTAGAATATGAGATGTTATCTAACAAAATCAACATCTATCTTAGTCCAGGTACTAAGTGTCATGTGAGATTGTATAGTAAGACGTATGATATCTTTAGCGAATACTATTTTTTGAGCAATAATTAAAAAATTGTATATTATGACACAATAATAAACAAATAGACACAAAAATAATATTTAAATATTTTTTGATAAATCTCTTTTACGTTATAATTTACTAAAAGCGTAAAAGGGATTTATGTTTATTAGGATAGAAGATAAAAACTTTAGTTTTACTAGCACAGTTGACATTAGTTCAACTGAATTTGACATCATAGATAATCGGTTTGTCGGTACTATGCACATGGTTGTCAAATATAATACTGAAATATATAATTACAGAGATTTTTCACTTTTTTGGTGCATAGTACCTCAAAAACCACTGCACAGCATTCGTTTTGTGCTTTTTAATATGCAAAAACAAGTAGCATATTGCTTATTGGAGCATAATATTTGTAAAAGCGTAGTTATTCGTAGATTAAATAATCAAGTTTTTTTAGTACTATGCACTGGTAAAACATCTTTTTTGTATATTTGCAAATTAGAGCAAAACAAAGTTTTGCGTAAATGTATAATACTACACGAAATTAAACAAATAATGTTTGTCGAACAACAATTTGTAGTCGTGCATAGTATTAATGGGCAAAGACATACCTTGGGCATTGCGGATATATTTAATCTAAATTTTACTCCACTCATTAATATAACGACAGAGCAATCACTAACACTAAAATATATCCAGCACAAGATTGTTATGTATAATAATTTGGGGCAACTCATATTTAAAAAATCATTAAAATAAAAAAAACATAACATAAGTTATGTTTATAGATTTTTTAAAAAAATCTTTAGATTGTTAAAATGTTTTTCTTCCAAGGCTAAGAGCTCTTCACACATTTGCAGGATTTCTTTTGATGCATCTTTGTGGTCGTGTAAATCTTTGTAGCACTGTGTTGTACCCATAACCGTGCCTAGCAAGAGCATCTCGGTTAGGTGTCTAGTAGTTTTATTAAACATAGTGCTAAATTTTACAGAAAACCACAAGCGCATTTTTTCGAATATATTGTTTTCGTTTAGACAAACTCCTTTTTGTTTGGCATAATCCAAGCATTTTTCGATAAACTCTATATAGTTGTCATATTCGCTTTTTAATTCTTGCAACAAACCAACATTCAATACTCGAGGCATGAGGTCGTGAATGCTTTGTGTAGCAGTTTTGCAATTTTGATAAATAGAAGTAAGTAGCAAAGTATCTGTTTCGTTCATATTCTCCCTCCAGATGTAGTTTATACAAAATACGCTAAATAATACAAAAAAAATAAAGAATACCTAAGTTTTGTATTGGATATTCTTTATAAATTTATTTTTTGAACAATTGATTTATTTTATTTAAATGTATATATTTATAATATTGCTAATATTATTAAGATTTTGTGGTCGCAATTTATTTGAAATAATTATTAATTTTTTAATTTTGATTTTCTACATTTTGACCTGTGTTAAAGTTGTTTTGCGGTGAGCTAGGGTCGTCAATATTGTGTGTTGTTTTTTTGTTTCTTTTCTTAAGATACAACACTCCGAATAAAATTCCACCAAATACAAATGTTGCAACAATGGCGGTTAGATACCATGCTAATCTGTTTTCGTTAGTGTAGACACTTTGCCAGATTTTTATATTTTGTGGTGAATCACTCACTTCTTGAGCCAAGGTGCTTTCCCAAATATATATATCATAATTATCGATAATTCGGTGGTAAGTAGCATTGCTATTTGTACGATAAGTAGTGGGATAAACATAAGTTGTACCAACTGTGATATCATCAAAATATGCTGATAGTTTGCTAGTATCACCATCAAAATAAGTATTTGCTATATACGTTGAAAGCGTGGTATAGATTTGGGTGTTGAGTGTGTTTGTGTAAGTACTGTTACCATCGAATATTATATATTTGTTAACATACAAACCTTTTTGTACATTTCTTTTAGTATTAGACGAATCATCAATTTCATAAAATTTTGCATAATCTTTATAAGATGCAAAAGTTATGGTAAACAAACGTCCATTTGTTGCGTTTTGTGTGTTTACTGTAATGCCAGTTAGGTCTTTGTCGTTTGAAACGTTCGTCCATTGAGTGTTAATGACTGAATCTATTTGACTAAGTAAATCATCTTTGTTAATACCCATGCTATCTAGTTCGGTAGGCTCAAGCGTGACTTCGTATGCTTGAGTAATAGAACCATCTTGATATAAATATATCGAAACATTTATCGTGGAGCATGCTGAAAATCCACAGCAACACAAAATTGATGCAAAAATAGTCAGCAGTTTGGCAAACTTATTCATATTCCCTCCAAATTATTGTAATTAAATATTGCAAAACAAACCAAAAATTGTCAACAAAAAACACTACATTAAACTTATTTTATTGTTGAAAATAAAAATGTAGAATATTTATTTGACTAAAATTTTTGAATATACTAAAATTTAAACAAAGCTAATACAAGGAGCAATTATGAAAACTAAAACTCTGTTCATAAGTGTAGTTTCGGGTGTAGTGGTAATTTGCTTGATTGTTGCATTGGTGCTTGTTTTTAATGTCAGACAACCTTATGTGCCAAGCGAGTCTACTATAGAGATAGTTGATACTACTGAGTGGGGCAACCTAGAGGCCAACGTCACCACATCTGGTGGCACTGTGCAACAAAGTGATGTCGAGACTGCCGAGGGTAAGTATTATCGCACACTGACAGCAGTTCCTAGTGAAGGTTATACATTTGCTTATTGGAAAAATTCTTCCATAAAACTAAGTGGTGATTTGCAACTAACTTTGGGTGCTAGTTCTCTAACGGCTCTAAATACTGTCGTTAGTGCTTGTACGCCTGTGTTTGTAGAAGATGCTAACGTGTTTGAAATTACTGACATTTCAACTTTTCAGTCAATTTTGATAAACGATATTAGTCAAGATTCCACAAGTGGCAAGATATACAAATTAACTACAGACTTGTTTGGTGTTAGTGACAAAACAAGTGGAATTAGTGAGTCTTTGGGCGTTTTTAGGGGGGTGCTAGATGGTAACAATCATTCGTTAAGTGGCATTGATATTAATGGGGTTGGACTATTTACTAGCCTTGATGACGCAGTTATCAAAGATTTGGTTTTGTCAAATGGCAATATTAATGGTGACGGTTCGGAGTATATAGGTTCGTTTTGCGGTAGTATCAACAATAGTTTGATAAGCCGTTGTTTGTCTTACTTAAATATCACCAATTCTAATGACAATGGATTTGCTGGTGGTATTGTGGGTGTTTGTTCATCTACTACCCAAAAATCTCTGTTGTTTAGTTGTGGTTTTTATGGGGTAGTGCGTGCCACCAACCCTCAACAAATGATTGCGTTTAATACCAAACTAGCCAGTTTGGGTACAGATAGCTGTTCTGTCTTTAGGCCCAAAAATAACGGTGCCATCAACACACTGTGATAAGCACTGTTTGTTTTTGTGTATTTAGGCCATTATTCGACACAAAATCTTGGCGCTTTTGATTGTCAATATGGGTTTTGTTTGGTATAGTTGACTAGTGAGGCGCGTTATGAAATTTTTGGAACATTTGTTTAAGGGACTAGAGAGTTTTAGCGTTTACAACCCGCCAGACAAACAAGTCAACATACACACAACTAAAAACGCAAAAATCCCCTCTAATATGGTCAAGCAACCAGACAAAACGGTTGCTGTTATTCAACCATTTGATTTTGATGATGTGATAAAATTTGTGGATTTTATCTCAGGCAATCGTTCGGCGGTGGTGGACTTTAACACGTTACCAAATGATGAGTTAGAGCGTTCAATTGATTTTGTAAGTGGGGCAGTATGTGCTTTGCATGGAGAGATGCAAAATATCTCAAATGGCATTTATTTGTTTGCACCTAATTGTACAAAACTAGTGACAAACAAAAGGAAGAAAAGCAGAAGATGAAAAACAAATTTTGGTATTTTTTGGCTTTGGGGCTATTTGTCCTAGATCTAATCACGAAATATGCTACAGATGGACTAAACATAGTCGGCACCAATGTTTTTGTGGATATCATATCTGTACACAACTACGGCGCTAGTTGGGGGATGATGGCAGGCCACGGAGTATTGTTTATCGTGTTGGGTATAATATTTGTAATAGGAATGTTCTGTTACGATTTTTTAGTCAAAAAAGACTATCACGAAAACGGTTGGTTTTTTGTAGGATTTAATCTAATCTTGGCGGGCATAATGGGTAACATGTATGATAGGATAATTTTTGGCTATGTTAGAGACTTTATTTCATGTGCTTTTATAGATTTTCCAGTCTTTAATGTTGCAGACGTGTGTTTAACTATCGGTACAGGTTCTATGCTTGTGTGGCTGTTATTTTTTTGTGGCAAACCACGAAAAAATTTAAAAGGACAAAACAATGAAGGTTAATGTAAAAACACAAGAGTCGAGCATGCGTCTAGATGTGTATCTCTCTCAACATATGGATGGTTTGAGTCGTAGCGCTGTAAAAAAACTTATTGATGAAAATCTCATAAAAGTAAACAACAATATAGTCGCAAAGGCTGGCACCGAATTAAAAGTAGGTGACCAGATTGAGTTTGAGTTGCCACAACCAGTGCCAACCAAGGCGGTTGCACAAGATATCCCGCTGAATATTGTGTACCAAGACGAAGACTTGCTGGTTATTAACAAGCCACAAGGTATGGTAGTGCATCCCGCTAATGGTAATTATAGTGGTACACTTGTTAACGCCTTATTGTATAGAGTCAAAGATTTGTCGAGTATTAATGGTGAAATGCGCCCAGGTATTGTGCATAGATTGGACAAGGATACATCAGGTCTCATGCTTGTGGCAAAAAATAACATGGCACATCAAAATCTTAGTAAACAAATATCCGACAAAACTTGTATTCGTGAATATCAAGCCCTGCTAGAAGGTGTGCTAAAGCAGGAAAAGGGTGAGATTGTCACACACATAGGTCGTGACCCACATGACCGTAAAAAAATGGCAGTTTTGCCTAACTTTGAAGGGCGTGAGGCAATTTCTGATTTTGAGGTGTTGCGTCATTATGCACATTACACACTAGTAAAGTTTAGACTCAAAACTGGTAGGACTCACCAAATAAGAGTGCATGCCAAATATCTAGGACATCCCGTAGTAGGCGATTTTACTTACAACCCACATCCGGACAAATTTGGTTTGCATGGTCAATTATTGCATTCTTATTATATTGAGTTTACACATCCACGCACTGGTGAGCGAATGCACTTTGAAAGTGACCTACCAGATTATTTTAACGAAGTATTGCAAAAACTTGACTAAAATCATATAAAATGCAATAATCTTTTTACAGGAGGGGTGTTATGGCTAATTATAATTTTCGAAAAGTTCTGAATTTTTTGGGGTTTATTGCCACGATGCTTATTGGTATAGCAATGATTTTGGCGATGATTGTCAATGGCACAACAGGTGGTACAATTGCAGGGTTAAACTTGCGCAACGCTTCTGTCTCTACTGTCATTGTGTTTATTGCTAATTTGTTCGCCTATTTTATCACAATTATTGCAGGTTTTTGTTATGCAAAGAGCAAGCGAAGTGTTTGGTATATGGTGGCACAGATAGTCGCCACAGTAGTTATTGTGATATTGTTGGTGCTTTGCAATGTTATTAACTAAGGAGAAGAGCGTTGAAAGTTGGGACAATCGTTTCGCTCACATGTTTGACGGTGGGTATAGTGTTTTTGGCGCTAATGTCAGTTTGGACGCCATTTTGTTTGTTTGCTAGCATGTGCTTTGTGGTAGGTATCGCTATTCCCACATATAAAATGTTAGTGGACTATCTGACCTATAACAAACGACTCAAAGAACAACGTTTTGTAGACGCGTATATATATGCAGATGAACAAAATGACGCAAATCAAATCAAAAACTTTAGCTACGACAAAAAGACCGAGCGAAAATTAAAAATGACCAAGTACAATAACTTTACAAGTCTTTTTTCGCTAAGTGCTTTGCTTGTACTTGCTATTATTTTGCTAATAATATCCATAAAAATTGTATTTTTTGGATAAAAGGTGATTAAGAACTATTCACTTTTTTGATTTTTTATGATAAAATATAACCTATATACTATAAGGAGAAAACCATGTACACAATTAACAAACCAAACAAAACAACAATTGAGATAAAGATTAGCACCACGCCACAAGAGTGGCAAGATGCTGTTTCAAAAGTTTACGAAAAAACAAAAAATAAATACTCTGTTCAGGGCTTCCGCAAAGGACATGTTCCTCAAAAAGTTATCGAAAAAACCTATGGCGAGGCAGTATTTTTTGAAGATGCTTTTGCTGACTTAGCAGAAGATGCTTATCGCAAGGTGTTGAGCGAGGACGATACCATTCACCCATTCGGTGAGCCAAGCCTAAAACTTGACAAGTTTGTAGAAGGTAAATTGGAGGGTACACTTACTTTGACTGTTATCCCACCTGTAAAGTTGGGTAAATACAAAGGTCTCAAAGTTAATGCTCACCTTATGGAGTTTGATGACCATATGGTAGATGATGAGTTAGAGCACGCTCGTCAAGAGAATGTAAAGTTAGAGCCAAAAGATGGTGCTAGCAAAATGGGTGATGTCGTAACTATTGACTTTAAGGGTAGTGTAGACGGAGTGCCTTTTGACGGCGGTACAGCGACTGACTATGACCTCCATTTGGGCTCAAAGACATTTATTGATAATTTTGAGGAACAGTTAGTAGGCAAAAAGGCTGGTGAAAAGGTCGATGTCAACGTAACATTCCCCAAGAATTACAACGTTAGTTCTTTGGCTGGCAAAAAGGCATTGTTTGAATGTACTGTCAAAGCGGTCAAATCTCGCACATTGCCAAAACTAGACGATGCTCTAGCAAAAGAGGTTGCCGATGTAGACACAGTAGATGCTTGGCGCAAAGAGATTAAGGATGCTTTGGTAAACCAAATCGAAAAGCAAAATAGGACCATTTGCGAAGACGCTATTGTTGATGCAGTAGTCAAATCTAGTGAGATTGACTTGCCAGAACAAGTGATAGACAAGCAACTAGATGATGTGATGCAAGACCTTAACTACAGACTTGCTTATCAAGGGCTAAGTTTGGAAGATTATGCTAAGTATCAAGGTATAACTATGGACGAATTACGCAAGCAACGTCGTGCTGATGCTGAACGTATTGCTAAAATGCGCCAAGTATTAGAAGAAATTGTGCGTGCGGAAAAATTTGAGGTTTCCGATGCCGAAATCGATGCAAAACTCGAAGAATTCGCCAAAATGGAAAATAAATCTCTAGAAGAATACAAAAAAACCATGGAACAACGCAGATTAGATTATGTCTACAGTGATATACTTATGAACAAGGTAATGGATATGTTGACATCTCAAAACACAGTTGTTAACAAAGTAGAATCTACAAAAGATAAAAAGTGCGAGTGTGGTGATGATTGCAATTGCGGTGATGACGCTCATGATTGTAACTGTGATGATGATTGTGAATGTAAAGGCAAAAAGGTTAAAAAAACTGCCAAAAAGTCAACAACAAAATCTGCAAAGACATCCACTACAAAGAGCACTGTAAAAAAGAGTGCTACAACAAAATCTAAGAAAACAACTAAATAAAAGTACAAAAGAAACCAAATATTATTTTAGGAGGTTTCTTTTTTGTTAGTACCAACAGTAATTGACAAAACATCAAATGGCGAATGTGCCTATGACATTTATTCTAGGTTGCTAGATGACCGCATAATTTTTATAACAGGTGAAATCAATGATATGGTTGCCAATACCGTGATTGCACAAATGTTGTATCTAGAATCCAAGTCCTCAAAAATGCCTATTAGTTTGTATATCAATTCTCCAGGAGGCGTATCTCAAGCGGGTCTGGCTATTCTGGATACCATAAATTTTGTAAAGTGTCCTGTCTCAACTATTTGCATAGGACTTTGTGCCTCGGCAGCGGCACTATTGTTGGCGGGTGGGCAAAAAGGTAAGCGATTTAGTTTGCCAAATGCAAAAATCATGATACATCAACCATGGGGTGCGGTACAAGGACAAGTGACCGAAATAGAGATATATTACAAAGAGGGCAAAAAGGACCGTAACAAATATGCTAGTTTGCTAGCACAATTTTGTGGTAAACCCGAAGATACTGTAAATCATGACATAGAGCGGGATAATTATATGTCAGCACAACAAGCGCTCGAATATGGGCTGATTGATGAAATTTTGTATTCCAAAAAGTATATACACTCGGCTAAAAATAACACAAAAAATAAAGTCTAGGAGGATATTGTGGAAAATACTTTTTGTGCTTTTTGTGGAAAATCCCATAACGAAGTGCGAAAACTAATTGCTAGTCCTGACGGCACAACGTATATTTGTGATAGTTGTATCCAAATTTGTCAAGAGATTGTTAATGAAAATACTTTTAAAAAAAGTGGTACAACACTAAATTTGCCCAGCCCACAACTAATTAAATCGGAGTTAGATGAGTATATTATTGGTCAAGATGATGCAAAGCGCGCTATCGCAGTGGCTGTCTACAATCATTATAAGAGGGTAAATTACAATCTCATCAATCACAATAATGCAAAACGCGTTGAGCTTGACAAATCAAATATATTATTGATAGGGCCGACAGGTGTAGGCAAAACGTTAATTGCAAAGACCTTGGCAAATATTCTAAAGGTACCTTTTGTGTGTGTGGATGCTACAACTTTAACTGAGGCTGGTTATGTAGGTGAAGACGTTGAGAGTATTCTTAACAAACTTTATCAAAACGCCAACGGAGATATCCGCAAAGCTGAAATGGGTATTGTGTATATAGATGAAATAGACAAGATAGCCAAAAAAGTTGATTCGCGCACACTTACTCGTGATGTGTCAGGCGAGGGTGTGCAACAAGCATTGTTAAAAATACTAGAAGGCAATGATGTGAGTGTAGCTACCAGTAGTTTTAAACGTGCGCCACATCAAGAGACTATTCAAATGAATACACAAAATATATTATTTATTTGTGGTGGTGCTTTTGTAAAACTAAACGACATCTTAAAAGCAAAACACACTGTACAACATTTAGGATTTGAAAACAACAAAAAGCATCTGCCACAAACAGCAAAATATCAATTGGGTGATGGTGTTACGCCAGACGATTTGGTCGAATTTGGACTCATACCAGAGTTTGTTGGTAGATTACCTATAGTAGTCAAATTGGCAAATTTGGATAAACAAGCCTTGGTAGATATTCTCAGTCTGCCAAAAAATAGTTTAATCAAGCAGTACAAGACTATATTTAAATTGGATGGAATAGATTTGGATATACAGCCATCAGCTGTTGATGCTATTGCCAACAAAGCCATAAGATTAAATTTGGGGGCGCGTGGTTTACGAACCATACTAGAAGGTACATTGTTGGATACTATGTACAATTACAGTGCACAAAACAATCTATCCAAAGTAATAGTTACTCGCGACTGCATAATATCCAATGCAAAGCCGACACTAGTGTACAAAGAGAATAATATATATTCAAAAAATTTACAAAATGCATAGTATTAGTACTATGCATTTATTTTTATATAGTAAAATAGTGTTTTTTTAACACTATATAGTGGTAAAACGCATTTTTTGAATGCGTATTTTATATTTTTAGTCTTGACAAAAAGTTTTTTTGTGCTATACTAAAGCATTAAATTTTGGAGAACAATATGCAATTTATTTGGAAACAATACAAAAACCAATATGACAAATTATTTAAGTTAAAAAAACAATTAAAACATGCAGAGATTAAATATCTCAGTAAACAAATTACTTTGCAAGAATTAAATTCAATTAGACAAGAAAAACACAATATCGAAAAATTTTTAACTAGTTGTGAAAAGACTTTTTGGCAAGCAATGGGCGAACAAAATAGTTCTAAAAGTTTAATTTTGGACTTAGATACCGAAGTGTTACGTTTTGTCCTAAAAAAGTATTTTAAAGATGATTACCATGATAATATCAAAAAAGTTAAGCATGATGAACGTGGCACTACGTTTGTAACTTATTACAATTTGACACCAGCGGTTGAATTGACGTTTGACAAAAAATTGTATTATTACAAACTGATAGGTGAAAATACTCATTTTGCCAATAAAATATATCCTACATTCGATTTAACAAAATACAATCCTCAAGGGTGTAACAAAGACCTTTACAAAAAGTTACGCAGTGTAATGTGGGATTGCGCAAAAATCATGTTAAATAATCTTATTCGTACAAAAATTAAACAAAAGCAAAGTGTTGTAGAAAGTTGTAACGCTCTAATGAATCAAATAGACAATAGCGACGTAGGCAGTGCACAATTAAGGTATAGGATAAAGGCCAAACAAGCGCGCATTCTATCTAGTATGGTGGCTCTAAATAACTTTAGCAAAGGTCAAATGGGGACAAATAATATTTTGAACCAAAGTATCTAATATTTGTTTTAGTTAATATTCTAAATGCTAATGCATAAAAATTAATTTATATCGTAATATAAAACTAAAAATTCAGTTTTTGTGACAATTTTTGGGAATGATGTTGTTTGAGTCCGTTGTGGACTCTTTTTTGTTTTATAGATTTATGCTAATTGACATTCTGTCTTGTGCATAGTACTTATGCATAGATTAGTGTTAACACGCCCAAAACTACCAAATAAGGCACAAACCAAAAAAGTTTTGACTTTTTCATAACGTTTTGCATGAGTTTGATGCTCAGTAGTGCGGTAAAAAATGCAATAGCGAATCCTAGGATAATTGGTAAAACGTCCGCACTGGTCAATGATGTAGCAAAAGCGTTTTTGCTGATTATCTCATACACTAGACTGCCTAATATGATAGGTATGGACATTAAGAAACTAAAATCTAGCGCCTCTTCTTTGTTTACACCTGACATTAAACCAAATGCAAGAGTCGTCCCACTGCGACTAAGCCCGGGGAAAATTGCTAATGCTTGAGCAACGCCAATAACGGCGCTGTTCAAATAGTTAATATTCGTATGATTTAACGTTTTTTTGCTAACAATTTCTGCAACAATTAGTAAGACCGCGGTTAGTAAAAAACCAATGCCAACAAATGTTAGGCTAGATAAATTGCTTTCGACAAAATTATTACATAATAAAACAAAAATAACAGCAGGTATCGTGGCAATTACTAGATATTGCATTTGCTTGGATAGTGGATGTTTGACTAAATTCCACAATCTTTTTCTGTAAAACCAACAAACTGCTAACAGTGTGGCAAAGTGTAAAACTACATTCAAAAAAGTATAGTCTAAGGTTACATCAAAAAATTTTTCGAGCAAGACTAAATGCCCACTACTTGAGACCGGCAAAAATTCGGTAAACCCTTGTACCAATCCCAAAACGATTGCTATCCAAAATGCCATGCTCGCCTCTTTTTTAGTTTTTTATTAGTGTATGTTTGAGTATTCCTAAATATACAAATTTAGTATTTTAAATGAATGTTATTGACTAAAATTAAGTGTTTTGTTATAATTATAAAATAAATGTATTTGAGAGGACAATAACATGAAAGAATTAACAATGCAAGATTTAGTATCATATTGTAAGACCATGGGTTTTATTTTCCCTGGTAGTGAGATTTATGGTGGGTTAGCAAATAGTTGGGATTATGGCCCACTTGGAGTAGAATTAAAAAATAATATAAAATCCGCTTGGTGGAAACGTTTTGTACAGACTGAGCCTAACAATGTAGGGCTTGACAGTGCTATAATAGCCAGTCCTCGTATTTGGGAGGCAAGTGGACATTTGGCAAGTTTTTCTGACCCCTTAATGGATTGTCGTGCCTGCAAATCTCGTCACCGTGCAGACAAATTAATTGAAAACTGGCTGACCGAACAAGAGCAAAAGGGCAACCACATAGAGACCAAATCTAGCGAGGCAATGTCAGATGCCGAAATGGAAGAGTTTATCCAAGCTCACAAAATACCTTGTCCAGATTGTGGTAAGTGTGACTTTACACCTATTCGCAAGTTTAACTTGATGTTTAAGACCTTTATGGGTGTAACCGAAGATGCCAAAAGTACTGTGTATTTACGTCCAGAAACATGTGCATGTATCTTCACAAACTTTAAGAACGTGCTTCGCTCTACACGTGCTAAATTGCCTTTTGGTATTTGCCAGATAGGTAAGTCATTCCGTAATGAGATAACACCTGGTAACTTCATCTTCCGTACACGCGAGTTTGAACAAATGGAAATGGAGTTTTTCTGTCATCCTAATGATGCCGAAAAATGGTTTGAGCATTATCGCCATGAATGTATGGAATTTTGTAAAAATATCGGCGTAAACCCAGAAAAATTGCGTTTCCGTGACCACGACAAAGAAGAGTTGGTATTCTATTCGAAAGCAACAACTGACATCGAATTTAATTACCCATTTGGTTGGAGTGAGTTGTGGGGTATTGCCAACCGTACCAATTATGACTTGACACAGCATCAAAAATTTAGTGGAGAAGACCTTACTTACACTGACCCATTTACTAACGAAAAATTTACTCCTTTTGTAGTAGAGCCTAGTGTAGGAGTAGATAGATTATTGCTTGCAGTGCTTTGCAGTGCTTACACCGTGGAAGATTTGCCAGATAATGACTCACGCATTGTGTTAAAATTACACAAATCTTTGGCACCAATTAAAGTGGCAGTGTTACCTTTGTCCAAAAAATTGGAGGATAGTGCTCAAAAATTGTATGCTGACCTTAGTCAAGATTATCGTGCACAATATGATGCATCTGGCTCTATTGGTAAGCGTTATCGTAGACAAGATGAAATAGGTACACCATATTGTGTAACCGTAGATTTTGAGACCGAAACCGACCAGAGTGTGACCGTTAGAGACCGTGATACTATGCTACAAGAACGAGTAAAAATAACCGAATTAAACGATTGGCTACGTAATCATTTAAAATAGTCATATATCAATGGCTTTAGCAATATACGATAAAATATCTCGATATTGGATGTATCTATGCCGATTAATATTAATATCAAAGTAAAAAAACGTTCAACCCTTTCGCCTTAACAGTTTATTTGCTTTGTTAATAGAGTAAAAAAATAACTAACGTACCTTAGTTATTTTTTTGTTTTAAAAATTCGTTATTGAGTGTATTGTAGTGATAGAATAAATATCTAAAAAAATCCAAAACACTTAACTGTGGATAAGTTTTACAAAATCGTCATATAATTTGATAAAGTTTTAATACAAAAAGTATTTGGCATGAATGGGATATAGAGGGCTAATTCTTGATTTATCTTAGTATACCACCATTATATTCTGTAAGCATAAATTAGTAAAATTGCAACATACGTTTTTTTAATAAAAATATTATTGGTTTACTCTGTTTTGTATGGTGGTGCATAGTACTTGGTTAATTATAGTGTATAGTATATTAGAATAAAAATAAAAGACGTGCATAGTACCGTCTAAAATCTAATGCATAGTATTACTTAAATGTTTTTAGATAATATATAATGTGTATGATAATGAAAATATTATATAGCAAAAATCAGAGGTTAAGTGTGCATAGTACTAGTACTATGCACATGTTTTTTGTTGGTTAAGTGTATTTTTTGTAATAGATATTGTTAATATTCTAGTTTTTGACCTATATACAATTTTGTTATTTGGTTTTTATCTTTTAAATTTTGTTTGGTTGTATTTAATTTTTTAGCAATACTATCTAAAGTATCTAGAGGTTTTACAACATAAATATGTGTATTAGTAGTGTTGATATACAACACACAACCGTCATAGACTTGGTCTACAGGATTGTCTAGTTTTAGACGTTGAATACTAACACCAAATTTTTGTGCTATACCTTCGAATGTGTCTTCGGGTAGCGCTCGGTACAAAAATTTTGTTACAAATGGCTTGTTACATACTTTTAACATAATGATATTTTATTTTTTGATTTTTTTAAATATGTAAAATTTTTGTATTTTTCATATTAATAATTTTTTTGTAATAGAATAATTAAAAAACTCTGGAGGTGCGTCATACCAAAATCTTCTGTTTTTCGCGCAGTGTTGATTGTTGCTTTGTTTTCTATTTTGACGCGCTTACTTGGCTTTTTATTTCGAATTTATCTATCTCGTGAACTAGGTGCTGAGATGTTGGGTATTTATCAAGTGGCATTTAGTATTTTTATGGTGTTGACCATATTGGTATCTAGTGGATTGCCTCTCACTGTGTCCAAACGCACTGCACGTTACCAAGTCCTTAATGACAAAAAGAGTCAATATGGCATTGTGTCGTCTTCGTTAGTAATTGGGCTAAGTATTTCTGTTGTGATTTGTTTGGTTTTTGTAATTTTTCAAAATTTTATTGCTAATTTATTTACAGATGCACGAGCTATGACAATATTGCTCACGTTGTTGCCAGCCGTCGTATTTAGTGCTGTCTACTCATCTTTCCGTGGTTCATTATGGGGGACGAAAAATTATTTTTTTGTATCCTTAGCGGAGTTTGTAGAGCAAGTGGCACGCATAGTGTTCTTTGTGTTGTTGCTAGAGTGTCTATTGCCAAATGCGAATGGCGGTGTTGTGGCTGGTCTAAGCATGACATTTGGATGCATGGTTTCTATGGTGTTTGTGGCCATTGTCTATTTTGCGGACAAGCGTAAGTTAACTAGTCCGAGAGGGTATTACAAAGAGATATGGCATAGTGCTTTGCCCATCACTGGTGTGCGTACCGCCACCAGCCTCATTCAACCGCTGATTGCTGTGTTGTTTCCATTTATGTTAGTGTTGTCGGGACACACTAGTGAGCAGGCCATGAGCTTATATGGTATTGTCATGGGAATGGCATTTCCATTGTTGTTTTTGCCCTCAACTATTGTAGGAGCAATGAGTTTCACACTCATTCCTGATTTATCTGTAAGTATTGCCAAAAATGACACTTTGGATGTGGCACAAAAGATTAAATCTAATTTGTTTTTTGCTATGCTTGTTAGCGTTTTGTTTGTACCTTTTTATTTGGGTGCAGGGACTGAGATTTGCGAGTTTTTATTTGGCAATAGTTTAGCAGGAGTTTATCTTGCGCGTAGTGCATTTGTTATGTTACCTTTGGGGCTCTCTAACATAACAAGTAGTATTCTTAATACTTTTAATCTAGAAGTAAAATCTTTTGTCAACAATATTGTTGGTGGTGCGTTGTTGATTGTGTGCGTAGTGTGTTTGTCTGGCATTATGAGCGTAGATGCATTGATATTAGGGTTCTTTTTGTGCATGACTGTCACAACAGTGCTCAATCTACTAATGTTAAAACGTCATACACATTACAAATTAAATATATTTAGGCCTATGCTATTAATGATTTTGTTCGTTATTCCTAGTGCTATGCTGTGCAAGTTTGTTTGTGGCATTGTTACAACATATTTGGGCTTGTTTTGGGGGATTGCGTTTGGAGGAATAGTAAGTATATTGGCGTTTTTGGTCTTGTGTTGGGCTTTTAGGTTGATTGATATTATTTCGCTTTTTTGTAAATTTTTACCAAAAAAGTTTAAAAAACATGCATAAATTATAATTATTTTCACAAATTTAGTGTATGTTAATAATTGTTTTTAGAGTTTTGATTATTTATTTAGTGGTGTTATTTTACTTGCGTGTCATGGGCAAACGACAACTCGGGGAATTGCAACCTTTTGAGTTGGTTGTCACTCTGTTGATAGCAGATATTATTTCGTTGCCTATGACACAAATCAGCATGCCACTATTGTTCTCATTAGTACCGCTAACTACACTTGTGTTAGCACATTATCTAGTATCCCTCATAACGCGTAAATCTATAAAATTGCGCAGTTTTGTCAATGGTAAACCTGTGATAGTTGTTAGCCCGCAAGGTGTACAATTTAATGCACTAAAGTCTTTGAATATGAATATGGACGATTTAATAGAGGGTTTGCGTTCGTGTGGATATTTTAAGATTGAAGACGTTCAGTATGCGATTGTCGAAAATAACGGCACACTGACGGTTATTCCAAAGTCTGGGTCCGCCCCCGTAGTTAATCAAGATGTGGGTATAGAGTTACCCGAAAGCTCGTTGCCACTCAACATCATAACAGCGGGGAAATTAAATAAAGCGAACTTGCAAATCAGTGGAATAGATGAAACGTTCATTCAAAAAGTGCTAAAACAAGCAGATATTAAGAACTTTAAGAAAGTGTTACTTTTTACTCTAGATATGAATGGTAAGGTATATATTCAAGACTATACTCACGAGGGCAAGGTGTTGAATACGGATTATCAAGGGCAAGGTAGGTGGTAAAATGAAATCCAGAGTAATTATATTGTTTGTTATGCTTGCGGTACTTGTTGGCACTGTGGTATGGGAACAAGTTTATATTGACAACACTGTTAGTAAGTTGCAAAACTTGTCTAATGACTTATATACTAATCTTGAGCAAGAAAATTTAACTGAGTCCAAGGCGTTGGCAAACGAGGTACATAACTACTGGAATGATAGGCAAACTGTTATTACGCTAATGCTTGACTTTAGGGATATTGAACAAATTGGTCGGCAATCTAGCTACATTATCTCATACCTTGATGACGAAGATTTTGAATTAGCTCGCAGTGAGTGCCAGCAGTTTATACATTTGCTTGAAAATTTTGGTAACATGACTCATTTTGATATACACAATGTTTTGTAAATACGTTTTTTCAAACGTGTTTATTTTTGTATTTTCACACAAAAACCTTGTTCGCATATAATAGTTATTGAAAATGTTTTTTGGAGGAAAAATATACGGATAAATTTTTGATTAATGGTGGGCGACCACTTTGTGGCCAAGTAGAGATACCTTGTAGCAAAAATGCCTACCTACCTATTTTGGCGGGATGTATTTTGTGTGATGGCAAGATAGTTTTGCACAAATGTCCACGTTTTAGTGATATCGATGCAATGTTAAGGGTGTTGGAGACCCTTGGGACTGTGGTAGTTAAACAAAATGATGATTTATACATAGATTGTACAAAAATAAAATTTAGTTACATACCAAGCGAACTAACCAAAATAATTCGTTCGTCTATTTTTACTTTGGGGGCTTTGTTAGGTAGACTTAGACGTGCCAAAATTGCATATCCTGGCGGTTGTGATATCGGTGTACGACCCATAGATTTGCATCTAAAAGGTTTGCGTGCACTAGGAATTAAGGTAGAGGAAAGGCATGGATATATTTCTTGTGAGTCTACCAAATTTTGTGCGGGGAGCGTAGACTTGGATTATCCCAGTGTTGGTGCAACCGAAAACTTAATGATGGTTGCTGTTTTGTCAAGTGGAGTGACTACTATTCGCAACCCAGCCAGAGAACCTGAGATTGTGGACCTCCAAGATTTTTTAAACTCCATGGGGGCAAAAATCTCGGGTGCTGGTACTAATGAGATAGTGATACAGGGTGTGGACAAACTGCATTCAACAGAATATACCCCAATGCGAGATAGAATTGTGGCAGGAACATTGTTAGTTGCTTGTGCTATGACTGGTGGCGAGGTGACACTAACACACTGTAACCCAGAACATTTCTTGCCAATAGTAAACAAATTGGTAAAAAGTAGTTGCAAAATTGAGGCAAATAATGATAATATTTGTATATCCAGTGATGGATGTCTACAGAGTTTCGGCGAACTGGAGACAGGGCCATATCCAGCGTTTCCTACAGACATGCAGACGCAAATGCTAACTATGTCTACAATTTGCAAGGGAAGTACACTGGTGACCGAGAATGTGTTTGAGTCGCGTTTTAGGGTAGTGCCCGAACTTAGTAAAATGGGTGCTGACATTGTGGTGCAAGGACGTACTGCCTTTGTGCGTGGAGTGGATAGGTTGCTAGGTGCGACAGTTTATGCACATGATTTGCGGGGCGGTGCTGGGTTGGTACTGGCAGGACTGTGTGCAGTAGGATATACTACAGTTTATGATGTATGGCATATAGACCGTGGGTATGAGCAATTGGACCAAACTTTGGCATCCTTGGGGGCGGACATTCATCGCTTAGATTAAAAGAGGTGTGGGTATGACAAAGAATAAAACTCTAGCTGTGGTGCTGGTTATTTTGTTTGTACTTGCTTTGTTGATTGTGTTAGGACAAAGCGTGTTTAGGGTAGGCAAAGTTGAATTAGTAGCACACACTACCACACACTATCTGTCTACACTTACCGAAGACAGTGTGCTGTCTGGTAGTAAGTTAGACAAAGGCAAGAGTGTATTTTTGTTAGATAGAGATGATTACAAGGCCAATCTTGAGGCTAGTCAGCCTTACATACAAGTACTAGCTATTGAGGTTGTTTGGCCTAATACGGTCAAGTTTCATTATGCTGAGCGAGTAGAGATATACGCTTTGCAATTAAGTGATGGCTATTACGCATATTTGGATGAAAATTTTAAGGTCTTGAGAGTAAGCCAAGCAGAATTTAACTCAACTCAACAAAATTGCATTTTATTAAATCAATCGTTGGATAAGACTGTTTTGGACGTGCATGCTGGTGATTTTTTGAACAAAGATGATTTTGCTGATTTTGTTGGTTTGGTCGAGGCGTACGCTAGTTTGGGATACTCTTTGACACAAATGGAGTCTATGATTAGTTCGTTAAGTATTACAACAGATGATGATGGACGAAAGTTAAACATACAAACTTTTTTGGGGGTAAACATTCAAATCTTAAACAGTGCATACCATACAACACAAAAGGTGTCTTTGGCTTACCAAATGATGTCGCAATTGACCGAATCTGAGCGTGCTAGAGGGACAATTTATGTATTCAAAAACAATCTAGATGTGCTTGAAACAAGATATATTGCATAAAAATACGTAAAAATACGATGTAAAATGAATAATTTTACATCTTTTTTTATAAATATTACTCAATTTTGTTTGACTAAATGTTGATTGTTTTTTATAATATTATAACAACAATATAGTTTAATTTCCTGAAAGTTTTGTAGGAGGCAGTTTATGGCAAAAAAGAATGTTGCTGTTCTAGATTTTGGCACAAGCTGTATTTCTGTCATTATAGGCGATAGAGGCATCAATAATACGTTTGATGTTAAAGGCTTTGGTGAAATTAACTATGCTGGCTATATGGATGGGCAATTTTTGGAGCCACAACGGTTGCCAGACACTGTCCGCACGGTGCTGGCCATGGCAGAAAATAATGCTAGATGCCGCATTACTGACCTATATGTTGGAGTGCCAGCCGAGTTTTGTGTGGCCGCTGTTCGTAGCACGCAACGCAATTTTCCTAAAAAACATAAAATAAGCGAACAGGATATTCAATCTATGTATGATGAGGCTGACGAGTTTGGTGCTAGCACAACTCACAATGTCATCAACCGCAGTCCTATCTACTTTACACTTGATGACAATCGCCGAGTCATAGACCCAAAAGGTGTCGTGACGACACGTATTGGTGCCATGTTTAGTTTTGTGTTAGGAGAACGAGATTTTTTGAACGTTGTGTCTAGCATTTTGGAACCACTAAAACTCAAGTATGTTGACTTTATCTCTGAGCCTTTGGCAGAGGGATTGTATCTAGTAGAGCCAAGCGAACGGGATGCTTGTGCAATATTGGTAGACTGTGGCTATTTGTCTACATCAGTCAGTATTGTAATGGGTGACGGCTTAGTTAGTTTGAATAGTTTTTCGTTAGGTGGTGGTCACATTGTGGCAGACCTTGCGGAGCAATTTGATTTGCCTTTTGCCGTTGCAGAACAACTAAAACGCAAAGTTGTGTTGTCCTTCCAGCCCGAAAAAGGTGATTATTATGAAGTGACTCAGGGCGAACAAGAATACAAGATTGACGCTGGTATTGCTAATGCTGTCGTGGCTGGTAGGGTAACACAGATTGCCAAAATGGTGGCAAAGTGTTTGAATAACTGTAAGTTCGAATATCCCGACTATTTGCCTATCCTGCTAACAGGTGGGGGTGTGAGTTACTTAAAGGGTGCGCGTGACTTGATTAGTAAGGTGCTCAACAAAGATACTCGCATCGTTGCACCATCTGTCCCACAATTAGACAAACCGCACGTCTCGGGCATCTTGGGACTTTTGGATGTGGCACTCAAGCAAAACAAACTAAACAATTCTTTCTTAAGTAAATTATTCAAAAAGTCATAATGGAGGAGAATTATGGAAAACAATAATATATATCAACCACAAAACCAAATTAATCCAGTGGTAAAAATTAAGGTTATTGGCGTAGGCGGTGGTGGTGGAAATGCTATTAACCGAATGATTAATGCAGGAGTAAACGGCGTAGAGTTTATTGCCGTCAATACAGATAAGCAAGCGTTGCAGATTAGCAAGGCTGATTATCGTATACAGATAGGTATCAAACTAACACACGGTTGGGGTGCTGGCTCTGAGCCTGATGTTGGTTACAAGGCTGCAGAAGAAAACTACGAAGAGCTAAATCAAGCAATTAATGACGCAGACCTAGTATTTGTTACCGCTGGTATGGGTGGAGGTACTGGTACAGGTGCCGCACCTTTGATTGCGGGATTAGCCAAAGAAAAGGGTATTTTGACAATTGCAGTAGTTACAAAGCCATTCTTGTTTGAAGGTGCAAAGCGTATGTCAAATGCCGAAAAAGGAATAGAAGCATTGAGCAAAGTGGTTGACTCAATTATCATTATCCCTAACGAAAAATTGTTTAAGATTGTTCCAAAAGGAACAGGCATTGAGGACACTTTCCGTTATGCTGATGATGTATTGCGTCAAGGTGTGCAAGGTATCAGTAACTTGATTATCGAAAACTCTCTTATCAATCTTGACTTTGCTGACGTGCGTACAACCATGTTAAATCGTGGTAGAGCACATATGGGTATTGGACGCGCACATGGTGAGCACAAGATTTTTGAGGCTTTATCTCAGGCTGTATCTAGTCCATTACTAGAGACGACAATAGAGGGCGCTACTGGCGTTATCTTTAATGTTAAAGGTGGTGTAGATTTGCCTCTAGACCAAGTTCACGAGGCCGCTGATATGATGCGTGAGATTGTGGACCCTAACTGTAATATTATTTTTGGAGCAAGCGTGAGTGATGACATGGAAGACGAGGTAGAAATAACTGTCATTGCAACAGGTTTTAAGGGTAAAGGGGAGGCTGAGGAAAAGGAAGAAGAGACTCAAGATACAGAGTCCGACCAAGACCAAGAGACCGAAGATGATGAGCCAACCAAGCAAGACTATGCTGACTTTATTAACAAGCGTATCAAGAGTGGTAAGGTTTCACCAACATCATATGACGAAGATGAACGTTCTATGGCAAATTCCGAAGGGCGCGAAATTCGTAGTTCTGCCCCTCGTAACGAGCCTATGACCAGCCGTATTAGAATTGACGAAGACGACATTCCTCCATTTGTTGATAGACTTCGTAAAAAGCGTAAATAAATAAATATAGAGGACCTACGTCGGTAGGTTCTTTTATTTTTTGACAAAATTCACCCCTAGATATTGAAAATTACTGTGTTATGTGCTATACTAAATCTAATTAAATATTAAAGGTGGGTATAACCTATGAAGCATTATGCTAATTTCCATAACTCAAAGACTGTACCCGAAGTCACACAGGCATTGTACGAATGCAACGAAAAATCTTTGCCTTATTTTTTGACTTTGGCAAAAAATGGAGATGTGATTGCACAGTGCATTGTAGGTGATTATTACCATTTTAGTAAATTACATGACGACGTGACAGCCTTTACTTGGTACCAGCGTGCGGCGCTACAAGGTGACCCCACTGCCCAATTTAACATGGGTGTGTTTTATTTAAAAGGTTTTGGTTCTGTTCAACGTAACTACACTATGGCACTAATGTATTTTAGAGAAAGTGCCAAATTAGGCAACCCAGGCGCATTAAATAATCTTGGAGTTATGCGTGCAATGGGGTGGGGGTCTTCACAAAATTTGCAAGACGCCAAACAGTATTGGTACAAAGCTGCTAACAAAGGTAACGAAAGAGCAAAACGTAATTTGCAACTTAACAAAGAGTACCTATATCGTCGTTCAGATGTACCGCGCAAAGGTAGCAAAAAAGCACAATACATAGTGAGACATCAAAACGATATGCCTATATCATCTATTGAGCCAGTTTTGGGATTTAGACAAGACAAGATTTTGCAAACGACATGGTTTGCTAATGCATTGTATACCAACTCTTTTAGTGATTTTGTCAATTCAAATAATAGTTTTATTGAGGCGTTTTGTTATCCGCGTAACAACGAAGGGGTAGGTGAGGATTTTTATCAACATTTGCATCTAAGATCTATACATTCGTTTACTCCATTAGTGTTGCATTCGCTTATTTCTCAAGCGTTGTTTATCTTGGACAGTTTACCAATTTACAATTATATCCAAAATTTTAAGGACGAGGTCATACCGGCGGACAAGTATGGTCAAATCGTCAAGATGATTTACAATATTTGTGGTGCGACCGTAGATGAACAAGGTAACATGCAACTCTTACCCAAGGCTAACGCACGTGAGCTGGATGACATTGTAAATACCCTATACCCAAATGACTCTAACAATGGTTTTGTGCAACTCAAACTACGTATATTATTGTTACACAAGATACGTTGTTCTATTGCACATGACAACGAAGTTTGTAATCGTGATGGACAACTAAACAACCCAGATAACAGACAAAATATCAAACTCACTAAAAAAAATGGTGAATACTTTTTGTCAATCGGTTTGGTAGAGCATTTTTCTGAGCGTAACAAAGCCAACAAGCCAGAATTTAATATTTCGCTAAATAAGTTTTTGGAACTTTTGAAAATCTATTCGGATATTGGTATTGATGCAAACAAAAAAGATTTTAAGCAGTTGTTAGTTTCAATATCTCCGCAAAAAGATGAATCGCAAAGACATAGTTTGTCCAACCAAGACTTGGCTAGATTAGCGGACGTATCGTCTACGGACACACTGCGTTGTGAACAACTGAGGTCTAATATACATGCTATCGTGTCTGCGGGTATGCATTGTTTTAATCAACAAAAAATTGCTAACAAACTGGCAACTAGTATGTTGCCAAATCAACAAAATCTAACTAGTTACTTGTTGGCACAATTTAATCAGATTGTAGATACTATTAACGTGCTTAATAAATTGGAGCACAATCCAAACGTTTTGCCACATGACGCCCCAACTATTAATGATGGTGAACATGGTAGGAGTTATTTACGCATTTTGCAATTGAATACTTTTTTTGAGGTCTTGTCTTCCAAAGAGTTTGGTTTATGCTGTGGTGACAACAATCAATTATTGTCGGCGACAAATATGCACACTATGATGCCAACTTTGTGTAAAAACGAAAACAACGAAATATATATCGGAGACCACTCAGACCCTAATGTCATAAAAAAGACTAAAGATATCTTGGAGTTAAAGAGGCACATTCGTAATTCTGTGACACATTGCAAATATATATTTGCGGATAATTTTAAGAACGTCATATTTTATGACAACATAACTACCGAGCAAAATGACCCTGACCAGTGGCACGAGATTTGTAAGATTAGTTTTAACACCATGCAACGTATTACAAATCATTTATGCAATCAACTTAATGAAGTTGATGAGCATGATTATATTAATCACATTTTGCAAGATAAACAGTCCCACACTCAAACTTTGGCAATGGATGCCGTAGACGAAAATTGTATGCTAGCAGACAAATATCTCGGTTGCAGTTTGTCCTACAAAAGATAACAATCAAAGCAAGTTTGTTAATAAGGGCTAAATGTTAGTCATTATAACTGTGTATTTGTGTGTTAAGTTGACAACCTAAATAAGATTTATGTCGTTTTTTTGCTCAAATTGTATAATCTTAGTACTAACAACAAAGGAAAGTGGATATGTTGCACGAAATGAAATTACAAAGGAATTATTTTGATTTGATTAAATCAGGTCAAAAAATTTATGAAATTAGATTGAAAGATGAAAAAAGGCGCTTAATTAGTGTTGGAGATGTTATTTTTTTTAAAAAAGAGCCTAATTTGGCAGAACAGATAAAGACCGAAGTAAAAGACCTAATTTATTTTGATACTTTTGACGAAATGCTAGATACTTTACCTCTAGATAAGATTGGCTTTTGTGGTAAAACAAAAGAGGAAGTGAAAGATATTTATCACAATATTTATCCTAGAGATAAAGAGATTGAATATGGCATAGTAGCAATAAAAATTCGATTGTTAGGGATTTAACAAAAAAACAATTTGTATGCTTAATATTGTTTATGTAATACAACCTCTAACTGCACCTATATTCAAACAGTTAAAATTTATGCTTTGCAAACGAACGCAGTTGTATTATGAAGTATATTAAATTGAAAGTAACAAACAAAAACAACGTCTAAAATTTGACGTTGTTTTTGCGTGATATGTAGGCTTGTGAAACATAGATACAAATAGTTAATTAGTTTTTATAAATGCAAACAGTAAGGACTTAATGCGTTTTTGTTAGTTAGAGGATTGCTTTTTGTTACAATCATTGCATACACCGTACAAAATATGGTCATCACTAAGCACAAATCCACTTTGTTTTTCTATTTGTTTCTTGATTTCGTGATAGGGGCAAAAATCTATCTTGACACGTTTGTGACAGCCGGTGCATTCCAAAAAATGTGAGTGCAAGTCATGTTGAATATAATATAATGCGACTCCGTTGGTGTCTTCCATTTTGCTAATTATATTGTTATCTACAAATGTAGATAATGTGCGATAGATAGTCGACAGGGTGATACCTTGGCGTTTTAGTGCGCAAAAAATGATATTCGCTGACACTGGCTCGGTGCATTGTGTAATATAGTTGTAAACAATCTGCCTTGTTTTTGTATTTTTCATAACAACCCCTTACATACTCAAATTATCATAAATTTTATATTTTTAAATAAATTTTGTCAACTCTCTTGACAAAATAACAAAAACTTGTATAATCTTATACATATGTTATTGCGAATTATTCGCATTTACGTTAGGAGAAAATATGGATTATCTACAAGAAGTATTGTTAGACTCGGTTATAGACTCACTCAGACTCTTGCCTTTGTTATTCCTAGTATATCTATTGATTGAGTTCTTGGAATACAAGCAAGTTTTTAAGTTCGAAAAATCTAAATTGTTAAAGGGACGTGCTAGTCCTGTTATGGGTGCGCTGTTTGGTAGCGTGCCACAATGTGGGTTTTCGATTATTTCTACCGATCTTTATGCTGAACGCAAAATTTCGGTAGGCGCCTTGATCGCTGTATACATTGCCACGAGTGACGAAGCTTTGCCTATTATGTTGTCTCAACCCAAAGCAATACCAGCGCTAGTTGTATTGATATTAGTAAAAATTGTCTTTGCTATCTTAGTTGGTTACCTTAGTATGTTTTTGTATGACAAAGTATTTTTTAAAAACCAAAAGTTAGCAACTGCTACGGTCACGACGCAGCCTACAATAGCAAACCAAGAGATAGATTCTCAAAAAGAACAAGAAAAAGCGACTGACAGTACTCACGAAAAGGGGTGTTGCCACCACGATGTCAAGCCTACTAAATTTGAGTGGATGCACCCAATTGTGCACTCGCTAAAAATCTTGTTGTTTATCTTTATTGTCAACCTAATCTTTGGCACAATTGTTTATTTTGTTGGCGAAGATAATCTTGCTAGTTTCTTGAGTTCTAGTTACGTTTGGCAACCTTTATTTTCTGTATTGATTGGGCTCATACCAAACTGTGCCTCGTCTGTTATTCTGACCGAACTTTATCTATCTGGCGGGCTTAGTTTTGGTGCAATAGTTGCTGGTCTTAGCGTTAATGCAGGTCTTGGACTCGTGTTTTTGTTTAAGCAAAACAAAAACATTAAGGAGATTATCTTTATTATCTGTATGCTTGTTATTCCAAGTTTAATTTTGGGTTACGCTTTACATTATATCCCTATAGACCTACTAAGTATTGTATAATAACAAAAAATATCTATCTCTAGATATTTTTTATTTTTAATATATATTGTTTGCATGCTTGGTTGTTGTGGTCAAAGATAGTTGTAATTAGCGAATCAAAAGCAAAGGTATGTTCGTACTTGTGTATTATGCTCACTAGATATATTAATAATTTGTATGTAGTATATATCTAAAATTTCGTTTTACGGCTCTACTGAGAACATATCCACTACATGCGTGTTTAGTGTATATGCGACACGCCCCAGCACTCTTACACAAACTTTGTCGTTGCGCATTAGGTTTTCAAAATCTTTAATCGTTATGTCACATTTGTTGCAAAATTCTTGCATACTCAAGTTGTTTTGACTTAGATAGTCAGATAGCATATATGTTTTGAATATATGGCGCATATATACCTCCTAGATAATATTTTGTATATTGGATAATATAAGTATAGGATACCGTTTGGTATATGTCAAGATTTTAGATACTGTTTGGTATACAATGTTACTATCTCAAGGAGTAACATATGAATAAATTTGCCGAAAGATTAAAAGAATTACGACTCGAAGCAAACCTTAGCCAGCGAGATTTGGCAAAGGCGCTTGGAGTCAGTCAGCCAGCAGTCGCACGCTGGGAAGCAAATTTGCAAACGCCTAATATAGATGTTCTTATGGCTGTTGCAAAGTTTTTTGACGTTACTACAGATTATTTATTAGGACTAGAAGATTAACAAAGGGTTGGTGCAAAATCCTTTTTTTGTTTAATTTAATTTACAAAAATCATTTTGTATCGTGTGCATTCCAAATATTTTTTGTTTTTGTATACGTTTTTGTTTCTAAAAATAAATTTATTTGGTATAATAATTAACAATATATAGAGGTAGGTGCGTTATGGACAAATTTAGTACGAACGAATATTTTAAAAAGCTCAATGCATATTTTGATGCGGTTAACTATGTATCCGCTGGGCAGTTGTACTTGCAGGATAACCCTTTGCTCGAACGTAAACTCGAACGAGAAGATATCAAGGCTCGTATTGTGGGACATTGGGGTACAGTCCCAGGTCAAAACTTTGTATATGTGCATTGTGACCGAGTCATAACAAAATATGACCTTTGTATGATGCTTATTTCTGGACCAGGTCATGGGGGCAATTTTTACATAGCTAATAGTTATCTTGAGGGCGTTTATTCGCAAGTTTACCCAGAGATAACTTATGACCGTGAAGGGTTAAAGAAATTATTCAAGCAGTTTTCATTTCCTGGTGGGGTATCCAGCCACGTCTCGCCCGAAGTCCCTGGCAGTATTCACGAAGGAGGCGAGTTGGGTTACAGCCTTGCACATGCCTTTGGCGCAGTGCTAGACAACCCCGACCTTATCGCCACAGTTATCGTAGGTGATGGTGAAGCAGAAACTGGGCCACTGGCTACATCTTGGCATCTCAATAAATTCATTAACCCCGCTACAGACGGAGTCGTTTTGCCGATTCTTCATCTCAATGGCTACAAGATTAGCAATCCTACAGTGCTGTCTCGTATCTCAAATGACGAGCTTTTAGACTTGTTCCGTGGCTATGGTTACCAACCTATTGTGGTTGCTGGAGATAACCCTATATCTATGCACCGCTCAATGGCAAAAGCGATGGACAAATGCATTGAGAGTATTATGCGTATTAAACAGTCTGCTCAACGCCCTAGTTATCATAGACAACCTTTCCCTATGATTATCTTGCGTACACCTAAGGGGTGGACTGGACCAAAAGTTGTAGACGGCAAACAAATTGAGGGTAGTTTTAGGGCTCATCAAGTGCCAGTAGATATGTCCAAACCCGAGCATGTCGCCATAGTCGAACAATGGCTTAGGAGTTATCACCCCGAGCAATTATTCGTCAATGGTAAATTGCGACAAGATTTGCAAGATATCTTGCCAAAAGGCGACAAGCGTATTAGTGCTAATCCAAACGCCAATGGCGGTCTATTACGCAAGGACCTAAACTTGCCCCTCACTACCGAGAGCGCTACATTGCTTAAATCTCGTGGGGCAGATTATGCCCAAGATATGCTCGTTTTGGGGGACTACTTAGGTAAAGTGTATGAGCGCAACCCTCACAACTTCCGCATTTTTGGACCAGACGAGGCTATGTCAAATAGGCTGTATCACGTATTCGACAATCAAACTCGTGCCTTCGATGCCAATATTTTGCCAACCGACGAATATGAATCTCGCTCTGGACGTGTAATGGACGCATTTTTGTCCGAACACGCTTGCGAAGGTATGCTAGAGGGGTATTTGCTGACTGGTAGACATGGATTAATACACAGTTATGAGGCATTTATGCGTATCATAGATAGTATGGTGGGTCAACACGCCAAATGGCTCAAAATTTGCTCGCAACTAGATTGGCGTGCAGATATCTCTAGCCTCAATATAATACTAACTAGTACAGTTTGGCAACAAGACCACAACGGCTATACCCACCAAGACCCAGGATTTTTGGACCAAATCTGTAACAAAAAGCCTAACATCGTACGTATCTATTTGCCACCAGACGCCAACACTTTGCTTTGCGTAGCTTATCATTGTCTAGAGACCAAAAATAGGATAAACACAATAGTTGCATCAAAACATCCAACCCCACAGTGGCTGACTATCAAAGAGGCAAGACAACATTTCAAAAACGGCGTTTCTATTTGGGATTGGGCTTGCACGGGTGACCCAAACAATCCAGATATAGTCATCGCTAGTGCTGGTAGTAGCCCAACGCTCGAAGCTTTGGCTTGCGTAAAGGTTTTACACGAACTTTTGCCCGAGATTAGCATTAGATTTGTTAATGTTGTAGACCTTATGCGTCTTGTGTCACCGCAATATCACCCACACGGACTCTCGGATGAGGATTTTCAAGCAATATTCACACGCGACAAACCTATTTTGTTTAACTTCCATGGTTATCCACATTTGATTCACGAACTCATTCATAAACGCCCCAACAACGATAATTTTCACGTTCGTGGATACATCGAGGAGGGAACTATCACCACACCTTTTGACATGCGTGTTCAAAATGGTACAGATAGATTTAGTCTTGTTCTGCTCGCTCTCAAATATTTGTCTATCCCAGGCGCGCGCAAGGGGCATATTAGACGTATCATGGAGCAAAAACTTCAACAGCACCATGACTATATCCGTGAACATGGCGTAGATATGCCCGAAATCACCCAGTGGCATTGGTAAAAGGAGATTAACTTAATGATTCATTCTCTCTCTGGAGGAACTATCCAAGATGTTGGTTATTACAACTTTGCCAAAGTCCAGTTAGACACAGGCGAAATTATGTATTATATATACAATATTCCATTAACTATCGGTCAACATGTCCTAGTGCCAGTGGGCAAAGCAAATACTCCCACTCGTGCCACCGTGCTCGAACTTAGACCCAATGTCTCCAAAAGACTTGCGCCATTTCCTGTTAAACACCTAAAAGAGATTATTCGCCCTTGCGATTAACCTCTTTTTGTATTTTTGTTAGATTTTGTCGTATACTAAATGTACCAAAAAAACGGCAAAAATATACAAATTCACCCTAAAATAAAGAAATATCAAAAAAAATGTAAAAATATTTTACAAACTAGTATAATCTGCTAGATTTTTGTTTAATTATTTAGTATACTAGTCCTAGCACAAAAAACCTAACTATATGTTGTTTTTAGGTGCACTTTGGGGTAGATTTTGCTCTACTTTATGCATTTTTTGGGTAGTTTGGGCGTAAGTGCTCGGTGCAACACACCGCAAAAAATATGTGAGGTAAGTATATGCACACAAAGAACAGTTTAAATGCAAAAATGTTTTTTACAATATGCTTTATGCTTGTTTTTTGTGCTTGCATATTTTTTTGTTTATATGCGCCTCGCAACTCTACCCAAAATCTAATTTCTACATCAGATACCACAGCCAATGCAGATAGCACCACAGATGATACTACCGAGGCTGACACTACAGACACAGCCGACGCAACTACTAACTCTGACGCTACCAGCGATACCGCAGATGCAAGCACTGACGACGA
>ONVD01000052.1 GCA_900321185.1 uncultured Eubacteriales bacterium
TATCTATGCCCGAAGCCTTGATGATGTACTCGTTTGTTTTTTTAGAAAACTTGAATCTAGAAAATAAGCCAACTTTTTTGATTTCGGCATAACTAAACAAATAGATACCTTCAACAGCGTCATCTGAGTAGTTAACAACAGCGATCCTGCCAAGCTCTTCGCTATCTGTCAATTCGGTCGCTGGAATAGCAACTTGGTTGTTCTTTTTGTCAGTCCCAACAACGATACACTCAGCTAATGTTTTGCTACCCGAACCAGTCACCACGATGTGACCTAATTTTGAAAAATACGCCAATCCACTTTTGTTGATAACAAAACAAAAATCTTCTTTTGCTTTTTTGTTAAGTGGGCTATCTGCCCAAGTGGTTTTGTCTTCCTTTTGAACCAAACCTTGGTCCTGCAAACTATTTACAAATGGCATAATTATTTACCCTCCTTCTTTTTGTTTTTGGTTTCTTGCTTATTACTTTGGGTTTCTTGTTTAAATTCGTTGTTATTTAGTATCCCAATAACTTGCGAACTTCGGTCACCTTGTGACACTTGCTTTGGTGTCGCATCTACTTTTGGCAACTTTTTTTGTTTACCTTGTAAAGTATCGATAACATTGTTTTGCTGATCAATCTGTTGTTGTGTAGCAACTTTTTCTTGATGCTGTACCTTTGTAATCTTTTTTTCTTTTTTCTGCACAATATCTATTACTGCGCCAGAGTTTTGAGTCTCCAATTTTTGTTGTTGAACTTTGGCTTCCTCTGCTTGTTTGTTAAACAAACTTTGCTCGTATGACATTTCTTTTTGTCTCTGTGCAGTTTCTTCTGCTTGTCTCTGTGTCTTAGCCTCTTTGTTGGCTTTGGCTTTAGTCTTAATCTTTGGCAAACTAACTGCAAAAAAGAATATTGCCAACCCCACTAAAACAACCACCAAAACAATACCAACGAGTGCCCATGGATGGTTTAAAATTGAATCACCTAATAATGATGTAATCATGTTTTTCTCCTTTTAAAATATCTCTTTATGTTTGCTCTGCTTCTGTAGCATCTGCAACCTTTTCTTTGGATTTCTTTTTAACTTTTTTCTCTTTAGATTTTTTCTTTTTTTCTTTTTTGTCTGAATCTTTATCCTCAGCATCAGGAGGTGCTGTGGCATCCGCCGATTTTTGCTCTTCGGCTGGCACAGACGACTCCGTAGTATCTTCTTGCGTGTCCGCAGGTGCAGGTTCGCTAGCTTCACCTTGTGGTGGAGCGTCTGGCACTTCGTTTTCACTAGACTCAGCTAGCGTTGCCTCTTCAGCAGGATTAGTGACTGTATCACCCGAAATAACATCCTCTTTAGCAAGTTTGGACTCTGTCTCTTCCTTTTGTTGTTTGGTCTTGATAATTTGTTTGTTAATCTCTAGCATGTTTGTTGTTTCTTTTGAAAAACCTTCTGGCAACAACAATTTGCCTACAGTCTTAGGCTTTTGATTCTGAGTATACAACGCCAACAACCTACGGCGTCCGTTTGGCAGTTGTTGTGTAAAAAACCCATATCCCAGGGACTTAACTTTTTTGTCTACAAAGACTTTGATGGCTTTGCCTGCCAAGTTGTACACGCCCATTACATACAGATACGCACCGTTGCCTATATCTTCGTAACCATTAATCAACACATATTCATCATCTAGGAGTTTATATTCAACAAGTTGTGTAAAATTAAATTGAATAGTCATAATGTCATCATCATCTTTAATAGTCACTAATGTTATATTTTGTTCGTGATTGTTATCATCTATTGTCAATATATGAAAATGTCGTTTATCAATCCTTTTTAGATAGATATTGGCGTGCCTAGGAACTGACAAAATTTGTTTTTCGGTATTCGCTTTATAGATGGCAAACATTAGATTCATAAAACCGCCACCACTTTCAAATTTTAAATAAACACTTATGCCATCATCATAGTTGTAAATTTTTGAGCTCAAAGATTGTTTTAGTGTCTTTGTTTCAATAAGCTGTTCACCCCGTATATCATAGGAGACATCCATCGTTTCTACGTCTTCTTCTATTTTAATTAACTCGTCTTCAAAATAAACTTCAGACACGATACCTCCTCCACTATATTGAACATATTTTTTATTGCATTATAGCATAAATAATTTAAAAAACAAAATAAATAAACCTCAATTTTAAAAAATTTTGTATTTTTTTTGAACCTAACACAAAAATTGCTCAAATTTTGTTTAAATATATATTAAAATGCACTTATTTTGCTTGACAATTTTGTTCGCAAAAAGATATAATATTCTTGATTTTCAGTACGAAAATTGAAAAAGGAGACAAAAAAAGGAGAATAATATGTTTAATAAGAAAAAAGAAAAAACTGATTCCCCACAGGTGGACCCAGCTTTGGCACAAGCTGGTATCGACGGTCTTGTTGGTATTGATGTCGCAAACTCAACTATCAAAGTTTGGGCAGACGGTGACCAAAAAGCCTATTACCGAAACACTGTTAGAGAAATCAAAGATGCTGGTCTTGTTTACTCCTTTAAAACAGACTATCACATGTATGTGCTTGACAACCAAGTTTATGAAGTAGGTGATATTTCGGTTGCTGGTAGCGGAGCCAGAGGTAACTCAAGATACGGCTCAAAATCTTTCCGCGTTGAGGCAGCAATTGGTATTGCCCACGTCATGAAACCAGGTGTCAAAAAAAGGCTACGCGTTGTAACAGGTGTGCCTAGTGCCCTTGCTAAGAACGCAAAGGTCCTTGAGGACGTCAAAAAGTCATTACTGGGTGAATACAAGATTAAGTCTGTGCTTTGGGAAAAGGTAGAGGATATTGAGTTTGAGATTGTAGATGTTATTGTTGTACCTCAACCACTTGGCACAATGTATGCTTATTTGTACGACCCAAGCACTGGCAAACTAAATGACAAGCTTATCACTCAAAAGGCTTTGGTTGTAGATATCGGTTGGGGCACGACAGATATCGCTATTCTTGAGGCGGGTAGAGTTCGCTCGACATTTGGGTTCGAGCTTGGTACTTCGGATTACATCTCTTCTATCCAAGAGGCAGTTAATGCTGAAATGCCAGAGGCAAATATTCAAGCACTTAACCCACACGAGTTAGATGTAAAACTTTTGGAAGGTCCTAATGTCGAGACTCCTTTTGGTGTATTTGACTTGTCAAAATTTGCCGCTAACGCAAAACAAGAACAAGCCGAAAAAATTTACAACGAGGTTATGGGATTAGGATTAGAGTTTAGCAAATTCTACAAAATCATCTTTACAGGTGGCGGTTCACTACTTTACTCGGACTTGCTTATCAGTCAATTTAATGACCCACGTCTCATTATTCAAGATGACGCAGTTATGGCAAACGTTCACGGTTTTTATCTGTTAGGCAAACAATAATATTTAACTAGGTTTTTATGAAATTAACTGAATTAGAATCAATTTTGGAGCAATTGCTTGAAAACAAAACAGCCATGACTGTCAAAAGCAAGACAATTATGCTAAATAATATGTTAGCTATGTGTCGAAACTTGAGCAGTATGTACAACATAGTGGACAGTTTCCCTGAAAGAGATGACTACGTCAACGATGTTAAATTAGAAATTAAAGAATTAGCCTCAGATTTTTGCAGTGCTACAGTTAAAAAGCTGATGGCAGAAGGTATAAATATTTTGGATGAATTTGATGATTCTAGACCTCAGACAAGGAGAATCGTCATTCAAGACAATCCTTATGCTCAACCACAAATGGACCCAATGATGGCTGGTTATTATCAGCAAAATTCACAATTTATGCAACAACCACAAATGCCACCATATCCAAATCAGCAATACCAAGCACAACAACAACCCTATGGCGCTCCTTATCCTAACCAAACTTACCCACAACAATACGCACAACCTTCTCCAGTTTCTCCCCAAGCTCCTTATGTGGAGCCAACTCCAGCATATGAGCCAGAGCCAACTGTAACTCCGCCCCCAGTTCAGCCTGCTCCCGCTCAACCAGCGCCAGCCCAACCAGCACCAGCTCAGACTGCTCCTATTCAACCCGCTCCTACGGTTGCCCCTACACCTGAGCCTGCTCCTACACAAGCTAGCGAACAACCAACCTCATCACCTACCCCACCACCTCAAGATTTTAACATTTTGGCAGGGTTCGGTAACGATGATGGTAAGCCAGCGGCTGGCAGAGACTTTTTGTTGTCAATACTTAACAAATAATTTTGATTTTTGATTAACAAAAAAGGATATCTAACTTTTGATTAGATATCTTTTTTTATATGCAAATATTTACTTTAAATAATTTTTAGTATAACAAAAAACTAGCAAATTTAGTATTTGCAAGTTTTTTATATCTTATTTGTAAGATTGCGTAAGGATACACAAATAATCTTCATCGCTGAGTGTTATTGGGTCAGCTGAGTTGTCACCACCCAAAACTTCGTGAATACGTTTTGTTATGGTTGGTAATTCATCTTTTGTTATACCAACATCACTCATGCGTAAATCTTTGCAACCTACTTGTGCAATTAAGTTATCCATCGCTTTTACAAAGTCTTTGCCAGTCGAAGCATCTACTACACCCATGGCTTTTGCCATTTTTATCATTTGAGGCTCGCAAGCTTTGCGTTCAGCAAAAAAGTCAAAATAGGCATGCGAAATCATTATTAGGCCAGCACCATGAATTAAGTTTGGATGGCTACTACCCATAGAGTGCTCCATAGTGTGTTCGGATGTACACAACATATAATATCCAGCAAGAGAATTTGCAAGTGTAACGTAATCTCGTGCCTCTTTATCGTTGCCGTCTTTGTAAGCTCTTGGCAAATACTTAGCAATTAGCTCAATTGCTTTTAGTGCAAACATTTCACCTACTGGATGTTCATTCTTATTAATGACTGATTCGGCTGCGTGGTAAAATGCATCCATACCTTGGTAAGCCGTAAACTCTGGCGAAACGCTAGCTGTAAGATTAGAGTCTACTACAGACAATACCGGAAACATAGATGCATCAAATATACCAGTTTTTTCGTTGAGAGCATCATTAGATATGACAGCAAACATATCCACCTCCGAGCCAGTACCAGCAGTTGTAGTAACACACACTAGAGGACACGCATTATTAGCAAAGTCTTTTTTGCCTCCTTTTGCAGATTTGCTATAATCCCACAAATCTCCATCATTATTCATCATTAAGGCAATGCATTTGGCTGCATCCATTACACTACCTCCACCCAATGCCACAACAAAATCACAACCGTTTTGCCTTGCAATTTTAGCGCCTTTCATAACGTCTTCACTCCTTGGATTAGCCCTAACTCCGTCAAACAAAACATATTTTATATTTGCCAAATCCAACTCTTTCTCTAGTTGACGTTCGTAACCAAACTTTTCGGTCGTCTTGTCCTCATATGTCACAATCAATGCCTTTTTACCTGGCAACTTTTCATTGTGTAAGTCTTGCAACCTACCAGCGCCAAACAAAACTTTTGTTGGAAGATTAAAATTAAAATTATACATAATACTTACTCCTTTTCCTTATTTTTAACATCCATATTATATTAAATCTACTTGAAAAAAGAAATCACTTATGTTAATATTTTTAGTGGTAAATTCTAATATTTTATATAAGGGGGTATAATATGACATTCCAACAATCATTAGACAAACTAGCCAAAGATTTTGCAACACTAAATTGGGACTTTAAGCTAGACCACA
>ONVD01000026.1 GCA_900321185.1 uncultured Eubacteriales bacterium
CTTAGGAGGCGGTCGCTCTATCCAGCTGAGCTACGGCTGCATAAACTAATTATACTATTGTTGGTACGTATTTGTCAAGGTCTGCAAAAAAGTATTTACAAATTTTGCAAATGAACTGCAGTAAAAAAGCGAAAAGGACTTTGTAGTTTAGGTTGGTTGTTAGAGTGGTGGGAGAAAAAGCAGTTGTAAGCATTGTTAGATAGAGTGGTAAAATTAGTGCTTACAAGTTTTTCACTATGTCTATGTAAAGCAAAGCAAGTGTATTGCCAGCACAATAAAAGTAGATGTGAGTTTTGATGAATAGTACAATAAAAAGGGTGAGGACTGTGTAATTGTGTGATAAAGTTGTCAAGGATAAGTATGTGCAAGTTTTGATAAAGGCAAAAGAGGAAGTGCAACAAAAAAGAACAACGCTTACAGTTTTTTGTGTTGTTCTTTATGTAAAAAGTATTCAAAGTGGAAAATGAGGAATGCTTAATTTATAATTGTTGTGTAGTGATTTTTATAAAAAGGTTAATTATTTTCGCTAAGTTTAGCAAGGTTTATTTCTTTGTTGTTTTTTATAAGTTTTGCGAAATCGTTTTCGTGGCTAACATAAATAACAGAGCCAGGGAATTCGTTGATAGCATGTGCTAGCACTGCTTTTGCTTTGATATCTAGGTGATTGGTAGGCTCATCTAAGAACAAAACATTACAAGGAGTCATGCTAATGAGGCATAACTGAATCTTACACTGTTCACCACCGCTTAACGCTTCAATGGGTTGTTGTTGCTTTTTGGTAGATAACCCTACTTTTGCTAGTGCTGAGCGTATTTCGTTTTGTGTGAGTTTTGGATAAAAGAAAGCCACTTCGTCGATAGGTGTCCATTCGGGGTTTTGGAATTTGTGGTCTTGTTCGTAATATCCAAATACAACGTTATTGTTGATATTGATTGTACCAGACAATTGGTTGATTTCGTGTAAAATTGTCTTAAATAAGGTAGTTTTACCTACACCATTAAAACCGTTTATGCGGAGTTTGTCTTCATTTAGTAATGTAAAGGTGATGCCACTAAGTAGTGGGTGATCATAGCCAATAGTTAGGTTTTTGACAACTATCAATACTCGGTTATCGATATGTTTATACCTAAAATGTATATCTGGTGGGTCCGATTCATGAATCTCTGTTAGAGCGTTATCTTGGAGTTTTTCTAGTCGTTTTACTCTGCTTTGAGCTTGCTTTGCTGTGCTAGCGCGCACACCGTTGCGTGCAATGTAGTCTTTTAGTTTGTCCATTTCTTGTTGTTGTTGTGCTACTTGGCTGTTGTGCTGTGCTATTCGCTCATCTCTTACGCGTACATATTGGTTGTAATTACCATAATATTCGCTGACTGTTTGCATGTCTATTGCCCAAATCTTGTTGACAACACTATTCAAAAAAGGAATGTCATGACTAACGATAACAAAACAGCCCTTGTATTCTTGTAAAAATTTTGTTAGCCATTCTATATGTTGTATATCCAAAAAGTTAGTAGGCTCGTCCAATATTAGTATATCTGGTTGTTCGAGTAATAGTTTTGCGAGGGTGAGTTTGACGCGTTGCCCACCTGATAGTTGTTCTACTTTTTTATTCATACCCCAGTCTATTATGCCCAGTCCTGACGCTACTTTGTTAATTTCGGAAGGAATAGCATAAAAATTATTCTCGGTCAGTTTGTCTAGTAGTTTGCCAGATAGGTTAAGCAATCGTTCCATTTCTTTAGGGTCTGTAGTTGTACCCAGTTGTTCGTTAGTTAGATTGTATTGCTTTTCGGTGTCAAAGAGAGATTTGAAGGCGCTTTCGAGATACTCTTGAATGGTTAAGTCTTCATCGATGTTTGCAAACTGGTCTAGATATCCGACCTTAACGTTTTTGTCCCAAACAATATCCCCATCGTCTGAGAGTAGTTTGCCATTTAGCAAATTGATAAGAGTGGACTTGCCAGTGCCATTTTCACCAACAAGTCCTATCTTGTCACCTTTATTTATTTTTAGATTTACATTTTCATAAAGCACTCGTTCGCCAAAACTGTGCTTTAGATTTTTTATTTCTAGCATAATTGCCTCGTTAAATTATTTTAGGTCTTGGATAATGTTTTCATTTTTAGAATGAACAAATTTTTCGTTATCGTTCGGTGTTGTGTTTTCGGTCGCTTGTTGTTCGCTTGGTGCTTTTTGTGGCTCATCTAATTTAGTTGGTGCATTATGTTCTGATGGCGCAGTTGTTTGGGTAATATTAATATTTTCGGCGTTATTTTGTTGCTTTTGCTTGTTTTGTTGTTTTGTTTTATTTTTTTGCTTTTTTTGTTCTTTTAATTCTTTTTTGTGTTGTGCGCGTTCTTCTTGTTTTTGTTTTTTCTTCAGTCCCTTTTCCTTTTGGTACTCGCGTTTTGCTCTAATAGTAGCAGGGTCGTGAGATTTGTTTTTGAGCAACAAACTTGCCCACAAAATAACTCCCAATTGTAAAGGAATGCCTAATAAGTAAATTTGCCAAAATGGATTGCCACAGACAAGCATTTGTAAAAATATTGCTGTCAGTGTGCACCATACTAGCACTGATAGGATAACAAATGTATCTTTCATTTTACCCCATATAGAGTTGAAGATGACTGCCATAACTAGTGATACGACCACAGCCCAGACAAACAATATCCACATATCGTCTACAATGTTTTGCGTGAATATAAACACAGCTATTACAACAATCCAAACAACCAAAATAGACAAAAGCGAAATAACCAAACGGTTGTAACGATATCTTGAAACTGGCTTTTGTGGTTCTGGCTCGGGCTCTTTTTGAGTCTCATCATGTGTCTCAGAAACAAAATAATCTAATTTGACAGAGTAAAGCTGGGCAAGTTTTACAAGCACGTCTATGCTAGGTATACTTTCTCCGCTTTCCCATTTTGATACGGATTTATCCGAAAAATCTAGTTTAACAGCAACTTCGCGTTGCGTCATTCCATGTGCCTTGCGTAGCTCTGCAAGGTTGTTTCCAATAATCTCATTTATTTCCATAGGCATATTTTACCATATATATAATGCCAAAGCAAGCGTATTTATACACTTTTTGCAAAAAATTCCACTTTGAAGAGAGTGGGTTTTTGTTTGTCTACTGCCAGTAGAATGCGCTCTATTTTTGGGAATCTTAACATTATACAAAAAACTCCTTGACTCTCTTGATAAATTTGGGGTTTGTTAATATAATGTTAGTATCAAAATCATTCATTTGTATTATTTGGTTGCGGAATTCTGATTACTAACAAAGATGTTTGATACTGTATGTATTGATTATCTTTGGTGATTTTGATAAAACGTTGTCGCAATATATGGTTAAATCTAGGAGAGGTACACCATATGTTGGCATGATACACCATTTATGTATTGTGGGATGATCGAGGCCTCGGGTTATTTGATGATGGAATATAATGGTGGACTTTGGCGGGCGCTGTAAGTTCACTCGTTTTTGTAAAGTCGCTTTTGGTGTCTACCAAAAGTTAAATATAATACATTAAAACAAAAGATAAATCTGGAGGTTACATTTGACCAGGCTCAGAGGGTATGTCATCACCTTGACGGTCTTGCTCTCCTTGTTGTTGGCCGTCAACCTAAACTTGTCACTTAACGGCGTCTGTACTTTTGACCCTATCTATGCTGTCGTTGTTACGCTATTTGGTACACTTTTTTTGATACTAATAGATGCTATTACTGCGTGGTTAACTCAAAGGCTACCTAAAAAATGGCTCAATCCGTATTTTTGGGGGTACAAAGTTTTTAAGTTTGAACATAGATTGTATGAGATTTTTGGTATCCGCAAATGGAAAGATCGCATTCCCGAATTGGGAGGATTGCTAAAAAAATTCAGCAAGAGTCACTTGCAACAACGTACACCACAATATATTTACCGCTTTATTACTGAAACAATTTGTGGTGAAATGGCACATACTTGGTCAATAATAACAGGTGCGTTGATTTTTGTGATTTTGCCAAATTACACCCTCAATTTTGCTTTACCCTTGTTTTTGATTAATGCATATCTCAATTTATTACCTGCCATGGTTCAGAGATACAATCGTCCAAAACTATGCAAAATGTATGAGCGTTTGCTAGTAAAAACTGAAGAAATATTATATAATGATAGCAACAAAACGCTCCAGAGTGAGCATTAGGAGGCGATTTTATGAGTGAGTTGTTGTTTAATACACTAATGGGGGAGCCTTACAGATTGAGTATAGAGGCGCAAGATGAACAAAACTTTTTGATAAGGGCAATTTTGAGTGATGTTGACGTCGAGATAGGCAGTGCTAAATTTAAGATGGAGGGCGACACTTGCACTTTGCTAAATATCCAAACAGACGAAGTTCATCGTGGGCAAAGTGTGGGTCATGTATTGTTGTGCGAGGTTGAGGGTGTCGCTAAAATGTTGGGCGCAAGATATGTATATCTTGAAATTGTGCCTGACGGCAGTAGCCGTAGATTCTTGAATACGTATTTTAAAAAACATGGCTACAACCAAGATTTTTTGAATCCCGAAAATGGTATGATAAAAGATGTTACACAAAATCCGCCAACAACACTCTCTAGGTAATGGAGGGAATATATGGGTAAAAAACTCAAAAAGGTAATTTACTATCACAGTCTGTCGGACACCGTAGAAAATGATAATATCGAAACTCCGGTGATAGACAAAAATTACAAATACATGACCAAAAATCCTTTTGTTAATACTTGGGCTTGGATATACTACCGTTTGATTATATTTCCTTTTGGTTGGTTTTGGTGCAAGGGAATCAAACATATTAAATATGTAGGTTTGCAAAATATTCGTAAATGTAGAACTGGTTATTTTGTTTATGGCAATCATACCAATCACCTAAGCGACGCTTTTTCGCCGTCAGTAATTACTCCCACACGAAAGCCGTATCTAATAGCCAACCCAAATAATGTCAATGTTCCGTTTTTTGGTTCGTCTACAAAATTTTTGGGAGTCTTGCCATTGCCGACTGGACTGGAGGCACACAAAAATTTTTTACACACAATTGAGTATAGACTAAAGCAAAAGCATGGCATAATTATTTATCCCGAAGCAAATATTTGGTCAAACTACACTGGCATTCGTCCTTATGATGCTCAATCTTTTAAATATCCAATTAAATTTAATGTTCCAGTTTTTTGTCAAACAACAACATACCAAACAACCAAAAAAGGTGGTTGCCAGATTGTTGTTTATATTGACGGGCCTTATTATCCAGACAAAACACTTGATGCAAAAACTGCCCAACAGCGTTTGCATGACATGATTTACCACACTATGCAACAGCGAGCCCAAAACAGCAATTTCGAAACTTATGATTATCAGCAAATCAAGGAGGAAACCGAATGATAAATATTTTGTTTTGTGGAAATGACAAAATTTTTGATGGAATTTTATCCGAGACTTTGTCCATATTAATGCGAACGACGACCACCCAACCATTTTGTTTTTATGTCTACACTATGGATATTACTCGCGTCGACCCAAAATACACTCCTATTAGTGACAAACAAATTGAATTTTTAGATAAGTTAGTCAAAAAATACAACAAAGACAGCAAAGTTGTAAAAATAGATGTCGGGGATATTTATGACAAAGAGTTTGCTCATTCTCCTAATGAGAATGCGTACTGTTCGCCTTACACATTGCTTAGGTTGCTGGCTGATTTAGTGCCAAACATGCCAGATAAACTCTTGTATCTGGATGCGGATTTAATGTTCAACCGTGATATAACGTTGCTTTATGACCAAGATGTCACAAACTACGAATATGCGGCTGCACGTGATCATTATGGCAAATATTTTTTGGATCACAATTATATCAATGCGGGTGTATTGTTGTTCAATATGACTAAATGTCGCGAAACGGGGTTGTTTAAAAAAGCGAGAGATTTAATCCGTACACAAAAATTACTGTTTGCCGACCAAGATGCTGTTTATCAGTCTACAACCGCAAAATTTATGTTACCATCACGTTTTAATGACCAAAAGTTTTTACATGACCACACTGTGGTACGCCACTTTAGCAAACGTTTGTTTTGGTGGCCATACCCACACACTGAGAATATCAAACAATGGCATATTGAAAAAGTACACAAAAAATTTCGTTATCACCAATTTGATGATGTGCTGGATGAATTTTTAAAATACAAAAATATATTTGACCACGAGTCAAAGGAGGTTTAGTTATGTTAAATCAAACTAAAAGGGTAGATTTGTTTTTTGCTTGTGATGACAATTATATTCCATTTTTGTCTGTAGCATTGAGCAGTATCCAAAAACATATGTCACCGCAAAACAATTATCGTGCTGTGATACTTTATGCAAATAATATTAATTTAGACAATCAAGAGAAAATTACTCTAAAATATTCAAAACCAAATTTTGAAATAATTTTTCGTAATATTCATTCAGAGATAGAACACTTTTCGGAGAGTTTACATACTCGAGATTATTATTCCAAAGCAACTTATTACCGCTTACTTATACCAAATCTTTATCCAAACATTGACAAAGCGTTGTATTTGGATAGCGATATATTAGTACTAGATGATATTGCTAATCTTTACAACACCAATCTAGAAGACAATTTGGTAGGTGCTATACATGATGGAGCGGTAGAGACAATAGGTCCATTCCAAGATTATGTTGTCAACACAATTGGTTGTAAGACTCAGCAAGATTATTTTAACGCTGGTGTTTTGCTAATGAACCTTGAGAAGATGCGCGAAATAGACTTTGAAAACAAATTTTTAAAGTTGTTATCTAGAGTGACATTTAATGTTGCTCAAGACCAAGATTATTTAAATGTAATTTGTAAGGACAGGGTAGCAAAGATAGATTTTAAGTGGGATGTTATGCCTTTTGAAAATTTAAAACAAGATTTGCAGGATATCAAGCTCATTCACTATAATTTGTCCTTTAAACCTTGGCACAAAGATGGCGTACTGTATGGAGATATTTTTTGGGATTACGCAAAAGATTCGGACTATTATGATGAAATAGTAAAAATCAAGCAGAACTATCCGATAGAATTAATCGAAAAAGCAGAGGCAGAAACCGCCAATCTTATACAAAGTACCATTCAGCAATCAGCGGATACGGAGCGTAACGCAGAAATTAGACGCATTGTCCAACAAATTATGGGGGATTAGCACTAATTAGTTGGTAATTTGTTGGTTTTTTATAATCAAGACGATGACACAAAGGAGCTAATATTATGGCTGAACAAAACGCAATTCCAAAGGCGCAAGATAGATTAGATGCTCTTGCAAAAATCGAAAAGATGGAGAGCGAGGGTATATTTGACCAAGACATCGAAGACGACCCACCAACAAAAGAGTTGTTACCTAACCAAGTAGATTATCTACAAAAAAAGTTATCTAGCAAGTTTTTGCGTGGCGTAGGATATAAGGCCGCAAAAAAGTTTATGCAAAGTTGCATAGACAATGGCGTTTTGCGTATCGTAGGGGTAGATGGGCTAGAAAACTGGGCAAAAGTGGACACTGGGGCAATCATCGCTTGCAATCACTTTAACATAATGGACAGTTTGGCAATGTATTATGCATTCAACTGTTTGCGTTGCAAAAAACGCCGTATGTATCGTGTGATTCGTGAAGGCAATTACACCAATGCTCCTGGTGGATTTGGTGTAATTATGCGCCACTGCGACACTTTACCACTGTCCAGCAATAAAGAAACAATGGTTAAGTTTATGCGTGCTGTGGACACGTTACTACAAAGAAACAATTTTGTTTTGGTTTATCCTGAGGAGGCTATGTGGTGGAATTATCGCAAACCACGTCCACTAAAACAAGGCGCTTACAAACTAGCCGTACGAAGCAATGTCCCTGTTGTGCCTATATTTATTACTCAGCAAGATAGTGACACTGTCGGACCAGACGGTTTTAACATTCAAGAATACACTATTCACGTGTTTGCACCAATTTATCCACAAAAAGATAAATCTAAAGCGCAAAACATTCAATACCTTATGGATGAGAACGCTCGTGTTTGGCGTGAATGTTACGAGTCAACATATGGTAAAAAACTTACATACAATATAAAAACTAAAAAGCCAGCAAACAAA
>ONVD01000041.1 GCA_900321185.1 uncultured Eubacteriales bacterium
ATTGGTACAGTTGCTGAATATGAATAGACGCGTTTCACCCTTGGCATTACGGAGGTAACTTTTGACCCTAGATATCCCAGACAACACATCTTTGTTAACATTTGTGTTTACCAAAATACCATAGTCATAAAACAACTCACTCACACTCCGTACTCCCGACAAACTGTGTTGATTGGCTGCAGGATCAATGAGTGCCTCATAAAAACCATTTCGTTGTTGCCAGCCTAAGCTATTGCATATCTCTTTTATTTTGTTGGCATGGCTCTCTATTGTTTGGTTACTGGCATAATGTTCGGCGATGACGTAAATATTGCCATCATAATCTACCGCATACCAATGCGCACTGAGTGGATTGTGTAGCCCTGGGTCTATGCTTATTTTGTCATACCACTCGTGCGGAACATCAAACGGCTCAATGACATTTACACTTGGGTCAAATTCTTTGTACACAAGTCCACCCAACCCTACAAATTTGCCATACCTACGACTCTCAAGTTCTTCGTCAGATAGTACACTAGACATAGCACTAATCTCTTGTGGGTCTAGATATGGGTTATCTTGCCATTCCATTTCGATAACATCAACCTCATCGTCATGATTGATATTTAGATAGATTTGGTCATAAACCCAAGTTAGCCCTTTTAGTGGAGTCATTGTACCAAAAATCTCACCTTTCTTATCTAGCACACGCATACGACATTCCTTGTAGATATCTTCAGGCGGTTCTTCGTCAAACCAAACAAAATCTAGACTCGTACCCTGAAACTTTTCTCTGCCTTGGTCACAACTCTTAAAGCCAATCTTACTTAGTCCACCAAAAACATTCTTAATTAGTATATAGTCTATCACACCACTAGACGGGCTAGATTTTCGCCCAGAGGACATGACAATATCTGCTATCCAATCTGGGTTGAGATAATACAAAATTTTGCTTTGAGCCACGTCGCGTTGCACTTGCTGTGAGAGTGACACTACCCATCCAGATACATTTTGCTTGTTCGGTCTAAATGGATGTATGCCCCGCGCCAGCCAAACGGTTTCGACCGCTCCACATTGCGACTTACCACTACGATTACCGCCAAAAACCCAACGATTGCGCTTTTGTGACTGGTGGAATAGCATTTGCTTTTTGTGTACCAACTTGCCTGTGTTATATGTAGATAACTTATTCTTAGCCTTACGTTTATTTAGTTCGACGTCAATACGATTAATCTTGTACAAAATCTCGTCAATACGCATTTTTATCTCACTTTTTGTATCAAATTTGCAATAAAAAACAATAATTGCACGTTTGTTTGCAATTATTGTTTGTTAAACTTAATATATTTGTTTTGATAGTAATTTTTTGGATATAATTTTGTAAAATAACGTAGGAGCACAACCATGAAAAATAAAATTTTTGTTTTTACGATTGCTATTGTGATGATGCTTTGTTTTTATCCAACCAATCACGACACATCCGCTTTTGCGGACACTATAGATACATACTATCGCATCATTAATGACAATGTTTATTTGTACAAACAAAATACTTTAGAGGACAGTTTTGACAACATATATTTTAAATTACCCCAAAGTTATTTTGTAAAACTTGTTAGCCAACAAGATAACATCTTGTATGTAGAATACGACGGCATAATGGGTTACGTCTCTACAACAGGTCTACAGCAATGCTATTCTGTGCCTACAATGCCATACGCATCCAATCTAACTCTTGAGACCATTGATGCTTGCAATGTCGTAATCTATGATGCCCCAACCAGCACTAGCAAATATATAGGGCTTATTCCATTTAATGCTACGAATGTCAAATATTATGGAACTGTCGTAGGTCAAGAGATTATGTCCGACCAAGGTAGTACGTGGTACTTTGTCAAATATCAAAGTTTTGAACAAGGTGTGTTGTATGGTTACATCTATGCTCCACTTACGGTTAATATAAGCGAGGCACCAACTAATATCGAAGAGGTCGACACTACAAAAAATGATGTACAACAAACCAGTATTACGCCTGTTTCGGCAGAATTCCAAAATACAGATACAGTACTCATTGTAGTAGGCTTGACCATCTTGGGCTTTGTTCTACTCTCGTTAATAATCCGACCAGACAAGCGCAAAAAATCCCCCAAACATGCAAAACAAAATATTGAACAAAATCAAATCAAAAAACTTGATTACAATGCAAAGTATACCGAAAATGACGAATTTGACTTTTGAGGCATAAACCTAATTTTGTCATCCACATTGGGCTTTTTTAGCGCATCATATTTCTTCTCATAGATACCCACAAGCCATTTTTCTGTATTGTAATCACGCTCTATATTATAAGCACAAAAACCATCCTTGCAAAAATAATCATATGCTTCGTTAATTGCACGGTGCAATGCCCTACGTGTAACCCCCATGCTTTTGCCTTGCTCGTTAGCAATATCACTTAGACTAAGCTTGTCTAAAAATCTACGAACAAGTAATTTGGCAGAATTATATGAGACGTTACGCAGTGTATCTTCTACCAATTGCTTGAGTTTCAAAATTTTCTTTTTGCGCTCAATCAAGTCAATCACTGTCTCCATTAACTCTAAAGTACAATCTTGACCATAGTTTGTTGTTTTGTAAGAATTGACACTTAGTGACAAAACTTTTTTGTCAATAGTCCTCAAAATTGTGTTTATATTATTGTACGAATCAAATATTGTTTGAGTCCATAACTGCTCTTTCATTTGTTTCTTCCTCCATTTTTTTAAAAAAATCTATTTCTGTAAAATCTTGAGATTGCCCAATCTCATGCTACATTTTAGTATACATTTTTGCATTTGTCAAGGTTCGTTGTCGATTTTTGTAAAATATTTTTGAAATTTGTAAAAAAATGTGTGTTGTATTTTTTACAAAAAATTTACTACGCAATAAAATTACAAAACCAACCAAAAGTAGTCAAAAATATTTTGAAAAAAAATATTTTTGTGTTATACTAACTGTAAATAGTATTTTTGCAAAGGATGTAGGGGTATGAACAAAAGGTGGTTGTGGACATTTTGTACGTTGCTTGTGTGTGTGCTGTTGCCTACTATAGGACAAAATAGCATAGTTTCCCCTTCGCTTGCTACGGCCGAGGATGTCGTCACACTAACGCCAACAAATGTAGATCTAAAAGACACTTCTGGCACATTTCAAGATTTAGCAATCACCAACGATATTATCTATATAAGCGACAAGACCAACAAAAGTATTTATGGCTACGACATCAATAGCAAAAGCATTATCACAACCATAACCATAGATAATATACCTGATAGACTAGCATATGGATACGCTGACTATCTTGTCGCCAGCAACATTAACAACGACCAAATAATAATATTTAACAGCGAGCAATCTCAAATACATTACTATGACAGCGATGGCACTTTATTCCATTTTCAGAGTATATACGATATCACTCAGACACGAGATGGTATAATATATGCTTTGGTCATGCTGGAAGGACAATATAGACTCATTCAAGCCGACGCCAACAACCTCACATGCAACAGATTAACCACCACAGACGCCCAGAACGCAAGTTCTAGATTGGCAATCAGTCTTTTGGGTGATACTTTGCTAATGTTAAATAATAACAAAATATACTCCTATTCTTTTACGGATAATAATTTTGTCGAAGATACGACATACAAAAGACCCAACACACTTAACAATGTCGTAAGTATAGAGATTGACCACAAAGGCGAGCCTTACATTTTATGTTTGGATACCACAGCCACAACAGATGGTACTACTACCTACCAATACACCCTAATACATTCTACAACAAATAGTTATAGCACAATTACCTTTACTAGCACTGTTGCAATTACAGATTTTTGCTTGAGTCCTTCCAATAATGCTATGTACTTTTTGACATCTGGTCAACTACTCAGCCTTACAGACTTAACAGTCGACACAGTATATGTATATAACAGCGAAAACGGAAATCTTGAGTCTCAAACAGTAGAGAGCCAAACATTTTTAAATCCAATCAGCGCCACTCCGCACATTGACATAACAACAGACACTTTGACTAGCCCATTACAAACTGCTACACTAAATCAAGATAGTTATGTATACACATATGATAATTACCTAAATAAAATATGTAAAATAAAAAAAGATACCAACGTTGTTATTCTAGATGACCAGTTGGATGATACAAATGATTTTTGCTACATAATGAATACAACACAGCAGTACAACATCGTAGGATATGTACTAAAAAGTTGTATAACAAAATTGGACGAAACTTTGGCGACCACAACTTACACGGTTTTGTATGCTAACACCAAATTATACCCATTCCCTACTTCACTTAACAATGCGGAAACTGAAGAACCAAGAATATTAACAACATTGGACAAAGGTTTTGTTTTTACGTCAATATCTAGTTATGCTACACCAACAGATTACAACAATGCAAATTTTGTATTCGCCACCATAACAATTGACGATAAAGACTATTCGGGATATATAGATCAACATTGTCTAGCAAAAATAGATAACATCCAAGAAATAACCCCAGTGTTTGTTACCAACGCCACTACAAAAGATTCTACACAGGTATTCACAGACAACGAGTTATCCTCTCAACAAACAATTTTACCACAAGGCACTGCGGTACAAATTGTATCCACCACTAATGGTATCTCGTACATAGAATGGCAAACAGACGGTACAACATACTATGGCTATACAAAATACTCAAACTTAGACGACGGTTCAATTAGTACATACCAGACAATTGGGTTCTTTGTTATGCTAATTGCCCTCGTGGCTTGCCTAATCATGCTAAGTGTTATCAAAACACACAAGCGCAAATATGCACTAGATTACGAAAAATAAAAGATAGCGTTTTGCTATCCTTTTTTATGTATGGTTGATATACCATCCCCAAACTTTTTTAATCTCATCTTCTCTTTGTCAATTTTTATGTCTATTGTTACTCTATCTTCTACCAAACAAAGTTAAACCTAGTCTTTTTTAAAAGTTACAACGTCGTCATCTTTTTGTTGCTTTATTGCTATTATTTTATCTTTTATTGAACGTAAAGAATCTTGTTTATATCCCATCTTTGTATCCAAACTGCGATACTGCTTTTGATTTTCTTGCGCTACCTTTTGTCTGTTAAATTCCTTCATAATATCAGGGTCATTTTGTAACTCTGGAGCAACAAATTGAAAGGCCTCCATGTCATTCTTGACTGCCAAATATGCTATGTCTTTGTTTGCCTTAAACTGAGGCTTGACATTTGCTAACACCTTGCCATTATTGTTTACCGCTATTGAGACCAACTCTTCGTCATTCTGCAATTGGTCACTTAAGTAAACAAACGCTATTCCGTTCTCTTGCACAGCAGTTTTACCAATAGTCTTATCATCTCTCAGTCTGTCACTAAGATAGTGCAATGCACGTCCGTCTTGTTTGACCGCTATCAAGGCAATTTCTGGGTCATCTCTAAAAGTTTCATCAAAATATTTTATCGCCATTCCATTTTTTTGTACTGATGCCAATGCAAAATCTCTATTAGTTAACCACTGCTTTCTTACCCAATGTAGATTTTTCCAATTTTTTGTATTATCGTGTAAAGTATCATCTGCCAAAAATTTTTGTTGTTCTTGTGTTAACATATGTAAATACCTCCATTAGATACTAATTATAGTATAACATTGATATCCAATCTTGTCAATGTGATAGTAACAAAAACAAGTGTTTATGCCGATTTTTATCGTTGCAGACAAATCCAAACAAAATTAACTATATTGTTATAATTTTGTTCGTAAGGTTTTTTATCCATATCGTCTATATCTTATCATTTTTACCGATAAACTATTCTTTAAGTTATGGATAGTCATTAAGTTTTTTTATACTCAGGTTTGGAAACAAAAAAGAGTGATAACACTCTTTTGTACATATAGTTAAGCGCCATTTACTTTTTCTCTAATCCTTTGTCATTTTCTTTTTGTTTTGATGCCAAAATCCTAGCTTTTATCTGTGCAAAAGATTTTTCGTTATCTTTTGTTTTAAATTTTGTCTGGTTATTTTTTGATGTACGCTTTACATTAACTCTCTTTCTATTCATTTCCAAAATAATATCTGGGTCGTTTTGCAATTCTACACTGATGTATTGAAAAGCCTCGGTGTCATTACGAATTGCTGTTAATGCAATTTGTTTGTTTGCTCTTAGTTCCTCGCTGGCATATTTTATTGCACTACCATAGTTTTGGACTGCGATTGTCACAACCTCAGGGTCGTTTTGCATTGTTTTGCTAGCATATACAAGTGCAATACCTAGATTATTTACTGCAGTAGATACCACATCCTTATCATCCCTTAATCTAGTGCTTGCATATGCTAATGCTCGCCCATTTTGTCGCACAGCTGTAGTCACGACCTCTATACTGTCTTTTAGTGTATCACTTACATACATTAGCACCAAACCATCCATTCTTACAGCGGTAATGACAAATTGTTTGTCTGACAACCAACTTCTTCTGGTTCTATGCAAAGTCCTCCAATGCTTCATAGCACGAGGACCGCTAACAAGTTTTAAAAAATTTTCTTGCTCCTGGGTTAACATTATTGTGTACTTCCTTTGTTAATATGTTAGATTATATCATAACTATTTACTCTTTTCAAGAGATAAGCACAAAAATACCCCCCAACTACATAGACTCTGAAACAAAAAAGGCCTAGAGCCAAAATACTCTACGCCTCAAGTACGTTGTTAGGTAAAACATTGTAAACATTCTCAATAGTATGTTCTTTTTCATTTTGCTTGGTAGACACTCTGCCAATGCTTACCTCGTATGCGGTGCGTGTCTCCACTTCACCATTGTCTAATTTCTTTTGATAAGGGCGACTTTGAATACGCCCTACTATATATAATTTTTCACCTACGCTCACTTGACTAATAAATCTTGCGCTCCGCCCCCAAGCAATACAAGGTAGATAGTCTGATTTGTTGTAAGCCCTATTTACTGCAAGCAATAGGTCACAAATCTCCCTTTTGAATGGGGTGGTGCGATAGATAGGTTCTTTGCAAATATATCCCACCAACTCAATAACGTTACTATTTAGGTTCTCGTCCTCAGGTACAATCTCTCTAACAAACACTGTTAGCATTAGTTTACTCTTGCCATTTACCATTTTGTTGTAACTGCGAAATTGTCCTTTTAGGGCAAGATGCGTGCCTACCACCAAATTTTTTTCATTGATTAACCTTTCGGATATGGTGATAGGTATCATATCCTCCTGCATAGATAGGCGCTTAACCTTTAGCACTGTGTCATAAAAACCCTCACTGTAAATTTCGTGACTAAAGACTGGCTCAGTGGCTATCTCACCGCTTAGATATACTTTGTTATTGTCAAATTCAAAATTCATTGTTACCTCCGTATTTTTGTTAAATTTTTTTCTGCACTCCCGCGTGGTCGATTGTGTAATTATCTTTCATAATTAAATCTCCAATACACGTGATTGTGTAGCCTTGCATTTTGAGGCGTTCCAAAATTATAGGTAATGCTTCGACTATATGGTCAGAGTTATTATGGAACAACACAATGTTACCACTAGTCACTTTACTCACCACTCGGCTAATAATATCTTTTGCACTGATACCTTTCCAATCTAGTCCGTCTAGTGTCCACTGAATGGTGGTTAGCCCTAAAGATTCAGCGGTGTCAATAAGGGTATTGTTATAACTCCCAAATGGAGCGCGAAAGAGTTTGACATCTTTGTTAGTGATATCTGTTATTAACTTTACACTGGTTTGCAACTCCGAACGGATATCTGCTTCGTTTAGTTTTGCCATATCTGGATGCGTATTACTGTGTGTGCCTATTTCGAAACCATTTTGGTCAATTTGCTTTACCATTTCTGGATATTCCTTAACCCAAAAACCTACCAAAAAGAAAGTTGCACCCACATCATACTCTTTTAGCACTTTCATAATGTCCGCAGTTTTGTCTGCACCCCAAGCGGCATCAAACGAAATAGCGATTTGTTTTTTGTCTGTTTCGACACCGTAGATAGGTATGCGCCTACCAGTGGCATTGCCAAAGAATACGCTAGCAACACTATTCGTGCTAACTGTGGGTATTGCATAGACACCTAATAACAAACTAAAGCAAAGCACAAACACTATTAGGCTTTTTTTTATTACCAAAAACTTCATTTCTGCCTCACAAAAAATTATAATTTACCTTACGCAAAACACCCTACAAAAAATATTTGTTTTTATATGAGTTATGCGCTTTATTCCACTTTTATTGTCGAAAGCCATTGTTTATAGATATGTGCATATCTGTTGCATTATTCCAAAAAATAAAAATGCCCCCTATAGGGCACTTTACAATATTATTATCTAGTCAAACGAGATAGACGTTGATATTGAGTATCTTGGTCTTGCTGAGCATGTCTGAGTGCTTGGCTAAAGACCTCGTCATTAGTGTCGTGTGGACTGTCCTTTTGCATTGCTAAGACTTGCTCACGCATCGCATTGTATGCAATCAACAAAGAATCATACTCACGCTGATTTGCGCGCAACAAACTAGATTGTTCCTTTATTACTTTATCTTTTTCGGCTAACAGCCTATGCAGGTCCTCATTCTCCTGCTCTAATTGCTCAACTTTTCTACTATGAAACATACAAACTCCTTATATTTTTATATTATATCATATAATTACAAAATAATCAATAATATAGTCAAAAAAAATAAAAACCACCAGTATCTCTGATGGTTTTTGTGGCATATCGTCCTAAATGTTTAGGGAGTGCACTATTAGTTTTGTGTATTATTAATATATACTTCAAAGTCATCTTTTGTTTTTACAAAAACTTTACCTTTGGCAACACGGTCCTCGATTGAGATTTTGTCTGTAGACCTACTTAAAGTACCTTCTGCTGTGTTAAGTACCAAGTTTAGGGCTGTGGTGCATGCAATTGCAAACTTGACACTATCACCTTTGCTTAGTGTAACAATCTTTACACCCTTACGATATCTTGGCATTAGTTCGAGTTGCGGTATAATGACGCGTTTTGCGATACCATTAGTGGTGATAAGAGCCAACTCGCCCATATCTTCTACTTGGTCAGCATATACAACAAAGTCATCATCATCCAACTTGATACCGTGTACACCACCCGAAACCCTACCTTGCAAAGGAATGTCGTCCATTAAAGCATACAGTACTTGACCTTGCTCGGTAACAAAGACCATATTCCTATTTTTCTCTTCAAATGTGACATTCAGCACTTCATCGTATTCGACATCTTCACGCAATTTGACTGCTTGAACATAGGCTTTTTGTAAATTATATTCACTAAATGCAGTCTTTTTAACGTATCCTTGAGCGGTAAAGAATAAAATATTTTTGTCCGTACTAAAGTCGCCACGAATAATCTTGACAATATGCTCATCAAGTGAAAAGTCCATAAAAGCCTCTCTTGGTGTGATACCTTTGTCTTTAAACTTATCTTGGCGTTGTAATTCACTAGCAGTAAATGATAACATATATCCTTTATTAGTAAATGCTAGCAACTTTTCGTCCGTCTTGACATCCAATACTTGGCTGTGTGCTGTATTGATATTACTTCCGTCCTCAAATTTTTTGTTAGCACTGTCAAAATGCTTTTTGTCCATAAGTTTTAGATTACCCTCGACAGTGAGTGCCAACACCATCTCTTGAGGTGCAGTATCTACGACCACAGCAGTTGCAATCTCGCTCTGTTTTGAACCCAAAATTTTTGTGCGTCGTGGCATTTTGTTACGTTTTTTGATGTCCAAAAGTTCTTCTTTGATAGTTTTAATTTGTAACACATCAGATTTGATAAGTGCCTCAAGTTCGGCAATTCTAAGTTTTAGCTGAGCCAGTTCCTCTTGAATAGTGTTGACCTCTAGGTGCGTTAACCTTGCTAATCTCATATCCAAAATAGCTTGTGCTTGCCTGTCAGATAACTCAAATCTTTCCTTTAACTTCATTTTTGCCTCAATAGGACTATTTGAGTTTTTGATAATCTTAATAACCTCGTCGATATTTTTGATAGCAATTAACAAGCCCTCTAAAATGTGGCTACGCTCTTTGGCAACATTTAAGTCATATTGACTACGACGAATGATAATCTGCTTTTGATAATCTACATAATATTTAATAATCTCTAATAATCCTAATGTACGAGGTTTGCCGTCAGCAATTGCTACCATATTGATAGGGAACGAACATTTTAGGTCAGTAGATTTGAGTAATGTCTCGATAATTGCTTGCAAGTTGCCGTCCTTTTTGACAGTAACGACTGCGCGCATACCATTGCGGTCACTCTCGTCTCTAACATCTGCAATACCATCCAAGACACCATGTTTTTCTTCTTTAAGGGCAACTATCGATTGCAAAAGTTTAGCTTTGTTAACTTGATAAGGCATTTCGGTGATGACTATATTCTTTTTGTCCCCAGCGGTCGTCTCTATATGGTATACCGAATGCATCATTATCTTGCCCTTACCTGTCTTGTAGGCTTGTTCGAGTTCGTCAGTTGTAATTGATGCTCCTGTCGGAAAATCTGGACCTTTGATGTATTTCATCATTTCTTTTAGAGTTATCTTTGGGTTTTCCATATAGGCAATGACCCCCTCAATAACCTCACCTAGGTTATGTGGAGGAATGTTGGTAGCAAGTCCTACTGCAATACCATACGAACCATTAACCAGCAAGTTTGGGAATCTCCCCGGCAAAGTATCTGGCTCCTTAAGAGTATCATCAAAGTTAAAGTTCCACTTGACGGTATCTTTTTCTAGGTCACGCAACAACTCCATTGCGAGTGGTGCAAGCCTTGCCTCGGTGTAACGCATAGCGGCTGCACAGTCACCGTCAATACTACCAAAGTTTCCATGCCCCTCAACCAAAATTCCTGACATATTGTGCGTCTGTGCCATACGTACCATGGCATCATACACAGACGTGTCGCCATGAGGATGATATTTACCCAAACATTCACCTACGATACGAGCAGACTTTTTGAATGGCTTGTCGGGCTCGAGCCCTAACCCTAACATAGAATACAAAATCCTTCGTTGCACGGGTTTTAACCCATCTTCTACACGTGGCAAAGCCCTATCCAAGATGACATGCTCACTGTAAGGCAACATGCTAAAATCCATGACTTCGTCTAAGCTACGTTCAAAGATGCCACCCGACTTTGGCACAAAATTTTGGTCGGCATCATTATTTTTTAGAGATTGTGCTTTTTTGCTTAGTTCGGCAGTAATATCTGCATCTTGTGTTTTATCCATACTCTTTTCTCCTTATTATCTACCTTCTGCATTAAAGTCGTCTGTGCGATTAAAGTTAGCGTGTTCGCTAATGTATTTTTTACGAATATCAATATTGTCCCCCATCCAAGTAGTAATCATCAACTCCGCGTTGGCAGCATCATCAAGTGTAACGCGCATGAGTGAACGCTTTTGTGGGTCGAGTGTGGTTTCCCACAACTGCTCAGGGTTCATTTCACCAAGCCCTTTGTATCTTTGCAAAGTGTAATTTTTACCAAAGCGTTTGATTGCTTCTGGCAATTCTAGGTCACTATAAACATATTCTATTTGGTCTTTTTTCTCGAGTTTGTATAATGGTGGCATTCCAATATATACATGCCCACTTGAGATTAATTCTTTCATATAACGGAAGAAAAACGTTAATAGTATTGCACGAATGTGCGCTCCGTCTTGGTCGGCATCACTTAGGATGATTACTTTGTAATATTTTAAACTCGAAATATCAAAGTCCTCGCCTATACCCGTACCAAGAGCACTGATGATAGTCCTAATTTCTTCATTATCCAACACTTGATTTAGACGTTTTTTCTCGGCATTGAGTGGTTTACCTCGCAAGTTTAGGATAGCCTGAAAAGACCTATCTCTGCCTTGCTTTGCACTGCCACCAGCCGATTCACCCTCAACAATAAACAACTCATTTAGTTCGGGTTTTTTGCCAGTAGATGCACTTAGTTTGCCCACAAGGTTAAAATTTTCGATACTGTTTTTTTGCCTTGTGATTTCTTTAGCACGTTTGGCGGCTTCCCTAACCTTGGCAGAAGCACGCCCTTTTGCAAGCGCTTGCTCAAGGTCAGCACGATGTTCGGGCATCTCTAAATACTTTACTAACTCAGTGTAGACAATATTTTCCACCTCTGGCTTTATCTCCGGATTGCCAAGTTTTGTCTTAGTTTGCCCCTCAAATTCAATGTTACGCATTTTGATAGCCAGCACCATTGTTAGGCCCTCGCGGTAATCCTCACCAAGTGGTGGTGTCTCTTTGTCTTTTATCAATCCCAAACGTTTGCCACAATCATTAAAAGCACGAGTAATAGCAGATTTCATACCCGTCTCATGTGTACCGCCTTCGGTTGTAGGAATATTGTTAACATAACTAAAGCAATTTTCGGTGTAAGCATCTGTATACTGTAAGGCACAACACACTTGCACCTTATCACTCTTGCCCTCTATATATATAGGTTGACGTTCGGCACCTTTTTGCTGATTAATGTAATTAACAAAATCCTTCAGTCCGCCCTCATAGTGCAATGTAACAGTGTATGGCTCTCCATTACTAAGTTTGCACTCATCTGTAAGGATAATCTTGATACCTTTGTTCAAAAAAGCCAATTCCCTCAATCTATTTTCAACGGTTGCTAAATTAAAGTTAATATCTTCAAAAACTCGATTGTCTGGCATAAATCTAACAATTGTGCCGGTACGCTTTGTAGGGCCAATCTTTTTTAGAGGCATAGTGGTCACACCGCTGACTATTTTACCATTTTTCTCTTTACTCTCAAACCCTATCTCGTATTCATAGCCATCACGGAAGATATACACATTCAGCCAACGTGATAAAGCATTTGTAACAGATGCACCTACACCATGCAAGCCACCACTGTAACTATATGTGTCGTTATTAAACTTACCACCGGCATGTAGTTGTGTGAAGACCAACTCTACACCACTAACTTTTTTGATTGGATGAATATCTACAGGTATACCACGACCATCATCTTCGACCTCTGCACTACCATCTTCATGCAGTGTCACCTTGATTTGTGAACCATATCCATTGACAAGCTCATCCATAGAGTTATCTACTATCTCCCACAATATATGGTGTAACCCTTTTACCCCTGTCGTGCCAATGTACATACCTGGGCGCATTCTTACAGCATCTAGCCCTTCTAGCACAACAATATCTTTTGCATCATAAGTCTTATTCAAAACAAATGCCTCCATAATTTAAATTAAGTTAATGATAACACAATTTTTCAAAAAACGCCAAAGAAAAAGGCTATAATTTTACAAAATCACTAAATAATTTGCGTCAACATTCCATAAAATAACCTAAAAAGGAGAAATTTTTATGAAAACAATCGTACTCACAGGGGGCGGAACTGCTGGACACATTATACCAAATATTGCATTACTGCCCACATTAAAACAACATTTTGACAATATTGTGTATATAGGTAGTGGCGCAGATATCGAAAAAAATTTGTTATCAAACTATAGTTACGTCAAATATTATGCAATACCCACTACCAAACTTAGACGAAGTTTGAATTTAACGAATATCACTATACCATTTAGATTGCACAAAGGTGTGAGCAAATCAAAAGAATTATTACAACAAATCAAACCAGACGTTATCTTTAGCAAAGGTGGATACGTTGCCTTGCCAGTAGTTTTGGCTGGAGCGAAACTAAATGTGCCAATGCTCGCACATGAAAGCGACTACACCTTAGGGCTTGCCAACAAACTTGTCAAAAACAAGTTTAGTGTCATCTGCACTACTTTTGAACCAACTGCCGAAAAGTTAAAAAACGGTGTATATGTAGGACCTATTATTCGTGATGACATAACTAAAGGCAACGCACTCAATTTTAAAAAACAATTTGGTTTAACATCAAAAAAACCCGTGCTATTAGTCTTGGGTGGTAGTCAAGGCGCCGAACAAATCAACAAACTAATTTGGGATAATCTTAATACTCTCACTAAAACACATCAAGTAGTACATCTATGTGGTAAGGGAAAACAAAACAAGAATATCCAAAACCCAGATTATTATCAATTGGAGTTTTATAACAAGATGCAAGACATATATGCTTGTGTGGATTTGTGTATAACAAGAGGTGGAAGCAATACAATATTCGAGTTGTTAGCTAATCATATACCTATGATGATTATCCCTTTGCAAAAAGGTAGCCGTGGCGACCAAGTACAAAACGCTAAATATTTTGAAAGTCACAACTATGCTCTATCAGTATTGGATAAAAAAATTGATAACCACATTTTTATAACAGCTTGGAATACGCTAAAGGCACGAGCAAAACTAATACGTGCAAGTACCAAAAATTTTGACACATCATGTGCTATCCAAAGAATATATAAAGAGATGAATAAAATAATGAATATAGATAATAACACTACCCAAAAACACCAAACTTTAGTACAGTCTAAAACTTTATGAAAAATAATATCTAAAAAATATATTTAATAGTATGGAATATAGCACATATTGACCCAAACAACAGACAGTAAACTTAAGAATATCTAGGATTAGAATAAATGAGCGTTTTAGAATACAGGATGTACGTCATGAACACAAATTATTAAATATACAGTACTGTTAATCTGCAAGTTCTCTCCCAAATATTTAATCTAATGCTAATACTTTTTCCACGTCTGTAAGTATAGACAGATACCTTATTTGTTAACGACATATTAAAATCATAATTATATTACAACAAAAAATAGTACCAAAAAAGAGACATCCTTTGCCTAAAATCTAGGCTTGAGATTATCTCTTTTTTATTCAAATATATTTATTTATTGTTGCATATTTATGCATATTAATTTATTTTTATAGATAAAACAAAAATCAGTTATCTTCTAAATAATTTATATAATATTTAAAAACTTAAAAAATACATAGTTTTTATATAAAAATTACAAGTATTTTTTATAATATTTTTTAGAACAATAAAATAGCGTAAAGATTTATTGTATATTTATTCAGTTATTTAGTCATTTTGAAATTATCTTTTACAAGATTATCCAACACATGATTTTCAAAGTTAAATGTCAAATTTTGCTCTTGGTTGTATTTGACTACACTATCCTCAATCAATCTAGACAACAAATTGTTATATGATATTTTAGGTTCTTTCCACAAATAACATGCTAACGAACCAGGGATAGTATTCACTTCATTCAAATATAAACTTTCATCACAATACAAAAAGTCAAAGCGTACAATACCGCTACACTTAAGTAATTTGTATGCCTTGGTGGCTATTTTGTTGATTTGTTGTAGCAATGTATCATTTATTTTTGCAGGCACCATACGTACAGTGTTTTTACTCTTGTATTTATCATCGAAATTATAAACAGCATCACTTAGGCACACTTCTTCTACATTTGATACCAACAACTCATCACCATATTCCCACAATGCAATATTTAACTCACGTGCATTTTTTAAATATTTCTCGATTAATGCTTCTTTATCAAACCGAAAGACCAGTTCTATACTTTTTTGTAGTTCGTCTAGATTATTAACAACATTTACTCCTATACTACTACCCAATGAATTGGGTTTTACTATACAAGGGTACTCTATCTTAGTCTCTATCTTTTTTAGCAATATCTTTGACTGAGTTTTGTACTCTTGTTTATCAAAAGTAATATAGTCTACAGTTTTAACCTTGCCCTCATCAAGCACTCGTTTGGTCATTGTTTTATCCATACAAATAGCATTAGATAGCACACTAGGGCTCGTGCTTGGTATATTACTAAGCCTCAACAGCCCTTGCGTTGCCCCATCTTCACCATTATGACCATGCAAACAATTAACTGCACAATAAATCAAAATTTGCTTGCTACCAAACTTATTAAATACTCTCAAGTAAGGTTTATTTGGCAGTATTGCACAAGGTCTCAGACCTTTTGCGTCCCAATTCTTAAAAGTGTCAACATTGCAAAGTTTGTCCCCAGTCCACCAATCACCTTGTTTGTCGATGTATACTGGGATAATATTATATGCACAACTTAAATTTGTAGTAACACCCAAACCTGTGATTATGGAGATATCATGCTCGACTGATTTACCGCCAAAAACAACTAAAACATTCTTCATTTTTACACCTCGAATGCTTATATATATGAAAAAGCACCCTTAATGTGTGCTTTTTGTTATCTATAATTGTCTGGTAAATCATTTTCCCAAAGAATTATATCTTTTGGTTTTATATTTTCTGTTAATAAGTTCTTTACAGACTCGGCGTTGTCAGCATGTAAAATATATTTTTCATCAAAACCAGCATCAACAAGTCCTTCCTTGATAGCTAGGTAATGTGTTTCGTTAACAATAATCACAAGGTCAGCAACTTTGGCAATTCGTTCACCAAAACGATAGTTGGCTAATCGCTCAATTGTGCCAAGCTCTACAAGGCCTGGAGTAATAACTATCTTGCGATATCCATCAAAAGATTCAAGTACCTCTAAGGCACGATTACTTCCCTCGATGCTAGCATTATATGTGTCGTCCAAAATCAAGACATCATTGTCAGCGCGAATTAATTGTAATCGATGTTCGACTGGTAATATTCGCGCGACACCTTTTTTAATTTCTTGTAGACTTAAACCTAGTTTGTTAGCTAAAGTTATGCACAACACAATATTCATTACGTTATGTTTACCAAACAACTTTGTTTCGCATTTTATTTCGCCCACATTTTTTATATGTGCTACAAAGTTTGTGCCTTTTGTGGTTTGTTCGATATCAGTTACATAACAATCTGCAGTCTTGTCTACCAGACTGACAAAAGACTTTTGACAACTAGCGTTCGTGTATATTGAACGGGTATTCTCGTTGTCTCCATCAAAGACACAGTACCCCTTTTCTCCTAGATAATTTGGTAGTTCGGACTTGGTACGCTTGATATTATCAAGACTATAAAAAGTTGCCAAATGTTGCTCACCAATGGACGTTAAAATACCGTACTGAGGCTCAACTATATCACAAAGTTCTTTAATATCGCCCACTTGCCTCGCTCCCATTTCAGCAATCAGTACTTGATTTGTTTTAGACAAAAACTCAAGCACAGTCTTAGTTATTCCCATAGGAGTATTAAAGTTTAGCGGTGTGCTACAAACACTATATTTTTCGGACAAAATTGCCGTCAAAAAGTTCTTTACACTAGTCTTGCCATAACTACCTGTTATACCAATTTTTATCAAATCTGGACGGTCCGCTAGCACCGCTTTTGCTTTACGTATATACCCAAGATTGATACCTTTTTCCACAGGTTTTAACAGCCAATGAGCAAAAGGCACAGTGATAAGTAACGTTAGTGGTGTCAATGCTACAATAGAAAATCTCAAAAATGGCACAAAAACACTAGACAAAGCAATAAATCCAAATGATACTATCAAATTTAGAACAAACAACATAACAATACTACGATTCATTCGGTTTGTCATCTTGAGAGGTGTTTTTTTTGGTGCTTGAAAGATTTTAACAATAAAGAATATACTTAACAAAAAGTACAAAACAAGTCCCAAATACGACAAATAGTCCACAAAATCACGGAAGATAACATTTGTCACCAATAAGCACGCCAAAGACAACAAGCTTAGAGATAACAATCTAACCACGTATTTGCCTTTTGTATCTCTTAACCAATCAAAATATCCCCTTAGGTGATATCCAGATAATTGAATAATCTGCAAAAACTTGTAACCCTCAAAACACAACAAAACCGCGTTTATTACAGACAAAATCATGGCTATATACAAATGTGGATTTGACCAATCAAAAAAATCCATTATTTAGGCCTCCAAAAAATCAAAAATCAAACGTAATGCTTGCGGTTGACAATCTATATAAGCAAAATGTCCACCATTCAACCACTTAAGCATACTACATTTTAAATTTTTGTGCAAGACTTTTGCCATATATCTCGGCGTTTCTTTGTCTTTTTTACCCCACAAAATAAGCGTGCTAGTCGTTATTTTGGGTAAAAGTGGAGTCAAATCTTCGTTGACCACACGTACAAAAACCTTGCGCATATTATTATCTAAACTTCTAAAGTCTTTTGAACCAAACTTCTCCAAAACGCTTGGTGGCAATCTTCCAAATCTAACTTGCTCTTTAAGTTTTTTGTAGTGTCGTATTTGTAAGCGCTTTTTGAATGAAAGTCTAGGTCTCACACCAGCACTATCTATCAAAACAAGTCTTTCTGCTCTATCTGGATAAAGACTTGCAATCACTAGTGCCACACGTCCACCAAAGCTATGTCCAACAAAACTCGCTTTTTGAATATCTAGATTATTTAGTAACTCTAGCACTGCCTTGGCATAAGCATGAATATCAAAGTCTGCAGGTTGCTCACTTTTGCCAAACCCCCACAAATCTGGGATAATTACTCTATATAATGCCGAAAGGTCTCTACCTAGTCCTAACATTGCTTGACTGTTTGCGCCCCACCCGTGCAACAGCACGAGTGGTTGACCTTTGCCCATATCCAAATAGTGAGTTGTTAAACCACAAACTTTCAAACAAAAACCCCTAAATCACATCTTTTTTGATTAGCAAAATATTACGTTTTGTCCTATCATCAATTTGTTCGCCACATTTTACAAAGCCAAATTGCATCAACAAGTTAAGCATAGGAATATTTTGCGAATCCAACGACAACTTAACATTATGTATTCCATTTGTCTCCAGATTGTGCAATGTTTGGGTCAAAATATATCTCGCTACACCTTGATTTCGTGCTTTTTTATCCACAACTAGACGTTCAAGCGTCACACTATCACCAAAGGTTTTGAATGCAACCAACCCAACCAACATCCCACCAAAAAGCACTTCAAAGCACTCAAAATCAGTATCAGTAAGATTGTTTTCCCATTCAGTTTCGGTCCAATGCACATAAAACTCATCATCTTGATTATCTACGCTAGCAAGCGCTACAGCCTCGGTAGACATAGCACGTACAAAAGACAGCTTTTCGGGTACAATATGACAAACTTCGCCTTGCGCCAACCTAAGATATATAGGTTGTACGTCGTTAGTAGTGTGTATGTCACCTTGCATATAGTGGTTTAGCACTATTTTATTGAGTCCCTCTGGTGTAAAATTTATTGGATTGGTATTTAATTTTGTATTATCTAGGACTGCATCTACACAAAAGATTTGCATATTGGGACTAACATCGCAAAAGTTTAAAAAATGTTTGATCTCGCTAACACGCGGTGGCGTAATGCTATTTATTTTATTGTCTACATACTCAAATACCTGGTAATAGACTTGCTCTGCCCCCGCATTCATGGTTACACAAAATTTTGTGTTTTTATCAAAACTCACCCCTTGTGCTAAGACCTCTAGAGAGTTGACAGTGACAATTGGTGTATCAAAAACATAACTAAACGCCTTGACAACGCTCATACCTATGCGAATACCCGTAAACGAACCAGGCCCAGTAACGACACCAAGAGCATCTAGGTCTTTAAGTTGAATATTTTTTTCACTTAAAAACTTTTCGAGAGTTGGAAAAAGTGTTTCACTATGTTTTGCAAAAGGGACGCTACAACAAAAAACTTCATTGCTTTTTTGCAATGAAATTTGTGTGCCACTACCAACAGTATTTATTGACAAAATATTACTCATAACTCCTCCACAAAAAACTCACGCGAGCCGTCTTTTAAACTAATGGAAATATTTTTCCTGTGCTTTGGTAAAATAGATAAAATTACTTGAGGCCACTCCACAAAATAAACACCATCACAAGCATTCAAAACGTCCATTACCCCCGTCATCAACGCTTCGTCTAACGTATCCAACCTATACATATCCAAATGATAGACCTTGACAGCCCCAAAATATTCGTTGATTATGGTAAAAGTTGGACTTGACACAATATCTTTGACACCTAATTCTTGACACAAATATTTGACAAAAGTTGTCTTGCCCGCTCCTAAGTCACCTGTCAAAGTCACCACATCTCCAACTTTTAGACCTTTGGCAAATTTTTTGGCAAACTGTTGTGTATCATCCAAAGATTTTGAGACAAAGCAATAGTTATTGCTCATCAGTTGAACCTTTTTGTGTTTCGTCTTGTTTTGAGTCTGTTTTTTTACCCTTTGCTTTTGTTGTTTTTGACATGGATGCAGTCTTTTCTGCCGATTTTTGGGCCTTTTCTTCCTTTTGTTTCTCCGCCTCTTGCTCTTTCTTTAATTTGTCTTTGAGTTTATTTAAACCTGCCATATTAAGAGTGTTTTTGCCGTCTGCCCAAAGTTTTTCGATATGGTAAAATTCACGCAAATCCGCTGTAAAAATGTGTACCACCACTACACCGTAGTCTAGCACCACCCAGCGGCCATCACCTACACCGTCACGACGTAAAACAAACACGCCCTCACTCTCTAAAGCATGCTCCAGTTCATCCATTAGAGCACGAACTTGTACCCTAGACTCAGCTGTACAAACGACAAAATAATCTGCTACATTTGACGTCTTTGAGATATCAACAAGGTTGATGTCAATTGCCTTGTTGTAGTCTAATATATCACATATCTTCATTGCTAGACCTTGAAACTCACTAACTTGCCTTTCCTTCATATAAAAACCCCTCCGAATATTAAAATTTGCATTTCAGCATCACAAAAAAATTGTGCTTCTGTTTATACAAAAGTATATAAAAATGTTAATATTTTGTCAATCACACAGCATAAACATTTTATTTTTTGTCAAAAATTTTTAAAAAACTAAGAAGGTATTTTATGCGTTCAAAAATTGCGCTTGTTATAGATAGTATAGGTATATCCACGGTACTTTCATTCATAGTTTACGCATGGATAAGTTTTTTAAGTAAAAATCTAACCCTATCAATCATTGCCTGCCTTAGTGTGCTTGTTTTGATGTTAATAGCTTGTTTTTACATCCATAAACTTAGACAAAAAAAATTAAATATCACAAAAGAAAAACAACAAAATGTTGACAAAATTCGCAATAAATTGCAGTTTTGCCCACAAAAACAACAAACACTGTGGATAAAACAGAGTATTTATCCCACAACAACACGCGTTTTTGATGATTTTTTTGTACACAATCAACATTGTGTTTACAATCTATTATCAACACCACAAGTATCTGTAGAGGATTTGTGTCGTTTATTGCGCGAAGTTCTATCCACTATTAATTTTAGTGAGTTTCAAAAAATTACCATACTTGCGGAAAGTTTTTTGGATAGCACAAAAAACTTTGCAAAGAACCTAAATATACAGGTCGAATTACTTGATATTTACCAAGCAACACAAAACTATAACTTAACCTATAACACAATCCCAGAATGCATAAAAATCGTAAAACAGCCTAAAAATTATCAATACTTCGTAAAGTATATACTATCACCCGAACGATTCAAATCTTATCTAACACTAGGGCTAATATTATTAGTTTCAAGTTTTTTTGTTATGTTTAAGGTATATTACTTAATATTTGGTAGTTTGCTCTTAGCCATGTCGATTGTCACTTTGTTTATCAAAGCGAAAGCCAAAAGCTTACCTTAGTTAATCTTTTGAAGCATAAACAAAAAGATTCTATTTTGACAGTAGACTTTCTTGTTAATTTTTGTAAAATTTTTTAAAACAAAAACTTTTGGCAAAATGTCTATTTTATTTTGTCATGTTTTAGTTTGTTGTTAAATTTGTAAAGCACAATTTTACGCCCCTTAGTCTCGACAACTTCGGACTTAGTTGCAATAGCTAATTGCTCTGCAATATCTCTAACATTCTCACCAGCAGTGGTTAGTACACCAACCTTTACTAGTTCACGAGTGTTAAAGGCGTCCAAACAAGATTGTATCACAGTGTCAGTTAATCCATCTTTACCTATTTGTACCACTGCAACAATATTCTGTGCTTCACCACGCATTTGTGCACGAATTTTTGATGTTAACATATTTTCTCCTTTTATATGCATAGTACTATGCATAGTACATGTGCATAGTACTGTATTTTATCTATTATTCTGTATAATCAAACTCAGTTTCACCGATTATAATTGTATCACCGTTTGAAAGCCCTAAGTTTTTTAATGCTTTTATTACGCCAAACTCCCGCAATTTCTTTTGTAAAAACTGCAAACTTTCGTCCTCTGTTAGGACTAATTTTCTACAAAGCTCACGTATGAGTCCACCAGAAATTTCGAATACGCCATCACCGATTTTTTTGCAGTCAAAAGACGATGTATCTTTTTCGTCATAGTCTAACACTTCGCTTTCGATTGGAGCTACTGGCGGCAATGTATCTAGGTTGTCAAAGATTGTCTTTACTAATTCTTCTAGTCCTTTGTGCATCATTGCGCTAATCTTCAAAATTTTTGTATCCTTAAATCGTGCTTGATTGTGGACATATTTACAAAAATCATCCACCACCTGTTCATCTAGCACCATATCCATTTTGTTGAGTACTACGATTTGTGGACGCTCAGCCAACACTTTACTGTATTCAGCCAACTCTCTATTAATAGCATCAAAGTCATTCTTAGGGTCTCGACCTTCGCTACCTGATATGTCTACCACATGTACCAGCAATCTTGTGCGTTCTGTGTGACGTAAAAACTCGTCACCTAGTCCCACACCTTGACTAGCACCTTCGATTAATCCAGGCAAGTCCGCTAATACACAGGTGCGGTCATACATCTTTAATACCCCGAGATTTGGTGATAATGTCGTAAAGTGATAATTAGCAATCTTTGGTTTTGCTCCAGTTATGCACGAAAGGAGCGTAGATTTGCCCACATTAGGAAAACCTATCAAACCAACATCAGCGATAGTCTTTAACTCAAGCACAATCTCATGTTCGATAGTTTTTTGACCTAGTTGACTAAATTTTGGTGCTTGTCTTCTGCTGGATACAAAGTGTTGGTTGCCTTTGCCACCAAATCCACCATGCAACAACACAAAGTCTCCATTAACTGATGCCATATCTACTATGACTTTGCCTGTTTGCTTATCTCTTATCACTGTGCCATTTGGAACGCTAATAACCATATCTTCGCCACAAGCACCTGAGCAATTTTTTGGTCCGCCAGATACACCATTTGGAGCGCGGAAATGTTTGGTATAGCGAAAATCTACCAACGTATTAAGGCTAGGGTCTACCCTAAAGATAATACTGCCACCACGTCCGCCGTCACCACCATCTGGCCCACCGTTTGGTACATACTTTTCGTGTCTAAAACTGACAGCACCGTCTCCGCCATCACCCGCCTTTACATAAATATTAGTCTTATCTACAAACATAGTTTACTCTCCTGTTATCTTAGATTTGTTGTTGGTCTTGTAATATTTACAAATATCTGTAAAACTACATTCACTGCAATTAGGTCTTTGAGATTTGCATATATATCTACCAAAAAGCACAAGCCTAAAATGAGAATCATGATTAACATAATCTTTGTACTTTTTGCACCATTGTTGCTCAACTTTTTCGGGAGTTTTAGCATTTACTAACCCCAGCCTATTGGTCACACGCAACACGTGAGTATCTACGCCAAAGCGACGTTCACCATATATCCCACTTGCTACAACGTTAGCCGTTTTGCGGCCTACACCAGGCAACTTTTGTAATTCGTCAGCTGTTTTGGGCAACTCTCCACCGTAGTTATCGACCAACTCTTTTGAAAGAGCAATGATATTTTTGGCTTTGTTGTGATAAAATCCAGTAGAATATATCAATTTTTCCAGTTCTTTTTGTTCAAGATTTGCAAAGTCATATGGGGTTTTGTATTTTTTGAACAATTCTTTAGTCACAATGTTTACCCGCTTGTCTGTACATTGCGCAGACAAAACAACAGCAACCAAAAACTCAAAATCTGATGTATACTCTAGTTCGGGCTTGGTATTTGGATACAATTCTTGCAACCGTAACATCACTCTATCAACGTTAGTCATTTTCACCTCTAAGACCTCATATTTTGCATTATATCACAAATAAAACAAAAACACAACAGCAAAAATAGCGGTTGCATTCAAAACTTAGTCAAAAAAAGGCCTATGCCTCTAGGTTATGCTTAAAATTTTGCAAAATTTTATTTTCCATTCGCGAAACTTGTACTTGCGAAACACCCATAATTTTTGCTACTTCGGTTTGCGTTTTGTCATGATAGTAACGCAGTATAATAATCTTACGCGCTCTCTCGTCTAGCCCTTTGATTAGTTGTTTTAAGACAAAGTGGTCGAGATTGTCCTGAGCGCTAGTGCTATCCTCTATTCTTTCAGCGATAGTTGCGCCATCCTCACTGTCGTGCTCAAGAGGAGCAAAAATACTAACTGGATACTTGCTTGCGTCCATCGCAAAAACGACTTCTTGTGGATCTATACCAAAATGTTTGGCAATTGTATCTATATCTGGTTCTACCCCTTTGTCTTGCTCAGCTTTTAGATATTGTTTGATTTGCAATCCCAAAGATTTGATTGCACGGCTTACTTTGATATACCCATCATCGCGTAAAAATCGTTTTACCTCTCCTGCAATCATAGGTACGGCATAAGTACTAAACTTAACATCAAAATTTACATCAAAGTTGTTTATTGCTTTGACAAACCCCACACAACCTAATTGGAACAAATCTTCGTAATCTACGCCTTTATTACAATATCTACGTATAATGCTTTTTACTAAAGGATAATTTTGCTCGATTAACAATTCTTTTGCACGTTCGTCTCCCGCTTGCGCTTGTTTGATTAGTTCGATGTTTTGCTCATAAGATTGCATTTCATCCCCCCAACTGTGGTTTTTTCTCCTTTTAGTTTTTTTGTCATACGTACTTCCACACCACCACTCTCACGCCTGCTAAGGTCTAGGCTATCCATAAAACTCTCCATTACAGTAAAACCCATCCCCGAACGCTCTTCTGTAGGTTTAGTACTAAAAAAAGGTTCTCGAGCTTTGTCAAAGTCTAAGATACCCACTCCATCATCACGCACTGCTATATGGATAGTATTTTTAGTTAATCCAACCCAAATTTCAATTGTGCCAACATGGTCTGGATAGGCGTGCACAACACAGTTTGTCACAGCTTCACTAACAGCAGTCTTGATATCTGTTATCTCGTCAAGTGTAGGATTGAGTTGGACGCAAAAACCAGCCACTGCACTACGTGCAAAACTTTCATTTGCGGATATAGAATCAAATCTCATTACCATTTGGTTGATATAATTCATAATTGTCTTTCCTTTTTAATTTATTTTTGGCATAATATCATAAAGAGCACTCATTCTAAAAATCTTATCTGCTTGCTTACTAGGGTTAGAGATATAGATAGGTATACCTTTTTGTTGCATTTTTTTGTATCTACCTATCAATACGCCAATACCCGTACTGTCCATAAAATCTAAATGACTAAGGTCTATAATTATTTGTCTAAAATCGTTCATGCTCATTTGCTCATCTAGATTATTTTTTACAACACTCGCACAACTTTCATCCAATTCGCCACATAGTGTTAGATAAAGTGTACCTCTATACATTTTTGCATCAACTTGCATAGTGCCCTCCTTTTTAATAAAATACAGTTTAACTTAAATTTTGTTGCAAAGAATAGAAAAAATAGTGTTAAAAACACTATTTTTTTTGTTTATTGACGAAAACAACTTATTCTAAAAACGAAATGGCGTTTGCGCCATTCACCACCCCCGCCCCCGCTCTAGAACGTGGCAAATCTAACTTTTGCGCACTATCTAATACAAGTGATTTAATTTTATTAGGGCCGATATCTGGTACTTTTTGTAAAACTAACCCCACTACTCCCACCACGATAGGTGTAGCTACACTCGTACCAGACATAGATGTGTAAAAGGGTAAACCCACATTAAGGGACGTAACATTCACTCCAGGCGCGACCAAATCTGGACGTATGATATTGTCATAAATACCAAAAGAACTAAAATCCGCTACCTCTATTGTTTTGCCATTATCTACACACGCCCCTACACTCAAAACTTTTGGGCTAATAGCAGGCGACTTGACAGTATTGGGGGTTGCTCCGTCATTACCACTGGCACAAACAACAACTATGCCATTGTCCCACAATGTTTCAGCGCCTACAACTAGCGGGTCGTTTTGTTCTAGTGGTTCACTACCAAAACTCATACAAACCACTTGAATACTGTATTCTTCTTTGTGGTCAATTATCCACTGCATAGCATTCAATATCGTAAACACTTGCGTTTCACCATTGCTATCTAACGCTTTTAGTACTACCAAGTTACACTCAGGGGCTATACCCCTAAATTTTGAGTTACTGCATAGTCCATTACCAGCAATTACACCACAAACAAAAGTCCCATGCCCATTGTCATCATATGGTTGTGATTTATTGTTAACAAAGTCTTTAAAGGCTAATATTCTATTACGACCAAGCACTAAGTCCAAATGAGGATTACATCCAGTGTCTATCACAGCAACAGTTACATTCTTACCACGAATGTTGGACAAAAATAACGTGTCAGCATCTACCGTCTTACGTACGTTATTTAGTGCTATATTTGCTTTTTTAACTGGCGAAATGTATCTTACACATTGTTCGTCACTTAATCGCAAAATATCGTCGTATTCTAGACTCAGTCCTACAGCATTAATGAATGGAAATTTGTGCAACACATTTTGATGGATGTCAAATATATCCGCACTTCTACACCACACCAAACAATCGAACTTTTTTGATACGTGTTGATATACTTTGACCTTATCCCAAAAGGATGGGTCAATTTTATAGAAGTTTGGCATTATATTATTTTTAACAAATCTTCCATTTTTGCGCGTTGCTCATCGTTTAAGAATATTGCCACTTTTGACACAAGTTCTTGTATTTGGTTTTTATCATATGTGCCCTCTTGCTTTTTCTTTTCGATTAATTTTAGCATCTCAGCAATAAGTTCATCTTCATCCATTTTACCATATTTGTTTAAGAACAAATCAATCAAATCACCGTAGTCTTGTTTAGTTTTATCTAATTCTTCTTGTGTAGGTTTATGTACTCGTTGATTAGATTCACCTTTTTTACTATTTGTAGCACGAAAATCTTTTATACTTGACATTTTCCCTCCTTTTGCTTTTCACTATTTACTATATGCTTTCATATATTAATTTGACATATAAAAGGTGGAAAAAATGGATATTTTGAGCGATATTTTAAAACTTTTTAGTTCGAACAGTCAAGATAACAATCTAGTGAGTGTACTATCTAAATTACTATCCAATCAAGCAGATACTCAACAGCAGACCTCACCACCAAAGCCTCAAAACTCGTATTGGCAGTTGCCTAACTATCAGTATAATGACAGCCCACCACAACCACAGCCTAGTCAACCACCAGCCCAAAATAACAATCAATCTAATATCGAGACTTTACTAAAACTAGCCCAAATAGTCATACAGTTATTGCAAAACAAAAAAGCAGATACTCAAGACGCCCCAAAAGTAGTTACTCCACCAGTACAGATAATGGAAGAATCAAAAATAGAAAAACTCAAACGAACAAAAACAGATTATTAACAAAAACTTGCACTATTTTGTCAGTGCAAGTCTTGTATATCTAATTTTTTTGTTTCTCTTTTGGCACGCATTTTATTTTTGTCTACGAGTTTTTTAGTTAACATTATTATTTGTAATGTTACAGCATCTTCAAATTTTTTGATATCTAGTCCTAATAATTTTTTGATTTTTTCGAGTCTATATATTGTAGTGTTGCGATGTACCCCAGCCTCTTTACTAGCACGAATAACATTCAAGTCATTATGAAAAAGTATGTTGGCAGTGAGGACCAACTCTGCGTCGGCAAAAAACTTTTTTACATTTTGAGTGTTAAGTATATTAACATATTTATTCAAAACAGAATCATCAAGATCTGAGAGTAATTTCCCCAACAACGTAGAGTTTAGAACAATAATATCCGTATATTCTTTTGTCATTTTATTTTTCTATGCTCCCTAACTTTAGATGTATCTTTTTTGTGATATACTGTGGACACTGTGAATCATTTTCGCAGACCATAATGACAATTTTGTCGGCAGGGTCCGCATCAACAAGTTTTTTTATGCTGTCATTTATGGTATTACAAAAAGCATTATCTTTGTCTACATCCATTTCGTCTACCAGCAAAATATCTAGTGGGCGCAGTGCTAATCTTGCGAATTGAACCAAGCGTTTATCCGAACGGCACAAAGTGCTGACACGTTCATTTTTGAGTTTTTGAATATCAAACATATTTAGTACACGGTCTATATGCATTTGCCACTCATTTTTGTCTACACCTCTAATCTTTAAAGCCCATTCAAGATTCTTTTTGACACTCCTATTTTCAAATAACACAGGTTTACGCGAAACGTAGCCCATACTAATATCATGTGCAAAATCTATCTTTTGTACAGGTACATCATTAATAAGAATGTCTCCTTTAGAGATTTTTTCTAATCCAGCTATTGCACGCAACAACGAAGTTTTGCCACTACCTTCTTCGCCGACGAGTGCAACACGGTCACCTTTGTTAAACTCTAGATTAATATCATACAAAGCATAATATTCTTTGTTATAGGCTAAAAATAAATTTTCAATCTTTATCATAACAACCTCATTACGTCTAGTTTACACTTTTTTGTACTTTTTGGCAATCAATAAAACTATGTTTTTTGCCATTTTACAATTTCAGCCTCGTGTATTGCAAAACCTAAGTCTTTTTGCTAGTCAAAATCAGTAAAATCTGTTACAATGTAACTATGTATTAAAGGAGAGTTAAAATGGATATTTTTGAAAAATGCGAAAAATTTGATAGGGTTGACGAAATAAAAAAGATGAACATCTACCCTTATTTTCACTATCTCAACAGTGGTCAAGATATTGTAGTAAATATGGAAGGGCACCGCGTTATTATGATTGGTAGCAATAACTACTTAGGTTTAACCAGCCATCCAGAGGTCAAAGAGGCATCTATCAAGGCTATCGAAAAATACGGTACAGGTTGTTCTGGCTCAAGATTCCTAAACGGAACATTAGACTTACACCTTGAGTTAGAGGCGGAGCTCGCTCATTTTTTGCACAAAGAAGCAGTAATGTGCTTTCCTAGTGGCTTTCAATCCAACTTGGGTATTATTAGTGCAATTGCTGGGCGTAATGACTACATAATCTGTGACAAAGAGAACCATGCCAGTATTTATGACGGATGTAGACTTAGTTACGCCAAAATGCTTAGGTACGAGCATTCGG
>ONVD01000043.1 GCA_900321185.1 uncultured Eubacteriales bacterium
CATAGCATGACCTACATGCAAATGCCCCGTTATGTTTGGTGGTGGCATAAGTATACTAAACTTTGGTCTTGTGTCATCTGGTGAACTCGCAAACGCTTTTTCCTCTAGCCATTTGGCGTAAATTTGCCTTTCAAAATCTTTTGGATTGTATGTTTTGTCCATAATTTTTAACCTCAAAATATATTAACACAATATTATGCAATAATTTGTTAGCGTTGTCAACCTAAGCGAATAAAAACCAAACAAAAAGCCCCATATTCTCGTGGGGACAATCTAAGCAATAGGATTTTTTGCTGAACTAATTTGGGTTTTAGATTTTTTGGTTTTTACTTTTCTACCACAAAGGGCTATTTTGTAAAATACGTATCCCAGTGGGGCAAAAACTCTAAAATAAAGGGCATTTTTGTTGCTAAACACGATGTACGGGATATCCTTTTTGGCTTGCTCTTGAAGATATAGTATCGTCGCTTTGTCTTTGTAATTACTTTTGAATATATAATGTAAAGTGGCAATGCTAGCTAGCCCTTCCCAACTTTTGGCATATCTTAGCACGCTAGGGTATTTTGCTTCGCAAGATGAGATAATATTGGATATACCAAAAAAGTTGGTTAGCATTTTTTCATTAAAGTGGCTGTGCACAATGCTTCCGCTACGCCTACGATAGCCATACAACTGATTGTCGATATACACCACCTTGGTGCAATATTCTAGATACTTAAAGTTAAATTCACTATCTCCGCCCCAACAAACTTGTGGGCTAAATACTTTTGGATAGCTTGCTATCTGCGTCAAGATGTCTTTTTTGTACAGTTTATTCCAGATAGATGTTTGCAAAAATCTACCACAAAACAATTGACACATGCTCTCTTGCCTATCCATACAAATGACTTTTTTATCTGTGTGTTTTTTAGGTTTTAGACGAGGCGTGCCATATTCGCTAATGTGTCTAAAATTACATACAGATAGGTCTGCATCGTTGTCTTTTAGATTTTTTAACAAAACCTCTAGTAGATTTGGCAACATAACGTCATCCGAGTCACAAAAGTAGATGTATTTGCCTTTTGCTTGCCTTAGCCCTGTATTGCGAGCCGTGCTGACACCCAAGTTGGGTTGATTGATAATACTACAATTTGGTTTGCCTTGACAATATTTCTCTAACAATTGTAGAGTGATATCTCGAGAGCCGTCGTTGACAAAGATGACCTCAAAATTTTTGTAAGTCTGTTTTTCGAGTCCCAAAAAACATGCAGGCAAAAACTTGGCTGTATTAAAACAAGGTATGATTACGCTAATTAAATCTTGGGACATATATTTACCCTTTTTTGTACTCTCTCGACCTTTATACTTGGATATATTATTCTTTAAAATGCAAACGCTTTGCCAAACCTAGTTTTAGCAACGGATAAGCACAAGGCGTTACCACACGCAACAATTTGCTATTATTTTTGCCAAGTGGTATACATGCTAAATTATCCTTAAAATTGTCAAATAATCGCGTGATTTTGTCTTTGTCATCATAATCGCTCAAAAAGATACTCCACAGCATAGCCACACAAACTGAGCTCTTCCAACCTTTGATATACAATTCAACCTCTGGGAAATTTTGATGACAATCTCTCTCAACATAATTAAGGCCAATAAAGTCGGTTAATTTTTCTTCATTAAAACCATTATGTACAATACTAGATTTGTGCTGACGATAACAATAGCACACAGCATCGCTAAAAACACCCTTTTTAGAATATTTTAAATATTTATAGTTAAATTCTATATCTTCTCCACATTTTATTTGCGGATTAAAAACATTTGGGTACGTTTTTATTTGCTTTAATATTATATGTTTGTAAAGCTTGTTCCAAACACAAACATCAAATAGCATCCCACTATACAACTGTGAAATTGTATCTTCTTGGTCAAAAACTTGAAATTTTTGCGAAAGTTTCTCAAGTTTTGAATAATTCGATCTAAAATTTTCTTTTACCCGTTTGTAACGAACAATCGAAATGTCAGCATTATATTCAACCAAATTTTTATGTAATACAAATAATAATTGTGGTGATAAAAAATCATCTGGGTCATAAAAATAAACATATTCACCAGTTGCCAATTTTAAGCCAGAATTACGAGCCCCACTTAGACCTGCATTTTGTTGGTCTACTAATTGACAATTTGTTTTGTTTTTGCAATATTGCTTTAATAACTGTAAAGTGTCGTCTGTCGAGCCGTCATTTACAAAAATAACCTCAAAATTTTTGTAAGTTTGGTTATCTAAACTCTCAAAACAATCTTTTAAATAGTGTGACATATTATAACATGGCACAACAACCGAAATTAAATCTTTTTGCATATATTCTCCTGTAAAACACTTGTATAAACACCCAGCAATCTATCCATCAAACTGTCCCAAGTGATATACAAATCTCTGTGACAATTTAACCTTACTTGTTGGTAGTGTTCGTTATCTTTAAATATATCTATTATTTTATTTGCAAATGCTTGTGTGTCATTTTTGCCTACAAAACCATTGACGTTGTCTGTAACAGTAGATGAGGCAATACTACCCTCTACAAATATAGTAGGCACCCCAAAAGTAGAAGCCTCAATACGCACAATACCATCTGTATCGTAAAAGGAAGGAAAAACATGCAGGTCCGATGCTTGATAAATCTTACTAAGTTCGGCTTTGTCCATAATCTTGCCAGTAAAGATAACATCGTCGTCCAGTCCTAACCTGTGCACTTTGTCCTTAAATTTTTGTTCGTCCTTTCCGCCCCCAACGATGAGTTGTTTGAATAAAAAGCCTTCGTCCTTTAGGATTTTGCATACGTCCAGCACAAAATCTATATTTTTGATAGTGTCCAGTCTGCCAACATTGACAAACATTCTGTAGTGTGCTGGCACACTGTATTTTTGACGTGTTTGTACTCTAATCTCTGTAGGGTTGTCAAAAGGGACAAGGTCGGTAGCATTTGGCAAAATCTCTATCTTAGTTTTGCAACCATATCTCATAAGTAGTTTCACACATGCTGAGTTCATGGTAAGGCAAAGGTCACTCTTGTTAAAAACAGACATGATTGCTTTTAGACATATTTTGGTTAACAACTTGGATTTGGTTGCCCTCAAAAAATCTTGTTCGAACTGACTATGCATAGTACTAATAATTGGGATATTGTGTTTTTTACCATATTTAACTGCACTCTTGCCAATAGAAAAGGGTGAATGCACGTGAATAATATCTAAATTAGCATGCTTGAGCGCTTTTTTGAAATTGCTATCCCACCTTGGCATAGGCAAGTCATAGTCCAAAAACCACACTTTCGCACTTTTACATTGCACTAGATTGTATGGTACACCGCTTGCATCATATTCACCACGTGCTTTTGGTGCAAAAACTGTGACGTTAGCAATCTTACATAACCTTTTAGCATAGTTGTCCACAACGTTGATTACGCCATCTACCATAGGAAACCAACTGTCAACAAAAAGCCCTATATTTAGTTTTTTACTTTCCATACAACACAACCTTTTAAACAGACTCATTATATCATATATTAATACAAAACAAAGTAAATTTAACTCATATTTATATTTTTTTGTGGATAAGTGCAAAACTTTGTGCAAATCTTTGACTAGAATAATTAATTATACACCGAACAAAACGCAAAATCCAAAATGTTCGTTAGACA
>ONVD01000044.1 GCA_900321185.1 uncultured Eubacteriales bacterium
CATGATAAATTTTTGTTAAATCTGTTAGCAATGGCTCCAGAAATGACAGATGACAAATCTATCCAACAGATCAAGAACTTGCCTGAGCATTTACATGGCAAATTGTTTGATACCAATAACAATATTTTGGAAGAAGCTTCTTTAAAAGATATTAATAAAGAATTGCAGGTGCTAAACAAGAACCCATATTACAAAGATATGGTAAATGATTGTTTAAACCACAACTACAAGGCCTTAAAGGTAATTAAGGGTTTGGATTTGTTCAGTCAAAAAGATAACGAAAACAACAATGAAATGATTTTGACGACCAAAAAATATTAACAGTAAAAAACAATGTAGATAGTACATTGTTTTTTGTTTGTAAGCACTTAATTGAGTGATTGGTCGACGGATGGTATGTTAATGTAGAGATAAAACACATTGTTTAGTTTGTGCATAGTACCGTAAGTACGGCATCGAAATGTGTTATTTTAATAATAAAAAATGCATAGTATCTGGGTACTATGCATTTTAATTTGCCATCTTTAAAGATTGACAGGTAACATTTTCTGTAGATGAAGTAGTAGGAGTGTAATACACGCTTGCTATATCCATGACTTCTTGGAGTAGGTCTTTGTCTATTTCGGTGTAACATTGTTGTGCTTTTGTAGGATTTTTTTTGCCGTAGGATATTTCGCGAGTCTTTTCTTTTATAAAGTCGGCATAGATAACATAACCCTCAGCCAAATCTCGGCAAAATTTACTGTAATAATTGTCTGTGTTTTTAATATTCGTTATGTTTATTTTTGTCCCAAATTTTTGTAGAGTTTTGAGCGTTTTGATATTTTCGATTGTTGTCGGTGTTTTTGTCTGTAAGTATGCTCCTAGAGTTTTAATATTTTGGTCGTAAGGCTCAAAATTGACAAAATGTTGGTGCGCTGTATTCATATCTTGTATATCTTTAGTAGTGAGCGTGTGGCACAAGTGTTTTTCGATGTCCATATCCAACACGCAAGGAGTTTTGAGTTCCTTTATTATATTATTTAATAATGTGTTAACGCAAATTTGTTTGTATAGTTCACCATAGAGTGGTGACAGTGAGTGCATTTCGTTGTAAAGAGTAGATTTAAAGCCATAGCCATAAAGATTTTGCACATAAGGGAATGCTTGTCTAAAATTAAACTCATCCATAGATAAATTTGCAAATTCTACGAAACGGCGTTCTAGACTTGGGCGGGCCTCGATATTACGTATTTGTGCGACATTGGCCTTGTAGAACGCACAATCTGCCTTAAGTTTATCCAAATTAGTGTCGCACGTACAAGCGGTGTTGAGGTTGATATACAACAAACCATGTTTTTTTGCAAAACTCCTAGCAAGGACATGTTTGTTCTGGCCTTTTTCTCCAAATACTACAATAGACCTTTGCAAAGCCTCTTCTCTGGTATAACTTGGCATGGTCGTGTTTGTCGCTTTTTTTCTTTTGTTAAAAAACATCTGTTCACCTCGAATACTCTACTCAAATTGCTGATATTTTAACAAAATATTTTGTGTTTGTAAATATGTTTTTAAAAAATTTTTTAAGTTTTTTTAAAATAAAAATATACTTTAAGTTTTGTATATGTTAGTTTACTAATTTTTGCTTTTGGTGTCGAGTAGTGTGTTACAATTTATTTACTGCGAGAGTAATATGAATGGGCAAAACTAAGATAAATTGGATAGTATTTTGGTAGTAAATGTTACTCTGTACAAAATGGCGTTATCTGTCAAAATTGTGCCAATAGTGTTTTTGTAAATGCAAAAGCCTTAGCAGTAGATTATTGGCTAAAAAGTTTGATTTGATTGTGCCCAAAATATTATAGTTATACTCTAACTCGTGTCGTACGTTGTAATACAACAAAAAACCAACCATATATGTTTGGTTGGATAAAAAATAATGGTGCGACTGAAAGGATTTGAACCTTCAAGGACTTGCGCCCATTAGGACCTGAACCTAACGCGTCTGCCGTTCCGCCACAGTCGCATAATAACAATTATACAACAAAAATTATCTCTTGTCTAGTCTTAATAAAAACTTTGAGTATTGTTTAGCAAATGATTTTTAAGTTGCATGTTTTTTGTAAAAAACAAACTAACAATTGCTAAAGTAAGAATAACAAAGAAATCCAATCGTGATAGTTGTCTTTGGTTGACTTATTTGCATGGATATGATATCCTTAATCTAGTATTTATTAGAGGTAAAATATGTCAAAAACAGCCAGCCAAGTGGTAGAAAAAATTCGTGCAATGAAGATAGCAAACGCCCAAA
>ONVD01000045.1 GCA_900321185.1 uncultured Eubacteriales bacterium
ACGAAGAGCAAGAATGCTCAAAAATTTTGAATCGCTAAAAATTTATTTAGGAGAATATGATATGAAAGGTATTATTTTAGTGGCAGGCAATGGTACAAGACTTGCCCCATTGACATTCAGTGTCAGCAAACCTCTTTTGCCTGTCTATGACAAACCAATGATTTATTATCCGCTCACTACACTTATCCAGGCGGGCATAAAGGACGTACTGATTATAACCAACGCAAAGGACAAACAAAAGTTTGAGACCTTGTTTGGCACTGGTGCGGAATTGGGGATGAATATAAGTTACGAAGTGCAACATGTTCAACGTGGTATTGCAGATGCTTTTATGGTGGGTGAAAAATTTATTGGTAATGACAACGTCTGCCTAATTTTGGGAGATAATATATACCATGGTGATAGTATGTTGCCACAATTAAAGGCAAGTGCAAGATTGCAAAATGGAGCAGAGATTTATGGCTATCATGTGGCTGACCCTAGACGTTTTGGTGTTGCTGTATTTGACCAGAACAAAAATGTTACCGCTGTAGAAGAAAAACCTGCCGAGCCCAAATCTAACTTAGCCGTCACAGGACTTTACTTTTTTGATAATAGTGTAGTCGAGATTGCTAAGCATATACAACCATCCAAACGTGGAGAACTTGAAATAACAGATGTTATCAATGAGTATATAAAACGTGGTAATTGCAAATTAAATGAATTGGGCAAAGATGTTATTTGGATGGATGTAGGTACATTCCAGTCACTCAACAAAGCAAGTAGTTTGGTCGAGACGCTACAAAATGTCACATCAAAATATGTGGCCTGCATTGAGGAGCAAGCGTTTGATGCTGGTTTTATTAACAACAAACAATTGGGTAATACTATTGAAAAGCAAAAAAAATCTGATTATGGCAAATATTTAGAAAGCGTATATAATGCTAATTGTCAAGCACAAAAAGAAGCACAAAATATTACCGAACACTTTTTAGATAAATATCAAAACCAAAGTACAAAACTAAGATAGTACTGCATAGTACATGTGCATAGTACCTAAAAAACGTGTATATAGTGCTTAATTTTTACAATAAACTATCAAAATTAAAATAATAAAAAAGATATCCATTGTGAATATCTTTTTGTTTTAGTATAATTATAATGAATTTTCTAAATTTTCAATAACTAGTTTTGTCTTTTTATAATTGTTTTTATGACAGAGGGAGATAAGCTCCTTAAATTTTGTTTTGGTAATCTGCTTTTCGCTAAGTCGATTGTCACCATAACTGAGGTAGCCATTATCGACCTCAATACTTTCTTTAGTCACGTTATTGATACAAAGAAAATTTACAAACATTGGGTCGTCTTTGTTGCAGGGTACAAAGTAAATAACATAATCATTTGTTACTTTTTCCAAAAGATTGTCAAGTGCTACAAATTTTGCCCTAAATTTAGAGGTTTTTATGGTACTTTGAGATAAATCAGCAAACGACAGACTATCCAACAAATCCGAAATTGCATTTTTTACAAACTGCTTAAAGTTTTTCGTTTCGTTCTTGTCGCTTTGTCTCCATTTTGTGGACATAATTATCCAATTGTATGCATTAGCCCAATAAGATAAATAATCGGTGTCAATTTTGTTGCTATCAAATTGTGAAAGTGCATTCAAAATAGTGTCAAGATGATAAAAGTCATCAAACGAATCGGTAAAGTCAAAATCATATGTATCTATGTGTCGATTAAAATCTTTTAATTCGTTTAGAGTACATTCCAAATCACAAATTTTGTATAATATCTCGTGTTTCAACGTAGTTTTTCCCTTTTGTTAATTTATTTTAGTTGTCGATAGTTGGCTGTTTTGTTTCAATATTGTTTTCGTTTTTTTCTACGCTTACAAAGATTGACAGTGCCAACACGATTTCGGCAGGGTAGTATGTGAGTAGGCACAATATATCAAAAGCCCTACCAAGCCCCGCAAAAACATTGAGCAGTAACATCAAGTCCGAAAAGAAAAACAAAACTGAGCCAATAAATATAGTCAAGTTGAGTATAGTGTGGTCACGTATCAGGTTGGAGATACTTTTGCCTAGCATAAAAGAGATGACCAATGCATACGCGATGCAAACCGCTTCCATTAGTACTTGTTCAAAATCAAATAATGGCGACAACACAATAAACAACATCGAGGGCACAAAAATCGCTGTGCCGTAGAGTATATCAAACCACTTAAAACGTATGAGTGAACAGTAGGATACAAAAAATAATATATGACCAATACCAAAAAGTGTAGCACCTATTACAAAGTTTATGTTAAGGATAATGTCTCCGAGCATAGCAAAAAACAATCCTAGTAACAAAAATAGTGATGACTTAAAATTTTTTGTCTTACTCTTGACTGCGTAAATAAAATTGACCAGTCCCATAACAAAAAATAGCCCGCTGGTTACGCCTTTTATTAACAGTGTGCCTATAGACATATACAAGATATCCATACCAAAGATTGCAACTGCCATGATAACATTAAAGATGACCATATATTTTCTTGTTAAATTACTTGCCATTTTTTACCTCGAGATATATCTCTTCTAACTGTTTTGCTGTCAACAATTTTGGTACAGGATATAGAGGGTTTGCTTCTTTTTCGGCTCTTTGAGCAAGCGTTGGGATATCTTGCTCTTGTATCTGGTCAATATGGTTGTCAATGTTCATTTGCTTATTAAGTTCTTCAATTTTTGAAATAAACAATTTTGCTCCATTTTCGTAAGATAACGTTTTGTCAAACAGTTTTGCATATACACCCATTTGCCATAACTTTTTGTAGATGGTTTTGCCGTATTTTTTTAATACATACGGTAAAATTACTGCATTAGCAAAACCATGTGCTACATTGTACTTACCTCCAAGTGAGTGCGCAATAGCATGCACATAGCCAACGTAAGATTTGGAAAACGCCTTGCCAGCGTTAAAAGATGCCACCAACATATTTTCTCGTGCTTGCATATTGTCACCATACTTGTATGCTGTGAGCAAGTTTTCGAATATCAACTTTGTAGCGTTCAAGGCACATTCTCGAGTTTGTTTTGTGGTGCTTTGTCCAATGTATGCCTCGACCGCATGAGTGAGGGCGTCCATTCCAGTGTTGGCGGTAATGTCTGGAGGTAGCCCAACTGTCAACTTTGCGTCCAGTAATGCGTAAGAGGGAATGAGTGGAAAGTCATTTATAGCGTATTTGAGCCTAGTTTTACTATCTGTAATAACTGCTGCTAATGTAGTCTCACTGCCTGTACCGGCAGTAGTAGGCACTGCAATAAGTGTGGGTATCTTTTTGTGAACTTTTAGGATACCTTTCATTTGTGCTAGAGTTTTGTTTGGGTTGGCAACTCGTGCTCCAACGGCTTTTGCACAATCCATAGCGGAGCCCCCACCAAAGGCGATTAACCCTTGGCAATTTTGTTGTTGGTACAACTGTAGTGCTGTCTCTACATTATCTGTGGTTGGGTTGGGAACTGTATCACTGTAAATTATTACAGTTATGTTGTTTTTGTTCAGTGTTTTTATCAAACTACTACACAGCCCACGAGTAAACAACTCTTTGGTGGTCACTAATAATACACATGAGATTTGGGTTTGTTGAAGTACTGTCACAATCTCGACTTCGTCTTTTAGCATCTGAGGGTCTTTGTATGGCAGTAATGGCAATGCAAGTCTAAAGATGGCTTGGTAAGTACGGCAATATGCTTTTTTAAAAAAATTCATATTTTTATTCCTTCTATTAAGTTATCTTTGAGTTGTCATAGTTTAGTACAAATATTTTAGGCTCTATTATCAATAATAAGATAGCATATATTTGTTATTGAGTCAACGAATCTAAAATTAAAAAATATAAAATTTAAATATATGTAGATTGTGTTCTAATTTTTTAAAATTAATAAAAAAAGTGGTGTATTGTGAACTGTTGTGGTATAATATAAGCATTAATAAAAGGAGGAAATAGACGTGAGGAAAAATCTAAAAGGTGAGGCGGTTGTTTTTCCTATGCCAGTGTTGCTTATTGCCACTTATAACGAAGATGGCAGTGTGGACGTGATGAATGCTGCGTGGGGTACTGCTTATGAAACGAATCAGATTAAACTAAATATTAGTGAGGGACACAAAACCACACAAAATATAAAGCGTACAAGAGCGTTTACAGTATCTCTGGCAGATGGTGTCCATGTTGTAGAAGCGGATTATTTTGGCATGATTTCGGGCAATAACAAAAAGGACAAGTTCGAAAAATCTGGCTTGCACGCCATAAAAAGTGAACATGTTAATGCACCTATTATCGAGGAATTGCCTATCTGTATGGAATGTACACTTGCAGAAAACCAAGAAGGTTATGGCGTTTTGGGAAATGTAGTCAATGTTTCGGTTGACGCAAAATTTTTAAACCCAGATGGTACTGTCAACGTAGATGCTATACGCGCTATTGCTTTTGACTCTTTCAATCATGGATATTATGAGATAGGCAAAAAAGTAGGTCAAGCGTTTAGTGATGGTAAAAAATTAATGTAAAATAAATAAAATAAAAACGAAAGGAAGTATAAATTATGTACAAAACTGTAGTTATAGAATATTCACCAAAAGCCAACGAAATGGCTCAAAAGATTGAGGCCAAAGCAAATGAGATGTTGCAAGAGGGATACACATTAGTAACAATGTCAAGCACAGCGGCCGCAAAAGCTATATTGGTATTTGAAAAATAATTACCAACAACCAAATTAAAATATAACGGAGGCATAATGATGTACAAATGTAGTTATCATACACCAGATGGTTTTGACGACATATTGCTAATTAGTGATGGAGAATATCTAACTGGATTACACTTTGTTAGTTCAAAAGATGCACAAAGGCATACTTTAGATTGTGAACAAAAAGATTTGCCAATTTTTAGACAGACTATCAAATGGTTGGATATTTATTTTAGCGGTAAAAATCCAGATTTTGTTCCAAAATACAAAATAACAGGCTTGACTCATTTTAGGCAAGATGTTTTAGATATTTTAAACACAATTCCATATGGCAAAACATTAACCTATGGCGATATAGCCAAAATTATTGCTAAAAAGCAAGGACTAAAATCCATGTCTTGCCAAGCAGTTGGAGGTGCAGTTGGGTGGAATCCTATTTGCATTATTATTCCATGTCACAGAGTAGTGGGCTCAAACGGCAGTTTGACAGGTTATAGTGGTGGGATACAAAACAAAGTTGCATTACTTTCGCACGAACACAATGACATGTCCAAATTATTTGTTCCAAAAAAATCATAAATTTGTTACAAAAAATAAAAAATGTTTGTTTATTGGACATTACATAAAAAATGTTGCTTGAGATATCCTAACAAATGCTAAGAATATGCCTAATTTATTCTTTTGTGCTTGACTTTTGTGTTGTTTATTAATATCATTTAACTGTTAAAAATAAAAAAAAGGAGAACATATAATGACAAATCAAAAAACAAAGAATGTTAAAGCGTTAGCAATATGTTTAGCCGTGATGCTTGTGTTAAGTTGTTCGGTTTTGTTTAGTGCATGCGGTGACACTACTCCCGCTGACGTCGACCAAACCAAAGTGTATGCAGGATATAAGAGTGTCGAAGCAGACGGCGAGGCTATGGATGTTTACATCTACATTAAATTTGACGGAGATAACGTGTTAAGTTTTACAAGGACGTCATCAAACGATGAATGTTTGGACCCTTCTTCTGATGTTTGGAATGATCCATTAGACACGTTTAAAGCAGACAAAAAGGTTGAAGATGGCAGTTATGTTTACACCTATTCTGACGAAGTTGCAGACGGCAAAAATTCAACTGGTGATGATGCTTGTTATCATACAATCAAAGTTGTAGATTCTAACAAAATATTGTACACAATTACTTGTGGAGAGAGCATAACAATGTATGCAACTGCTGGTGCTGTTTACAACAATTAAGAGTAAAATTTATATAAATCAAACCAAAAGTTTGGCTTAGACCTAACTTTTGGTTTTTTATTAAATTAAGTAATACAAAAAATACCCATAGCCTCATTTAAAAATTTACGTGTCATTCTTCAAGACCAACAAGATAATCTATACTCACACCGAAAAACTGAGCAAGTAGTATCAAAGAGTACATGTTAGGTTCACGCAAGCCGTTTTCCCAAAGGCTAATAATGCCTTTGCTCACACCAATTTGTTGAGCGAGTTCGGTTTGACCTATGCCTTTTTCTTGTCTCAATAGTTTTAAATTATCCTTGAACTTATTATCCATAATTATTATTATCTTACAAATGTAAGGAAAATATTTGACCTCTTACAAATGTAAGAGTATACTATGTTCAGTAAGTTTTATTCATCTTTAAACATTACTTTTGTATAGCGTTGTAAGATTTATAAATAAACTAAGGAGTATGTCTTAAATTAATTGTTTTGACTAGATGGTTTGTACTTTGTAATCTGTGGCTAGTTGATAGAACAAATTGGAAAAAATTGGTAGTTATTTGACGTTAGTTTAAGATGTTGGTAAACTTATAATATGATAGATTTGGAGATTTTAGCAAGAAAAACAGATGATGGGCGGGTTCAGACTTTGCAAGAGCATTCGCAAAATACAGCAAAGTTGTGTAGCCAATATTTGCAAAGTTTTTCCATTCCCAATATAACTTTTATTTTAGGTGAAATACATGATTTTGGCAAAGCTTGTGAGGCTTTTGCACAAAAATTGAGTGGCAAAAATATAAGCGTAGAACATTCTACTAGTGGAGCAGTGTTTTTGTTGGATTTGTGTATCAACCAAAAAGACTTAACACCAAATGCTAAATGCATTTTACAATGTATGGCAGTGGCGATATCTTGTCATCATACGGGGTTAACCAATATGGCAGACCATTACCAAAGTAGATTAGACGAATTGTATACAAAGCTTAATGATTTAGAGTTCCTGACAAATTACAATCAAATGCTAAATAATTGTGCAGATGATTTGAATCAAATAAAAAGGACGATATTAACTCCAGAGTTCAACCACGAGTGTGACCTTGTTTGGCGTCACATAATGTATATATCTAGTTCGGTTGTCCCTGTTTGTAACACAGAGGTTGATAAGGCCAACTTGTTTGGTTTGCTACAATTTTACCTAAGTATGTTTATTCGACTTCTCTACAGTACTCTTATTGATGCTGATCGCACTGATGCACATAACTTTGAGATGGGTGACATTATAAAAGCAAACACAGATTGTCAGCAAGCGTTTTTGTCCATAGCAAATTATATGGATGAGTCTACAAAAAAATTTCCACATTCACCCTTAAATGATATACGTTCCGAGATTTATAATGAATGTATCCAAAAATCTAAGCAACAGACTGGTTTGTTTGAGTTAAATGTACCGACTGGTGGTGGTAAGACTCGCACAAGTTTTAGATTTGCCTTGGGGAATGCTATTAAAAATAAATTAAATAAAATCATTTACGTTGTGCCGTTTATATCAATTATTGAACAGAATGCTCAAGTTGTTCGCAATATTCTCAAATCTGTGGGTTACGAACAAATATTGGTGGAGAGTCATAGCAATGCGGTTACTTATACCGAAACAACGCAAGACGAAAAGTTTGACAAGTTTTTTAGTACTTGGGACGAACCGGTTATCTTTACCACTATGGTAAGTTTTTTGGAAAGTGTTTATTCAAAACCTAGTCAAAATAATAGACGCTTTCATAATTTGGCAAATTCGGTCATAATTTTTGATGAAGTTCAAGCATTGCCTAAAAAATGCGTTGGCTTGTTTAATTTGTTAATTAAATTTTTGCAAACATCAATGCATTGTACAATCGTGTTGTGTTCTGCTACACAACCTACACTTTCTCGCTTGGGTGAGTATTCTTCTAACAAACAGGCAGTTAAGCCGTTGTGCCTTGATTCACCTATTAAGCTTGTTAGCCAGCAATATCCTGAATTAAAGCGCACGCAGATAATTTTTGAAAATGATACTCCACTAGATTTGGGTAAAGCAAAAGAATATATTTTGCACAAGTTTGAAAGCGTACAAAATTTGCTAGTGATAGTCAATACCAAAAGGGCAGCAAAGGAGTTGTTTTTGGTGTTAAAAGAGCATACAAAATGCTATCATCTGTCTACAAACATGTGTGCTCAACATCGTTTGGACAAAATTGACACAATTCGCAAAGCACTACAAAATCATGAAAAATTTATTTTGGTAAGCACTCAATTAATAGAAGCTGGTGTGGACGTTGACTTTGAGTGTGTTATTCGTTCTGAATGCGGTGTAGATAGTTTGATTCAGTCTGCTGGCAGATGCAATCGTGAAGGTAAACTAGTGGACAACAACGGTAATAAGTGTTTGGGCAATGTGTACGTTGTTAAGCTGGCTAACAGTCTAGAAAACATTCAAAGCGTGGTGGATATTGTAGACTCACAACGCTATATGGAAGCCTGCCAAATGAATTGTGAACAACGCCATGAAGAAATAACCAGCAAAGCAAGTATTGACCAATACTTTAACCTACAATATAGCAAAGTGCAAGACCTAAAATATATTTGCAGTGGTAACACGACTCTTGTGGACGAACTTATGGGCAAAAAAAGTAATTTGTCCCAAAAGAATGATGACAATAAATTTAGATTGTTAACAATGAATTTTAAAACAGTGACAGAAAACTTTAGAGTTATAGACCAGCAAAACACCGTTTCGGTGTTGGTACCTTACAAGGAAGGGAAGCAATTAATTAATAATTTAGACAAACTGAACAATATCGACGCCAAAAAATGCCAGCGTTTTTTGGTGCAAATGCAAATAAAAAACAACCAAAATTCATATTCACAATACCGAGAAAACACTGGTATTTGGTACCTAACATCAGGCTATGATGATGATTTGGGTGTAACTGACGAAATACAAAAAATGGAGTTTGACGGAGGGTTTTTTGAATGAGAAATAGCATAATTTTTAGAGTGTGGGGTAAAAATGCACTATTTAGTGACCCAATAACCAAGATTGGTGGTGAGTTGTGTACATATCAAGTTCCAACTTATGAGGCATTAAAAGGTATTGCAAGTGCAATTTATTGGAAACCTACTTTTAATTGGATAATAGACCGAGTGAAAATTGTAAAACCAATTCAAACTGAATCAAAAAATATAAAACTTTTTATGCAAGATTTTAGTTCGGGACTGTATAGATATACTTATTTGCATGATGTAGAATATGTAGTAGAGGCGCATTTTGAATGGGATCTAAACCGTCCTGACTTAGCACAAGATAGGGACGAGAACAAACATCACAACATCGCCAAACGTTACCTAAGTAAGGGGGGCAAACGAGACTTGTTCCTGGGGAAGCGTGAATGCGTTGCTTTTGTAGAACCGTGTGATTTTGATAGTGTTACAAGTTACTACGCTGATGTAGAGGCCTTGTCATTTGGTATCATGTTTTGTGGGTTTATCTATCCAACAAAAGACGATGACCATTTGTATGCATGTCTCGACAATGTCGTTATGCACAATGGTGTAATAGAGTTTAGACGGCCCGAGCAGTGTGAACTTAGGCGTACTGTTAACAATATGCAGTTTCGGTCTATTGCTACGAGTGATGATAATTGTGACAGAGAGATACAAGGGGAGGTGGATGTATGAGTTTGTGGAGCCAACTGTTAAAATCATATAACGTGCTAAAGGATAATCCATTAGTTAATGACTTGTCTGATGTGGGTAATTTTTTAATGAAAGATGGACTTGTGGCAGTAAATGCTCAGTTGGAAGTTACTCTTGATGATAATGCTAGATTAATAAACGCAAGGCTTGTGCCTAAAGAAGAACAAGTGACTATTATTCCGGCCACGCCAAAAAGTATTGGACGCACCAGTGGTGTGGCGGCGCATCCTTTATTTGATAAACTAGATTATCTTGCTAATGACTGGTCAGATTTTGAGTCAAATAATGCAAAAGTTGAAGACCATATAAAAAAACATCTAATGTACTTAGACAATCTAAAAAAATGGGCAGATTATACAACGAGCAATCAACTAAAGTTGCTGTACAAGTTTTTTGAAGATAACAACAATAAGTTTTTACATCTGTTATATGAAAAAATTGATGAGTTAAAAGAGCTTAGTTTGGATGATTTGTCTGGTTATTTGGTTCGTTTTGTGGTTGGTTCGCAGTTACCAAATGCAATGTGGGAAAACAATCAATTATATAAAGAGTGGGTACAACATTACAGAGACATTTTAGGGGAAAATGATGAACGACAAGACATTAGCTATCTTAACGGTCAAGTTGAACCACTACAGACATACTTCCCACAAAAAATAAGACATCAAGGGGACAAGGCAAAACTAATTTCCTCCAACGATCACACAATTGTGACTTATGGTGGACGGTTTGACCCGCATGAAGATACACAAGCGGTGACTCTTGGGCAAAGTTCTATGCAAAATGCCATGTCAACTTTGCGTTGGCTAATACATGACCACGCATTTCTGCATGATAATTTAACAATTCTTACGTGGAACAGTCAGGTACAAAAAGTCTTTAATGTGTTTGATATTGAGCAAAAGGACTTTAATGCTGATATTCTTAAACAATCAGAAATTGATACTTCTAGTAATGGTTTTGATAGACTCAGCAATAAAGCGATTAATGCTATTATGCAATATGGGCAATACACAAAAGATTTAAATCGATTAACAAATGAAGATAATGTAAATGTACTCATGTTGGATGGTGACTCACAAGGTAGAATGTCTATATGTTATTATAATGAGTTTTGTAGTTCACAGTATTATAAAAACCTACAAGTTTGGTTTGAAAAAACGCAATGGATTTATCAAAAAGACGGTAAAACAATTTTAAAAACGCCTACCTTTTATGAGATTTTTAGCATCAGTTATTACAAAACATCTCATGACTCAAAAGTTTACAATCAATTCCTAAAACAAATTTTACCTTGTGTTATGGAGGCTCGAAAACTACCACAATCACTAGTAAAAAGTGCTGTGTGCAATGTAATGTTGCGGAGTGCTTTTGATAGCGGTGGCAGATGGTACAACAGCCTTTGCACGACATGCGCACTCATTAATAATTATAGAAATTATGGAGGAAAATTTATGCAATTAGATACACAAAATACAGACCGCAGTTATCTTTTTGGCAGATTGCTTGCAATTGCCGAGCAAGTGGAGTATGTAGCGACACGAGCCGAACGAAGCAATACATCTACAAATGCTGAAAGGATGTTTACACAATTTACGATTCGTCCAGGCAAGACTTGGTTTAACCTAGAAAAGCAATTGCAACCATATTATGATAAATTATACAAACAAGGTGGAGGTGGTTTGGTGCAATACTTCAAAGGTATAATTCAAGAAATAATAACCAAGATGTCACCCGAAGACTTTACATCTAACAAAGCACTTTCTGAGATGTTCTTACTGGGGTATTATGGACAGCGTAATTACAGAAGCAACAACGAAGACCAAAATGAAAAAATAATAGAGAACGAAGGAGAATAACAAATTATGGAAACATTAAACAAAAAAATAGATTTTACACTTATTTTTGAGGTTAAAAACGCAAACCCTAACGGGGACCCACTTAACGGTAATCGCCCAAGGATGAATATCGAAGACTTAGGCGAGGTATCTGATGTTTGTTTAAAACGAAAAATACGCAATAGACTACAACAAGAGGGTAACAAAATTTTTATCCAATCTCAAGATGCTACTGACGATGATTATGCTTCACTTGCGGATAGATTTATGGCCTTTGCTAAAGAAGAAAATTTGGATGTTAGTAAAAAGACTAAACAATTGGATATAATCCGTCAAAAAGTATGCGCAAACTGGATAGACGTTCGTACCTTTGGACAAGTTTTTGCAATGAATTCATTGAATGGGTTTAGTTTGGGTGTACGTGGATGTATGTCTATTCAACCAGCATTTTCGGTTGACCCAGTAGAAATTGAGTCTATGCAAATCACCAAATCTGTAAATAGCGATACCAAAGAAGGTGCAAAAAGTAGTGATACTATGGGGTTAAAACATTATCTTAACTACGGATTATACCGTACAAATGGTAGTATCAATACACACTTTGCAGAGAAAAATGGTTTTACTGAAGAAGATGCATTAAAGATTAAAGACGCTCTCAAAACATTGTTTGAAAATGATGTGTCTGCCGCACGTCCAGAAGGAAGTATGCGTGTTGTCAAACTTATTTGGTGGGAGCATGACAATTATACAGGACAATTGCCTAGTGCAAAACTTTTTGACTCAGTAAAGATAAAGCGAAAAGACGGTGTCGAGATCGCGCATAGTTTGGATGACTACGAGATAACGATAGAGCCAAATGACTTAGTAAAATACGAAATGGTGGTAGATGTTAGATAACGAAATAACCTTAAATAGTCTTGAACACTATGTTTTTTGTCACTATCAATGGTGGCTAAATATTGTTGAGAATGAGTGGGTGGATAACATTCATACAATACAAGGCGAAATAGTACATTCCAAAGTGGATGACAAAAATTTTTGCGAAAGTCGTGGTAATGTTCGTGTGGAGCGTAGTGTACCACTTTTTAGTGATGCACTTGGACTGTATGGCATTGCTGACCTAATAGAATACAAAAAAAATGATGGAAAATTAGTAAAAATAAACATTGTGGAATACAAAAAAGGAGCACCAGACAAAAACAAACAAATTCAAATTTTTGACGGTTTACAGTTGTATGGTCAAATGGTTTGTGCCAGAGCAATTTTTGGTTGTCAAGTAGATGGATATATCTATTATGCTTCTATACGCAAACGTATTAAATTAAAAGACGAAAACTTTTTTGCACAACTTTTGGAAAAAACTTTAAACGAAATGCGAACGTTTTTAGCCACAAAGCAAGTTCCCAACAAAAATATTGGCAAGCATTGTAATGCATGCTCTTTTAAGGATATTTGTTTACCATTTGTAGGAGAAATAAATGCGAAAATTGCTTAACACACTATATATAACACAAGAAGATGTATACCTCAAATTAGATGGATTGAATGTTGTTTTAACAAAAAATTCAGAAATTGTTGCACGTATTCCATTTTGTAATATTGAAAATATAGTTTGTTTTAATTATCTTGGTTGTTCGCCACAACTTATGGGTAAGTGCGCCGATGCTGGTATCGGACTATGTTTTTTAAAACCATCAGGTGAGTTTTTGGCACGAGTGACTGGGAAGGTTCACGGCAACGTGCATCTAAGAGTAATACAGTACGAAAAAATGAGACAAAGTAGTACTTGCTTGTATTTGGCTCAAAAAACCATTTTAGCAAAAATGAAAAACTCACGAAATTATCTAGCCAAGCAAATGCGTGAAGACCTAACGCTTAAACCATATTTGCAAACTGATGTAGAGTATATAGAACAAAAAATAGCAGATGTTCCTTTTGTTGAAGATTTGGAAACATTACGAGGCCTTGAAGGTGTCGTTGCAAAAAAATATTTTCATGCATTTTCCAAAGTATTAAAAAATCAAGATTTTAAATTTGAGATTCGTAATAAGCGTCCACCATTGGACCCTGTAAATGCTGTGTTATCATATTTGTATACTCTTTTGGCTCTAGATTGTCAGTCTGCCTTAGAGACAGTGGGACTTGACCCGTATGTGGGATATTTTCATACAGATAGACCTGGCAGAGCGTCGTTATCGTTGGATATTATGGAAGAATTTCGTTGTTTTGTAGTAGATAGATGTGTATTGAGCCTTTTTAATAAAAAACAACTAAATAAATCTTGCTTTATTACAAATCTAACAGGTGCTGTGACAATGACGGATGAGTGCCGTAGACTCATTATCCATGAATGGCAATCCAGGAAAAAAGAAGAAATTATGCACCCTGTGTTACATGAAAAAACGCCAATAGGACTATTACCTTACATTCAAGCTAGATTGTTGTCCAAATATATTCGCAACGAACTACCAGAATATATCCCTTTTGAGGTAAAACTATGATGATAATTATTTCTTATGACATATCTCTACTAGATAAAAAAGGGACAACTAGGCTTAGAAAAGTGTCAAAACTTTGTCAGAATTATGGTCAACGTGTACAAAACTCTGTGTTTGAGTGTATTGTGGACAATCAAACTTTTGTAATGCTAAAAAAACAAATTTTAGATGTCATAGATACTTCAAAAGATAGTGTGAGATTCTATATTTTAGGTAATCGCTTTGATGGAAAAATAGAACATTATGGTATAAAGGACACGATAGACTTAACATCTTCCTTGATTTTTTAGCTTATATTTGATAAAATCAGTCTAGTTCGTGGTGCGAATGTGTATTGCACATTCAGTTTTGAGCTTTAAAATTATTTGTCCACCCCAAGATGTTGTGGTGAGATAGTAAATATACTATATATTTTGTGTGTTTACGGTCTCACCCCGCGAGGGGTGAGTGTATTGAAACTCTTGTTTTGCTTTTTGTTGCGTTTTATCGTAGTCTCACCCCGCGAGGGGTGAGTGTATTGAAACGTTGTAGGGCAGAGTACAGTCAGTTCTATTGCG